>JAYSPL010000075.1:0-22667 GCA_043722085.1 Candidatus Altimarinota bacterium | reverse complement strand
TACTCATATTTCCGCATCTGCAAAGGGAAAATAGAGGAAAAAATAGGGTAAATATAAGAAAAATACCTAACTGGCGTTAGGTATTTTTGGGACAGACTCGTTATACAAAAGGTATTTTCCTGCCAAAGTTTACTTTGTTTTAGTCATTCTTCGGAATATGTTTGAGTATATTTTTCTAAAAATAGAGAAGCATTTCTTATGTCACCAGTTTGAATAAATGGATACTTTCCACCATAAAGAAAAGCCGAATCTCTTGGTCTATATTTAGATTTTCCTCTTCAAATATCAGATACTTCTATAATTGTTTTCTTTTCCCACTCACCTCAAAACTCCCGAAATCTAATTTTCGGTATTTTCTGAGATGCAAGAGGAGAGTGAGTCATAGGATTCTAGAAAGGTGAAGCAATTCCGAGTTCTTGGCAATACTTTGCAATAATTTCGTTAGTTTGTCTGATATCAGTATCGAGTGTACGAATGCGCTCTGCGACAGTATCAAGGTCAATCTCAGCATCAGGTATGGACGTATCAACATATCTAGAGATATTGAGATTGTAGTCGTTCTCTCGGATCTCTGTGAGTGGTGCGATATGCGAGTATTTGTCTACTTCAGTGCGATTCTGGTATGTCGAGACGATCTTCTCGATATCAGATTCTCTGAGTCGATTCTTGTTTCCGACTTTTTCATAGTAGTCACTCGAATCGATGAAGAGAATATCATCAGGATGGATACGACACTTCTTGAAAACGAGTATAGTCGCAGGGATACTGGCTCCATAGAAGAGATTAGCGGGGAGTCCGATGACCGCATCGAGATAATTGAGCTTGTCGATAATATATTGGCGGATCTTCTGCTCGGCTCACTGCCTAAATAGGGCTCCATGAGGCAATACGACTGCCATAGTTCCATTCTCATCGAGCTGAGATATCATGTGTTCCACGAAGGCGTAGTCGGCACATGATTTCGGAGCCAGAACTCCATATTGAGAAAACCTGTCATCAGTCATCTTGAGATCATTGGCAGTCCAGCCCATACCAAACGGAGGATTGGCGACAATCGCCTCAAACTTTATCCCAAGATGATGAGGGTCTTCGAGAGTATCACCATTTTGTATATCGAAATTATGATAATGAACATTATGGAGGATCATATTCATACGAGCAAGGTTGTATGTAGTATGATTCATCTCTTGACCATAGAAATCAGCAACTTCTGCCTCTTTGGATACTCGTAGTAGAAGTGATCCAGAGCCACAAGTCGGATCATAGACCGAACGGAGCTTCTTCTTGCCTGTGGTTACGATTCTCGCTAGGATCATCGATACTTCTTGTGGTGTGTAGAATTCTCATGCTGTCTTTCCTGCTGAACTCGCAAATTGTTTGATAAGGTATTCATAGGCATCTCCGAGGACGTCGATCTCAGTATTCTGGAGTTCGAAGTCGATCGCATCGAGGTGAACGAGGACTTTTGCTATGAGTTCATTCTTTTGAGCAGGGAGCTTTCCTAGGTTCGGGGATGTGAGGTCAATATTAGAAAACAAATCATCAAAATCATCTTCACTCTCAGTTCCTGTAGTAGAATTTTGAATATTTGAGAATACTTTCTCCAGGTCATCGAGTATAAAATTACTCGTCACTCATTCCAGTTTTGAACTTCACTTCGTAGTAATATAGGAAAAAAGTTCTTTCGGCATAAGGAAGTATCCGAGATCTGGTATAGCATTTTCTCGTATAGCATCGATGAGTTCTTGTCATTCTTTGGTAGTCTCATCAATCAATGTAAAATCAGTTATATGCTCATTCTTGAGTAGATTATTGGCGTAAAGATGTATTTTCTCGGAAAGGTACTTATAGAAAATAAAACCGAGAATATAGTCACGATAGGTATCAGCCGTCATCTTTCCCCAGAGTGTATTTGCCACTGCCCAGAGTTGTTTTTCGAGTTGTTTCTTTTGATCTTCGGACATAAGTATGATGAGAGTAACAGACCTATCATAGATAGGGTGGATTTTTCGCAATTGTATTTATAAAGTGTCCATAATCAATAGTATATATTCTATGATTTTTGGTCCTACAAACACTATATATTGTGTTTTGAATCAAAAATGATCGGTTTATCTATAGGATGAATCATGATTTCTATTTCTACATTGGTTTACTGAATTTTTCAATGGTTCACATAAGACATATTATGTGATTAGGTCAACAATTTTCCATTGATTTAACTTCACGAAAAATAACCATTTACACTACCATAAAGATCAACGATTTCCCACGATATTGTATCCATATAAAAATGAGCCATATTTCCAATTAGACATTAGGCTACTAAAAAATATTTCTCTTACAAATAACTACCATTATTTACCATAAACTATATGTCTAAAATTCAAGAATATTTATACTTCTATTTTCGTCTTCTTGGACCTTTTTCTATTATCAACTCAGTTATATGTACCATTGATTGTGCTACTGTCTCTTGATCATCATCTGATAGTTGCTCAAACATTGTCATGAACTTGCTTTTTTCAGCCATATAAGTAGGGATTAATGTAGTAACGAATATGTGAGATTTTACCCCTAATTATATTATTTTCTATATAAATAGCCATTTTATCGAACAGTTTGCCTATAAGACAGTAAATGAGGCAATATTAACATTATAATTTTTTGCGCGAAATCTTGAGCTTCGATTCCCCCTATGGAATATAAAACTTCATTGAAATTAATATAGTAGTGTCTACTGCAACGGAAGAAATCCACTTATGTAAGGCATATATTTTCATAATATCTATATAACCTTAAAAATTGCACCCATACTTTTCCGCTACGCGATCATAGTTCTCTATAAAAGTTCGAAAGCTCGACCCCTTATAGACCTCCAATATATCTAAAAAACTCTCTGAAATGAGAGTTTTTATTTGTATATAAGTGATTTATTTTGCCTTAATAACAGAAGACCAATGATCACGGAGTGTAACTACCGTTTTTTTGAGTTCATCTTTATCGATATCCTTCATATGTTCATATTTTTCGTTAACTTCATCTATAATTTTCGCAAGAACGCCTTCCGTTATATCTTTGGCCTTATCAATTTTCTCAACAATTTCCTGCTCCATATTCATGGCCCACTCTTTTGCTTTAGGCGCACTTTCTTTGCCATTAAATAATATATAGAGAGCTGCTCAAGCAGCAATTACCTGTGCTCATAATATAATACCATCTACTATGGGAGTCTTTGTTGAATCTGTTGTCATATGTGTGGGTGGTTAATAATAGTAAATATTCACAGAAATGTACCATAAAGGTATACCTCATATGATAGATAATAATCTAAATATATTCAAGATCAAAGATAAAACCAATACAAAAAAATAAGTGCCCTCTGAGATAGCGCTTAAGGTTATTATAATTTTATTTCGATTCATATTCTGGGATACAGTAACAATACTATTTTCATAATAAACCCATGCGCCAATAAGTACTCAAAGACTAAAAAGTTTCCCGTACTTTTACGCTACCCTATCATAGTTCTCTATAAAGGTTCGAAAACTCGACCCCTTATAGGCTTCCAGTACAGAGTTATCACCCGAAACCAATCTAGCCCAGTACCAGAGAGAGTTTTACTGTAAGCTCTCTTTTGTTGCTTACAGTGAGTTCGAAAGTGGTGATTTCTATGCGTTTTTAAGGTACATGCACAAAGTGTGTTGTATCTGTTATGTATCAATATCGATTCAAAGTTGACTTGATCTCTCTCCTAAATTGTCCGCGTTTTGTCTTATGTATTTTAGTTAAAACGAGTACCATACCAGTAGTTTCTAACAAGAATGTATTTTATGTTTTTTTTGGAGGCGTACACCTATTAACCTTTAGTATATGTTCAAAGGAACAATTCACTTCTACAAGAGTATCGATGGAAAGGAAAAAGAAATACTAAAAACCTTTTATGAAGAAAAGGAATTTGATGAATTTGTAACTAAAAATATAGACATTGAAGCTCTCGATGAGTTTGAATGGGAGATGAGCAGACGCCCATCATTATCTGATCTGAAAATTTTTTATGAGGAAGTAATGAAGGTGTGAGATTCTCATTTTATCAAAGAGCTCGAAAAGGGCTTTGATACAATAGGAAAAAATAGGAAATCACTCATGGACCGTTCACTCCGGTTTTTGAAAAAATAGCGTTATACATAAGACTATACATCGACTATTGTATCTATTCTAGCGACAATATTTCATTTTTTCACTTTTTGACTATAGTATACTCATAATTCTATCCTAACTCAAGAAAAAATATGATCGAGAATGCCCTCCGTTACAATAAACCCGAAAAACAATCTACCAGATCAACCGTTCGATTTCAGGGAGATTTTCGGACCGAACTCCAAAAAACCATTGATATCCTCGAGACTCACTTTGAGGAAGAGCTTGGGAAATACTTTGAGGTGGACTCAGTACTGGCATGAGCAAATGAGATAAAAATACGAATCAATGATGATGAAAAAAATATACGACGTGTGGTAAACTGCATCTTCCGGTACCACCATGACGAACAAAAATTCGGAAATATCAATATAGAACTCGGTTCCTACGAACTCTCTAAAAAAACAATGGTGTATTTTGTAGGGACATTTAACATCACTGATCGCGTACGAATCAAGAAAATACTCCTAGAGGACGTCATACGTTGTATCAAGGCGATCTACTAATAGCATACTATTATGGTTGTCTTGGATTTGTCGTTGTAATCCGAGTAAATAAGCTATGATAACAGTAATATATTATATAATTTTTATAGATATGAATACGCTCTTGAATATACTCATATCAGCACTCGCTGTTGCGATTGCTGCCTATATCACTCCCGGTGCATCCGTAGATGGCTATCTCACTGCTATCATCGTAGCAGTCGTTCTTGCCGTAGTGAATGGAACTATTGGAGTAGTACTAAAGATTCTCACATTTCCTATTAATATCGTCACACTCGGGCTCATATCGGTTGTGATCAACGTACTCATGGTACTGTTGGTTGCAAATATAGTTCCAGGATTCCAAGTAGATGGGTTCTGGACTGCACTCATATTTGCGGTGATTCTCGCGCTCGTAGGGATGGTACTCGGAGGTGGAATTATCAGTAAAAAATAAACCTATGTTTCCACAAAAATCTCCTATTTCGAAGTGGGATTTTTTTGGAGTAAGTAGATCCATTCTTGATTTCCGGCTTCCCCCATGAGTATAGCTGGTGTACGTTCCAGTATGGTTGTATTTTTGGCACATAGGATTCCTTCAAACTCTGTCATTTTCTCTTGTACGACAGTGATATCTTTGGGTACCCCTGTTTTACGAAGGTGTTCTCGACCCACTTCAAATTGAGGCTTGTAGAGAAGAATGATTTTTGTGGTCTCATTCGCAAGTACTAGAATCGCATCGATGATCTCTATCAGTGAGATAAAGGAAGCATCACAAACGATGGTATCATAGACTATATTTCCGGTGTTATTTTTGGAAAAATCTCGGACATCGGTCTGTTCATATATGGTCACTCTTGGATCATGTCGGAGTGAGGCATGCAGCTGATCTGTGCCAACATCAACAGCATCAACATGACGCACTCAGAGTCCGAGGAGTACCTGTGTAAAACCACCCGTAGATGATCCAATATCCAGACAGGTTCCATCGAGAAGATGCAATGCGATAGGCAGTCACTCCAAGAACCCCGCCAATTTCTCAGCACTGCGTGAAACCCAAGCGACACGTCGATCGTGTATAATGCTCACAATAGAGGTATCTCTCATTGCAAATGATGCCTTGTTACAGATCCGTGAATCGACTAATATCAGATCAGTGGCAATCAGTTGTTGCGCTCTATTGCGAGTCAGGTGATGATGTTTGACGAGGTATTGATCTAGTCTCATAGCCATGTACGAATATATTCTTGAACTTTCGGAAACGTCTCGGATTTGAGGAGTGATATTTCTCATTCAGTGAATGAGGAGAGTACCCAATCACTCACTTCGTATCGCACGTCTCGCCCAATGCCGATTTTCACACGTGCAAACTCATTCGTTCCCAGTTTCGTCATGATATCTTTGAGTCCATTTTGCCCACCATGGCTTCAGAGCGTACGAAATCGTACTTTGCCAAATTCCATATCGAGATCATCCGATATCACGAGGATATCCTTTTTTGGATCGAGCTTATAAAAAGAAACTAACGCCAATACCGCATCGCCCGAGAGATTCATAAAAGTCTGAGGCTTCACTCCTATGAGTGAATAGGCCGATGAAGGAATACTTCCATTTCTCGAAATTTCAGATTTCAATTTTTTGTCTTCGAGAAAACCCTCAAAAATGGTATCAATCATAATAAATCCAACATTGTGCCTGGTATTTTTATATTGTTTTCCAGGGTTACCCAGTCAGATAATAAGTTTCATATATATAGAATATGAAATAGTTCTATTTTGTAAAAAAGAAAATATATGCAAAGATTTGCTTTTTTTATAGGAATTATGATAGACTCATTGTACTCTTATTTCAAGTCTTATGAAACTACTCATACTCCCAGTCATTATCTCGACTATTATCATTACACAATGTATCTCCCCGAGTAGCTTTGCCGCGAGTAGTCGTGAGGATTGCATGGCATCATTATTTGCATCTTCTGGAACTTCCTGAGGTGCGATCGATGCTACTTGTCTTGATACGCTCTTTTCCACCACCAGTAGCTCTGGTACCACCAGTGCGATAGCCACGAAACGCACAAGTGATATTGCTACTGGAATTGCTGAGATCAACCAATCTATCTCCCAATCAAGCGTGCTCAATGCGGCTCCCCAAGTCAAAAGTAACTCCCTATACACTCCCTGGGAACTCCTCCATCGTACCCCGATGCTTGCTGGGTTCATGTGGAGTGGTCCAATTTCCCAATATATTACTCCTGCTATGTATATTGGAACACCATTCGAACATGGAGGAACCTCTATGGGTGGAAGTAATCCATTTTCTTCATTTTTAACTCAAGCACCCACTACGTATGCTGAATGTCTCTCGCATGAAGCGTACCTCTCGTATGGACTGGGGGATCTTGTCGAGAGTACTGACATCAAAGAATTCAAGTCAATCGCGAAGGCATGTGCCAAAGAATACTATGGATCCTATTTTAATGGAAAAAGCTATACCACTCGTGAAGAATTCCTGATGATGCTATTCACCATATTCGAAGAACCAGTAACCGCTGAGGGAAGACTCAATGCCAATGGATGATATATTCCAAATGAAAAGGGAATATATACTCATTTTACGAATGTCAGTCCAATCTCATGGTATGCCCCATACCTCGTCTTGGCTCAAGATCTTGGGCTCTTGCCTCCGAGAGAGGTATCGTGGCAAACCGCTCGAGAAATCTCTGATAGAGAAGCGATCAAGATGCTCTCATCGTATACCGCATACCGTATGAACTTTGATGGTACCTTCTTTGATCGGGGCATGATCACTACTGAAAAAATGAAATATACCCTTGCATTCCCCAGTGCGAATGAAGTATCTATAAAAATTCAATAATTAGTATAACCTATAGGAGTCTTCGTACCCATAAACCACCCCCATGGAAAATACCAAGTTCGTCTCACTCATTGCAGAAGTCATCAAGATGAATATCTCGGATCTGCATATTACCAGTGAAACATATCCATATGTTAGAAATAAAATATGAAATATAGTGCCCGTAGAAAAATATGGGATTATCTCGGGTTTTGATGTAGAAAGTATCTGTGAATTCCTTCTCGGAAGGCGCTTTGATGAGCGAACACTTGATACTTCTTATTCACAAGGTCTTACTCGATTTCGTATCAATTTTTCACGTACGATCAATGGAATTACGATCTCGATGCGCATGATCCCTTGCGTGATTCCAAGTCCTGATGATATATCTCTCACGGAACCAATGCTCCGAGCTACGGCGGCGGATAAGGGAATCATTCTGATTACGGGTCCAACGGGTTCTGGAAAATCAACCACGATGGCGACAATGATCGACTATATCAATGCCCACACCTACCGACATATCATCACCCTCGAAGATCCGGTCGAATTTGTCTATCAAAATCGAAAATCACTCATTCACCAACGAGAGCTCTGAAAGCAATTTCACACCTTTGGGGAAGGCATCCGGTCTATTCTCCGTGAAGATCCTGACGTCATTGTGATCGGTGAAATGCGTGATCTTGAAACGATGGAAGCTGCTATCACGCTTGCGGAAACAGGACACCTTGTACTCTCAACACTCCATACCAATGATACGGTGCAAACAGTAGATCGTATTATCCAATCCTTTCCATCAACTTCCCAGAATCAGATTCGCATGCAGTTTGCACTCTGTATGCGAATGATTATCTCCCAAGTGCTCCTTCCAAAAAGTGATACCTCTGGGATGATCGTAGCCCGAGAAGTGATGTTCAATACTGATTCCGTACGCAATCTCATTATCAGAGGAGAAACACAGAATCTCTATAGCGTACTCGAACTTGGGAAACAAGATGGGATGATTCTCATGGATGATGCCATCATGCGACTACTCTCCAATCATATTATTTATACCAAAACCGCTGAAATGGCAATGCGCGATCCTTCAAGAATTGGTACAATACAATAAAAAAATAACTTTGCAAAACAAAATTCATAGCACATCCGTATGATTTTTGTTTTTTTATATGATATCTGGTAATATAATTATATGTCTGTACTGCGGTACATCTGGATTTCCATACTCCTCTCAACTGTTTTATTTCAGTCGAGTTCTATCACCGTGCTTGCGCTCTCAGATGCAGGGATCGCGATCAATTCTATTGACGATCTCACTCTACAAGCCGAGGTCAATAAGAACACCACGAATGATGATACAATAGTAATCGAGAATACGGGTGTGACTATTGAACAGGATATCATAAGCCTCATTGCTGCACAGGAAGCATACCAAAAGATAGAATTACTCTGAGTTATTGCGCCAATAGTTGTGCTAAATCGATTCCCGGGGAATAGTGAGTGAGTTATTTCTGAAACCACTGACCGTACCAGTCCATTCCAGAATTTTCTCAAACCAGTGCGTACTCCGTTCATTACTGGAGAAAAAAATAAAAAGATTCGCTTGAATCGCCCGGCTAGAAAAGTAGAAAACGTATGAGGGACACAAGGTACTATTACGGTACAATTGATCACTGGAACAAGTATCTCCAGTGTCACTGGAGATACAATTGATCCAAACAATATTGATATTGCACCCGTTTCTGATGATGTGAAAATCAAAGCAAACAAGTATAATGCGAAAAAAAATAAAGTTGCAAAAAAAGGAGGAAAAGCTGAGTCCAATGAGACTATGAGTTCAGAAGTATTTGAGTTTGGTATTCCAGGAACGCATCTCATCTTCTCGAGTCCCGTCAGTATCAGTATTGCCACTCCAATGTATTCAGACGGGATCACCGTGGATATCGCAGTATTGCATAGTGGTAATGCGGATTTCAATACGTCTGGTCTCTCCACAGCTCGAGATACACTCTGCAATACTGATGGTTCCGCATCGAAATCAGGATCACAAGCAGTAGTAAAAAATGGTAAGATTACATTCTATACCTGTGGCGCATCAAGCTTCACCATGAATCCAAGTGGAGGAACTACAGGATCGAATGATCTGCGTATCATCATCGGAGACTGTGCCCAAGCCCAAGTCTACTATAATAATCTCGCACAAGTAGTGGGTGGGAATCCTCCTGCTACGGGTTGTACTGGTCCGAGTACCTGGCCGGTACTCCGTATCGGAACTACCAACTATGGAAATGGATATAGTGCCTGGAAAACTGCAACCACAACCTCATCCATCAATGGAAATATCTACACCGCTACGTCCAATATGACAGCAAGAGTTGGGGGTCGTACATATAGTCTCATTATCGATTGGTCCCATACCGCTCCCAATAAATACTTCACGTGGTCATATAAGGTCATTGTTCCAAGTGGAAATAGCGCGAATATCAAACTGTACTATGCCATGAACAGTTCCGTGGCAGGTAATGATGCCAATGATATGGGATACTACACCAACACAGGTGGGCAGACAGTCGGAGTGTCTGATACAGTGGGAAATATTGTTTCCGCATTTCGCTATCTCAGTGGGGCAGTATGGACCGGCTATGAAGCAGATCCATTTGGGACACTGCAAACCAATATTACGAATGGAGCTAACTTTAATAATGTGATCCAGTCTGGTACGGGAGATCTCGGGTTTGGAGTCAATTGGGACTTCGGAACCGCGGCGAGTGTCACATATTCTGGAGCCGTTGAGTGGAGGGTAATGCCATATGTCGCGACGAATGTCGTGGATCTGATCCCTGGTATTGGACAACCATCACCAGTCCTAGCAGTAGGAATCACTTCTCAGCTTCCCATCACTCTGACCAATGTCGGAAATATGACTTCGACGGGAGTACATACGGTAGTACTTACACTTCCAGCTAATATTTCTGGTCCTTCATCAGGCTTTACCAGTAATGGCTGGTCATGTGGAGCGGTATCTGGAACGACCGTGACCTGTACCAAAACCACTACTATGGCATTTCTCGCCAGTGATACGCTCTCGATACCCGTGGTCCCACTTCCCCCTGCGGGAGGAACATCGGTGACCTTCAATATCGCGATCAGTAATATCGGAGATTCCAATACCTCCAATAATAGCGCGTTTGCGACTAATGCGGTTGTAGCGGCAACTCCCTATGCACCGGGTGGCGTTCGAAGTATGACCTTCTGGACCAAAGCAGACGGTGGCAAGAACTGTAGTACGAACGGCTGTACGATAACGAGTTGGACCAATAGTGGAACCCTTGGGGCTGCAGCGAATGCCGTAACAGGACTTGGGACTGTTACGTACGATACGACGAATCAGATCAACTATAATCCGACCCTCTACTTCAATAACGCGTCTCTCAATACCAATAGCAGTCTGAATCTTACCACGATATCGGGATCAGTCTATACTGTTACCCGTATCGCGTCCGGAGGATCATTTTTGATTGGACCACAAACCGTTGTTACCAATAGCCTTGATTGGAGTACCACGCCCACAGCAGATAAGTTCTGACTCTTCGGTGGAACTACCTTTTACAATTGAGCTAATGCGCGTACCCCCAGTAAGGCGAATATCACCTCATCCATTCGAGCCAGTGATGGAAGTGCTCTCAATGAAACGGATGGACTGCAGACTCTGACGGGCGCAATTGTAGCTACGAGCTTTAGTGGAGCATCCATCGGTATCGGACGTAGTGTGACTACCAATTCCACGCTCGCGAACGTCGCTGAAGTCATCGTCTATCCATTTGGACTGACTTCGTTTGAATCGAGCAAAGTCGAATCCTATTTAGCGCTCAAGTATGGAATTACACTCAATCAATCAGTTCCACAAAATTATACCCTCTCCAATACGGCAATTGCCTGGGATGCAACGAGCGCTGGTCTGATCAATAGTGATATTGCGGGTATTGTTCGGGATGATATCTCTGCGATCTATCAACCCAAGTCTCAATCCATCAACAATACCGGAGATATTATCGTAAATAGTGTGGGGTGAATTACTACTGATTTCCAATCTTTGATCTGGGCCAATGATGCAGCAGCAACCGGGAGTTTTAGTAGTACTGATGCTCCATCTGGATATACACGTATTACCCGAAAGTGGCAATTTCAGGAGAAAAATGGAGATATCGGGAGTACAAAAATTGCCTATCCATCGGCCGCGTTACCGACAGGAGCCACTGGTTTACTCTATATGTTCGTAGATGCGGATGGAGTATTTGCCGTATGAGCCACAGCATATGTCGGAACCCTCAATGCGGGAAATTGGGAATTTACGGTCAGTACGAGTGATATGAACTATATAACTTTTGGTCAACTCGGAGGAGATACCACGCCACCGACCATCAACTCGATATCACGCGCATCAGGAAGCCTCATGCCGATTGGGAATTTTCCACTGGTGGTGACGTATAGTGATACGGGCTCCACTATCAATGCGAGTTCATTTACCGGAAAAATATTCTCGTGGGACGGAGTCAGCGCATGGAATACGACGGACCTTGCAGCATCCTATATGACCCTTTCGGGAGCGGCAACCACCTCAACCGGAACAGTGAATATATCTGGACTTCCGTTTTGAAAATATCGATTTGATATCTCTGTCACCGATAGCGTAGGAAATACCATCACACAGAGTAGTACGTATTTTGTGGATGCTATTGAGTGGAGTGCGTCCAGTGATCAGTATGATATTGGAACCGTCGTGCCTGATACGCAAGTGTTTGGAAGTGGGATCATGACGATCACCGTCAAAACGGTGGGAGCTCCATTTACCGTTACCATGATTGCCACGAATACGCTCGCAACATGAACCGATACGGTGAATTATTGGAACGGAGTCGTGTGATGGTGATATGACAGCGGTGGCAGTATTCTATCAAGTATTGCATCCTCAGTAACCATTGCAACGCAATGAGGCAATATCAACCAGAATTGACTCAAAAATACGTATACCTATCCTATCAAGTATGGAGGTAAAATGAGTGCCGAACAGGCTGCAGGGTTGTATAATGGAAGCGTGAAGATGGATCTCATAGTCAATTATTAATGATTTGATTTGACACGAGTATAGCTCCTCTTATACTCAGAGAGATATAATATTATGTACATATGCTTGCTCAACTCAAAAAAGGATTCACGCTCGTAGAGCTCATGATCATCATTGCAATTATGGGGATACTCATAGCGGCTCTCTATCCAGTGATGACGGGCTATCTTGCGCGAGGGCGAGATAGCGTGAAAGTGACTGAGATCGCCCAACTCAATACAGCACTAGTACTCTACCAGGTTGCTAACAAGACCTATAAGATACCAGGAGCTGGATGGCAGTGAGGTTGAGCAAGCGACTCTATGTGATGGATTAATTTTGTTGATGGACTACCAGCCTCCTATCCAAAATCACTCTTTTCTGTATTACAAGAAAAGTGATTTATTAATAAATGATTTGCAAATATCATATCATCCAATATGAATACTCCTGCTACCCCGAATACACCACCCTGTTTCAATACAACCTGACAACCACTTTCACAGAATCAGTATATGTTCTACTTTAATGATGCAACTGGAAAATATGCAATATCTGGATATTTAGAAAACTCGAAACCTACCGATATTACCAATATACAACTCAGCGAAAACGGCGGAGGGCCAAGTGGAACCTGTAGTCGATATGCCCGTAACTATGCGGTCGGTATTAATTAGGCTTTTGTTTTCTTTCAATTTCTTTCTTTATTTTCAGTCTGAAACAGCAGGAGTCCGTGACTCCATACATTATTCGAGAGGTTTTTGTTTTCTCTCACTCTCTTTCTTTGCCTTAATTTCTTCTTTATATTCTTCTTTTTCCTTTCGGTATTTTCGCTCTTCGTCAGAGATCTTGGCCGCATATTCAAATATTTTCTTCTCGACGAATTCTCTTCGCTTGGTGTACTTCTCGCGAGATACCTTGAGAAGCACATCACGAGATTGCTGGGGTGGGATATCAATTCGCTCATGGAGTGGCGCGTAGGTGGTTGCTGAAAAAACTGGAGATGGCATCCCATCTATGAGGAGCTTGGTATAGATATCGTATTTTCTCAGGTTCATCAGATCTTGTGAAGTGATCACATCTTCACCGCCAAATACCTCAGCAAACTTGGTCGCGTCATCATACCCAACCTGGAATGAGATGAGCGAACCGACATTGCCAAATACGGCTCCCTGGACCGTCTCGGGCATCTGCGCAATATACTGGTTCGCCATAGTGAGCGAGAGCTTGTATTTGCGCGCTTCTGATAGGATTGTGGCGAATGAATCCGTGGCGAAGTTCTGGAATTCATCGACGTAGAGTCCAAAATCCCGGCGATCTGCTTCTGGGGTATCCGCACGTGTCATCGCCTCAATCTGGAACTTGGTTACCATCATTGCACCGAGAAGGGCTGATGCATCTTCGCCAATTTTTCACTTCGACAGGTTCACGATAAATATCTTCCCATTGTCCATGATCCACCGGAGTGAAAATGGGTTTTTTGGTTGACCGAGAATATTTCGAAGGATTGGCGATGAGAGAAATTGCCCAACTTTATTGAGAATCGGATTGATCGCTTCACTCATCTGAGCTGGAGCCATTCTTTCGAATTCTTGTGTCCAGAATTGTATCAGAATAGGATCAGTGATCTTTGATACCACCTTTCGGCGATACGATTCATGCGTGAGCATCAACGGAATCGAGATGAGCGTCGTATCAGGAATGAGGAGAAGCGTCAGGATAGTATTTCGAAGGATATATTCGAGACGTGGACCCCAACTTTCGGCGAACATCTTCTTGAAAATAGACACGAGTCCGGATGCGACAATAGGCCTGAGTTCTGGATTGGGATTGTCGAGCATATTAAATGCTATGGGATACTCGGTATCAGATGGATCAAAGAGGATGATATCATTCGTACGGGATTTGGGAATATTGGCGAGAATCGTATCAGCAAGATCACCATGTGGATCAATGAGCGCAATCCCTCGACCACTCATGATATCAGAATAGAGCATGTTTTCGAGGAGTGTTGACTTACCCATTCCAGTCTTCCCGATGATATAGACGTGCCTGGCCCGATCAATTGGCTGTATTCCAAATGCTTCTGTTGAGCCACGGAAGTTCGAAAGGCCAATGGGGGTATTAGGTTCATCAATGGCGGGCAAATTATGGGGTGGTTCAAAACGTCTTGTCGTCACCCAGTTGACTCCGGGTGTTTTGACGTAGATCGTCGGAAGGTGGACGAGGCCTGCGAGTTCAGTCACGGAGAGGATACTGCGATACTTGGAGTATTTTCAGAGAGTATCTTGGTAGCTGCAGAGCCTTGGGCGTCATACGATGAGCTTAGCACCTCCTGGTGAAGCAAAAATATTGAGACTAGAAGAGAGTTCGCGTGTGGTTGCATTTGTTTTTCCGACGTTCGCAAGGAGCACTCGTACCGAATATCCATAGGTCTCAAATTTGTTTTCTTGTTTTTCTCGGGTTTCTTTTTTATCCATATAAGGCGCATCTTCCTGTGCCATATTTCCCATCAGAAATGAGACAATATGAGCCAAGAGCGTGAATGGAAATATCAAAAAACGAAGCCACCACCAATTAACCAGGAGAAAGAGTTTTGCAAAATCAGGAAGTCGATGGCTTTCGATGATGAGGCGCTCGGTATGTTCACGCCAACTATGATCTGAAAGTGGTGAAAAATCTACTCGAAAAAAGACCGTTTCATTTTTTTGAGATTTCCCGAGTACAGATGTAATACTCGAGAGTGGATCAATACTCTCTTTTTCAGTGCGATCCTTGAGATTCGCGTACAGCTTGATGGTATTTCACGATATATGCGAGAGTCTCGCCTCTTGCATAGATATCTGCGCTTCTGATGAGAAGGGAAGTATCGACTCTGTAATCTCGATATCACTGTAGTGCGCGTAGAGTTGGCTCTCGAGAAATTGTCGATGATCCGTCGGGGTTTCTAGAAAAAACCTGATTCGACCGAGATGGTGGACTACCAAAAATCTGAACTGTGGACGAGTATGGGAGAATATATTCCACCATGAAGCCTGAGAATTATGCAGCGTATCATGAAGGGTTGAGAGCATCTCACGAGCCACAAAAACTCACTTTTCATTGGCTCTATCCACCGCGATTTCGAGTATCACTGTATTCATAGCCTGATTTTATATAAATCACTCAAAAAAGCCAATTGCATTTTTGCGTATTTTTTCTATACTTTGCGTATGAACACCATCCACATAGATACAGAAAATATTCGCGTACAAGAAAGTTGTTACTTGTTTGATACGGGAAGTATCGAACGTGTCAAGATCGACATCGGAGAATGAATTGAAGTAAAGTACTGTTTTGTCAAAGACGCGAGCACGCTTCCTACTCAGAATTATCGTCATATCTGTATCGGAAAAGGAACCAATTTCACCTGAACTGGACTCATGATCGACACGGTCCATCTCGAGATTATCACAGAAATATGTGGCGATGATGCCAGTTCTACACTCGATCTGTTGGCACTGGCAACCGATACCACCTCCATATCAATTGAAGGCGTCGTCAGGGTTGCGAGCCCATATCGACATATATTGACTCGTGTCGATCAGACGAATATACTGATTGGAACCGGTGCACGTGTGCGTGGCGTTCCTCGACTGGAAATCGCCACAGATGATATCGAAGGAGGGCATTCGTGTCGAATTCATAGGCTCGGTGGCGAAGCCCTCTTTTATCTCACTTCTCGTGGACTCACCGAAGAGAATGCTGAAACACTGCTTCTCAATAGTGAGATTGTCAGACACTTACGAACGATACAAGAGGAGCAGAGAGATCAGGTATATTCCAATGTGCAAATGCGACTCAAAAAATAAATGAATACGCAATTCTCAGTCTATATCCCCAAGCAACATATCAGGCGTATTGATCTGTATTTTTCAGATATTTTTCCAGAGCATTCGAGGTCCTATATCAATAGACTTATCGACACAGGGCATATTCGAGTCAATGGATTGCCGCTCTGAACCAATCGTCGGGTGATCCTCTGAGATGTTATTGGTGTAGAGTTTGTGACTGAGAAATACTACCTCAAGGGCGAAGATATGCCTATTGAGATTATCTTCGAGACTTCTGATTTTGCCGTAATTAGCAAAGACGCCGGCATCAATACTCATACATTTCCAGGAGAATATGGAAAAACCGGAACTCTCCTCAATGCACTCCTCTATTATTTTGGAGATCGCGCCGTGATCAATGGGATCGAACGTCCCGGGATTGTGCACCGGCTCGACCGTGATACGAGTGGACTCATTCTCATAGCCAAGAATAATCGTTCGATGAAGGCACTCCAAGTGAAAATAGCGCATAAAGAAATACGGAAGTTCTACTACGCGGTAGTCGTATGACTCGTTCAATCAAAAGAATGAATCCTTGAATCCTATATCGGAGAAGACGCCATCGACCACAAGAAAATGACCACAAAAAATCCAATCAATGCAAAACTGGCTCGAACGAAATATACACGTCTCAAGCACATTGATTGAGCCTATTCTCTCCTGGAAATTGAGCTCTTCACCGGGCGTACTCATCAAATTCGTGTGCATATGGCCGATATTGGGTATCCTATCATCGGTGATAAAACGTATGGCAATCCCGAAATCAATCAACAAGTTTTAGACCAGTATGGACTCACGAGGCAGTGGCTCCATGCGAGACGGCTCATCCTGAACCTGTTCGAAGTAGACTATGAATTTATCGCGCCACTCAAGGGAGACCTGATGAGTATACTCTCTATGAACGGTATTGATATGGATAATTTGATCCAAAAATAGCATCTCGATTTGGGAAAGTTCATGTGTATTCAGCTGATCAAATCAAGTTGGAATCTTTTTGAAGTAAGGCTTTCATTGCAGGAATACGAGCCTTGGCAGATAAAAATCAAAGGATACTGGCAATGATAATAAGAGACTTGAGAACATATGTTATAACAATACATGTGACCATAAAAAGAAAGATAAAAAATAATACTTCAAATATCCTAACACTTTTACCCATACCGTGTCAAATTCTCGAGCACTTTTTTGCATTTTATATCAATAATCCTATACTCTCCTCTATGCAACTTCTCATCAAACCGATAACCATCCGTGAACTCTCAGAATATGCCAATTGTATGAATCCCTCTGGTGATCCGCTCGTCAAGGCAGTCGTTAATATTTCCACCAGACAGATCATCATCGGAGCCACGATGCACGTAGATGAAGAAGAGATGTTTCTCGATATGGAGAGTGAACAGATTGATCTCTGGGGGATCAATCTCTATCCAGCATGCTACGGGAGTGATGCATTTATCGAATATGATTCGATGATCAATCTGAGACCATCACAAAAGAATTTTTCTAGAAGCGTAGACAATCTGGAAACACAGATAATCATAACCGATATTGTACTCTCCTATGTTATCAACTAGCTATCATACTGACATTCTCGACAACTGAAACTGGCAATCCAGATCACTCATCGATCAACTCGGCAATATCGGAGCGGAGGCAGGACGAGCCATACAAGCAAAGAGTCAAAATAATACAGAACGCCTCAATGGATCTTGGTATCGTATGGATGAACTGTTCCAGAGCACTATCGCCAACAAGGATCTCAGACATACTCGTAGGCTCACGGAAGTACTCAGAGCACGCGAAGTGACCTACTCCTATCTCGAGTGAACCAATGAATATAGAGAAACGAGCCATTCTCTCGAGAGATACTGGATGGAGTGGGGTATCCTTGCCAATATGGAGAGACGAGCGAAGAGAGCAACTCTCAAAAAAAACGCCTAGGCGTTTTTTTGAACATATTATAACCTCAATAATAAGTATTATGCTTCGATAGCTTCGATAATATCTTTTGAATTACTAATAGTACTCAGGGATTTTATTTCATTACCACTCTTGATGAGAGTATTGGTAGTATCTACTTTTCTATCCTTACCGATAGCAAACGCGATGATCTCGCTACCTCCGATTATTTCAGGTTTTCCAAGGGGACGATATATCTTGATAGATCTATCAGTACCCTCAGTATCCCAGGACATATGCTTGTATTCTGTGTCACCAATTTGTTTCGAGAGTTGTCATTCCCTTTCACTCGTGATCATATTGGAGGCGTTCTGATACCTGGAGTATAGCTTCGTATCAGCACCGATCTTCGCATTGTCTCCATAGTAGAGACTCGCTGCGAACCATCCGAGACCAAATCCACCCAAGAAATGGAGGGCGGTAGAACCTAGGCTTGGGAGCTTGAGTCCAGCCAACTTGAGATTTGGGAGAGAGAATGAGAGACTTGGGAGACTCAATGAAATAGAAGGTACTCCCCATATCTTGATAACGAGAGCGAGGATGATCGCATCTCTGATACCATCTGTTGCACTATAGTTTCATACAAGATCTCGCATAGTGAATGCAGGTTTCTCGGGTTTACCAAGAGACAGTACTTGGCCATTTTTGATTTCGATGATCTTGCCACCGAATTCGATCGGTCATTTGTCACCTGCCGATGTGAGAACTGTTTTGAGCTGGTTATCAGGATCTGATATACCCACAAGGAATGTATCGATGCTACTTGATTTTGTCTCATAAAATCCATCATTAGTATCTTTTCATTCGATCTTGCCTCTTACCATCGCACCTGGGACCAGAGAGACTCCGTCGAACGCGACACCGTATTGATTCATGACGAATGCAGGTTCCTTCTTATTCAATATATCAACAATTGTTGTTGTGATCTTATCACTGATTTTTGGATTAGTCCAATCGATAAGTGGATTAGTAAAATCAGCCTTGAGAAGAGTATCCAAAGATGTGTTGGTGCGAGGATCATCTCCTGCTATTGCCTTTCGAAGATCTCATTTGGCTTGCTCAGGATTGGATTGGACATTTTTGATGAATTTCTGAGTGAGAGTCTTTGCGACTTCTGCTGGGGTAGCTTGGATATCCTTGAACTCTTTTAATACTTTGTCATATTGCTTCTCATCGAATGCAACTGCATTTTTGAGACTCTCTTTGTTCCCATTTTCCTTGTATCGTCCGAGCACCGCATCTCGAGTAGAGATAGCAGGATAAGTCTGACCATCCATGGTGATCTTCACAGCACTCATCTTCCGTACAAATATATCTCGAAGAGCGCTATCATCTGTTTTCAGGAGGGCCACGAGCTTCTCAGATTTTGCCTTGTTAGCAATATAATATGTCTGATTGCCGATCTCTACGGTTGCAAAATTGGCAAGGATAAATGTATCTGCATCTTTAGCATCCTCAAGGGCCTTGCTCGTATCTTTGGTAGCCTCTGTATATGTTTTGGTATTGGCTAATTTGGCTCATCTCTGGAGAGCAGCAAGTCGACGCTTTGTAGCAATGATCTGTCCTTCGACCTTTTCAAGTTTTTCATCATCAGCACCACTATCAACAAGGTTCTGAGCCTCTGTCTCTAAAGTAGCTAATCGTGCTGTTGCCTCAGCCACCGTAGAGGGTGGAGATGATTTCGGTGCCAGGGTAGCAGCTGTCGGAAGAGCTGTAAGCGCAGCACTAGCATCAGTAGATGCTATCAGAATTCTTGTTGTATTAGGAGTCACTCATGTCAGTGCCTGAGCCTGAGCAGCTTGGAATATGCCTGTGATAGCAGTAAATATTCCTCAATCTCCTGGCAGATTACCCGCACCAGGTACTGCATGGGGTGGTATGATTGCAGACGCTGGAGCCGTGACTGCAACAGAAGCAACAGAAGCAACAGAAGCAACAGCAGGAGCAGCTAGTGATCTATCTCTTACTAGTGTTGACGCTCAAGGGAGAACGACTGGGGGAATTGCAGCAACTCCTTTCATCGTTATATTCGTCTTATCTGCTAAATTCAGTTTTGCGAGATACGCTGTAGCAAACTTATTATCTGTGTGTGCTTTATTTCTTGCCACATCAGATAAAAGTGCGGAAAGTCATTTTTTCAAACTCATATTCATATTTTGAAGTGCCTGGGCATCAAGTCACTGTAACGCTGCTTTATTTACTTGTGTGAGTTTATTCCCCCCCCCCCTTTTTTTTAAATTTTCAACCGCTTCGATTGCCACTTGCGTGGCAGATAGTGATTCAGACATATTGTTATAGAGTTACAAATAAATATGTACCAACACACTAGCATATCTTTTTTCTCGTGTCAAATTCTGGAGATACTTTTTTGCATTTTAGTGAAAGAATGTGTTTGGATGGGACATGAACTCACTCACTTAAGAGAAAAAAATCACCAGAAACCGTTCTGGAATCTGGTGAATCAGTGGATGCCTGAGTATGAGCTGATAATAAAAGCTTATAACGATATATCTTTGCCATTGACGATGAGATATTCCTTCTCACCTCGAGTTACCGTGATGAACCATGACTTTCCACTACTGGTAACATTGAGGGAGCCGATAGCATCGTAGGGACCATAGGATTTCTTCCCAAATGAGAAAAAGGATTTTCCATCACGATAGACCTGTTTATAGAGTCAGATCTTATCATAATAAGTCAGTGTTGGTGTGCTATCATATATACCTGGGAGCATTCATTTCTCTGTGATGATTCTATATTTTTCTCATTCTTTGAGGCTAAATGCGAATTGAGAGTAGTCACTTTTTGCAGAGAAACTCGGATAGGTATCGAGCTTTCCTGGGACACTCTGAAGACGGACGAGAGTACCATCTTTCTTATATGCGATAACCTCTACTTTGTCTCATTTCTGCGCAAGGAAGATGAGTACACTGATATTCTTTCTTATATATTCTCCCTGATAGTAGATATGCGAATATCACGAAAGGATAGGTTTACCTCAGAGAGAAATACGATCATACCATCCTCAGATATTTTGTTCCAAAACTCATAAAGACTCTGAAGAAAAAAATGAAGAAGCATAGCTCTGAACTGGAGATTGAGACTGCTTCACTTCACCATTGTATGACCATCCATACCCTTCGCTATCCTGGAAATTGATGATAAAATTCCCCTGAGTATCGAGAGTCGAATTTGCCATGAGGTACCATGGAGAACGATAATTCCCGATGACAATCTGGTGGAGAGCTCACTTACGAAGTGTGATGATCCTCACTCCTGAGCTCGAGAAACTCACAGCTTCAGCGCCAGCATAGAGTGGATCTTCTTTTCCATTGAGTATGAGACTCGAGCTGCTATCTGACTTCTGGATAATACAGGCGTACTGGAGTGAATTGTAATCATAGGTATAGGTCGGATTACTCTGACATGGTGATCACTTCCCACTATATATATCGACCACATCAGCAGCATTTGCGAGTGAAAAATATGAACTCAGGATGATAAGAAACAAGAAAAAATTCTTCATAGGGAAAAGAGTTACAAATAAATATGTACCAATACATTAGCATATTTTTTTCTCCTGTCAAATTTTGAAGGATTTTTTCTCAAAAATCCCAAACTTCTCATGAAATCGGGGATTTTTCCAGTATTTTATCGTTGCTCTCATGAGTCCTATGAAGAGTGGATGAGGTCAGCTGGACGAGATATGAATTCAGGATAATCCCGTGTGGCGAGCATACACGGATGATTAGAAGCATTACCGTCAAATTATAGATAGTATCTATTTGTTTCATAGATCAAAAGACATATAATATACGAGATTATATTTGTTAATATACTTTCTATGAAAAAAATAAACCAAGAAGAATCATCTGAAAAAAATGCAGTAAAGCCCCTGACGGCCATAGTATTGCTCGCAACATTGAAGCCAAAAAATCAATTATCACATACAGCGGTACTCGCAACACTACTTATGGAAAAATTGGCAAGATCAAATATCCAAAGTGAGATGATACGACTCATCGACTATGATATCAAGCCTGGTATCCAGGAAAATATGGGCACAGGTGATGAATGGCCAAAAATCCTCAAACAGATGAGTCCGTCCCAAAAACTCTCACTCAAAATCTCATTGCCCATAAAAAATATCAGAAAGTTTACTTTCTGATATTTTTTTTAGGAAATATGCTCCAT
>JAYSPL010000074.1:0-17205 GCA_043722085.1 Candidatus Altimarinota bacterium | reverse complement strand
CTAATGAAATAATCCTCATGGAACTCAGGAACCAAACAAAAGAAAAAGAAGGAACTACGGTATAGTTCCTTCTTTGCGGTTAGTGTGAGTGATTACTGAAATTAAACTTGAAATATAGGTAAATATACCTACAATATTACCAAGTTTTATTAAACTAATAATAGCATTATGATAACCGAAAGAAACTTCGTCTCTATCTCAGACCTTCGTGATAGGACGAGCTCAGTACTCAAAGATGTAAATATTTTTGGAAAAAAGATCGTACTCTCACAGAACAAGCCTGTTTGAGTTTTTTTGAGTATAGCTGAGTACAATAATATGCAAAAGCTCTCTTTCGAAAGAGAAATAGCTACACCTGATGATGTAATACTCTATAAGAAGAGTACTCATGGGGATACCTGAATAGAGGCATTTAGTTTTCTAGAATCAATTCGATAACATGTATACTATACTCCTCGAGAAGAATGTAACAAAATTCCTCGAAAAACATAGATGAGAAAATCTGATTGCAAAATTCACCGATTCTCTCCTGATACTCGCAATGGAACCATATGAAAATAATCTCGATATCAAAATCCTAACATGATTACCAGACACCTATAGGCTCCGAATCTGAAAATACAGATTTCTCTATGAGATAATCGAAGATAAAATTATTATCAATTTCTTCGATGCTGGATCTCGATGAGATATCTATAAATAAATCTTTTTTTTATTTTTTACCCTCATTTTTTATGAAAAAACTATTCATAATCTCTCTACTTATACCATTATCTCTTGTTTCTTGTTGAAAAACTGAAGAAGTGAAAATAGTGGCAAATCAGCCAGTGAATGAAAAACGGACCACGGTAACTCCACCAATTGTGGAAAGTCCAGATGTGGCAACAGGAAATGTTATGAAAAGTGATTCTGGGAAAATAGAGAAGGTTTCTACTGGAGGGCTTTCAGGGAGCTGAATAGCTGATGCTCCGACTGGAATAGTAAATCAGATTCTATTTTCTGATTCGCAAATTCAAGATATCCTCAACAAAATTGTTGAAAATGAAAAATACAATAAAAAATGAACAGATGATTGATATAAATTTGATAGAAAATTGACAACCATATCTGATTGAAAAAATAAGGCAGAATTTTTAGAAAGCAAAGGCAGAATGGATGATACGATAAAAATTACCATAGACTGAGTAGAAAAAGTCTATATCATGAATTACAATAAGACAAATAAAGAAATTTTATCAAAAGACATATGCAAACAGGTTAATAGCTTCGACAATCCTCATTGTGCCTGAACTTACTTTTGATCTTTTGATAGATTTGAGTGAAATTATCTTGTTTTTAGAACGAGTTGATACGAGACATTTAGTACGAGTATTTTAGACATAAGAATACTTAAGACCATTGACACATTACCTGACTGAGATATTTTGTTATTAGCAACCAAAAAAGTTTTTTATGCCAATGGAAGAAGTGGTCAATTATTCGTACAAGATATTTGATGAGACAATGTCATGAAATTATCACGAGAATATCCTGAGTATTATTATTTTGACAAGGATAATCTCTATATTTTTACCAATGAGTGATTGGAAATTGTAAATCTGGAGACCCTTCAGAAAAGTAAATATGCTTTGAATTTTGATTATGGGAAAAATATGAATTTAGTATGAATATATGCCGATAGGAATCAATTATTTATAAAATTGTCAGTTAATTTAGAAAATGGTTTAACAGAAAATTTTTTAAAAATCTACGACCTCATGAACAATAAAGATATATTCTCAAAAAAAATAATTAACTAAATAATAAATTAATGAATCCTATGCTCAATCAAATCCAATCACTCCAATCGAAGGTACTCTCAGCCCTATCAGGCCTAGAGGATGAGGTGTCTCTCATCCAATACCGCAATGATATCCTCGGAAAATCTGGGGAACTCACCACTATCCTCAAATGACTCAAAGACCTCTCTCCAGAAGATCGTGGCACTGTTGGTAAGAGTGCGAATGAGACTCGTGACATTATCACTGAAGCGTTTGAAGCCGAACGAAAACGCATCAAAAAAGATCTCATCGCAAAACGACTCGAAACAGAACAGGAAGATATCACTATTCCCTATCCACTGGAAAAAGGAAGCCTCCATCCGATCACTCTCATGACACGGGAGGTAGAAGACACGTTCATGCGTATGGGATTTGACATCTATGAATCTATGGAGATGACGACCGAATATCTCAATTTCGATGCGGTCAATGTCCCAAAGACCCATCCAGCTCGCGACATGCAGGATACATTCTGGCTCGAAGGATCTGGTCATGTACTCGCCACGCAGACGTCATGCATGCAAAATCTGATCATGCGAAATAAAAATACACCAATTCGGGCAATTATCCCTGGAAGAGTGTTCAGAAATGAAGATGTAGATGCGACTCATGATAATACATTCTATCAGGTTGAGGGAATCGTTGTAGACAAATGAATCGGTATTGCCCACCTGAAGTACACGATCACGACCATGCTGTCTGACATATTTGGCAAAGAAGTAAATATTCGTATGCGCCCTGGATACTTCCCTTTCGTAGAACCTGGAGTGGAGGTTGATTTCTCTTGCCCATTTTGTGACGGAGTCGGATGTCGGGTATGTAAGTCATCTGGTTGGATCGAATTTATGGGAGCAGGACTCATCCACCCCAATGTCATACGAGAGTGAGGACTTGACCCTGAGATATATTCTGGCTTTGCGTTTGGATTTGGCCTGAATCGTCTGGTGATGATCAGGTATGGAATTCCTGATATGAGGTATTTCATGAGTCCTGATGTAAGATTTTTGAAACAGTTTTAGTTTCTGTCATTCCTTCGTAGGCAGGAATCCAGCTTTTTATAAGAAAACCATATAATCTCACATGTCTTCCTTCGATTTTGAATATTGGCATATCAAAATTCTCTACGATCTCTCTGGATATCTCGTTGCATTTTTTGTGACTTGGTTTTTTTATAGCAAGGTACTCACAAAAAGTGAGCTCCCGAATCCGTTCCACTCAAAACAACAGAAATGGGAATATTATCTCTATGTGATAGCGGGCGCTATGCTTGGAGGAATGATCATATCTACGTTCGACGGCGCGATGATACCGGGTCGCAATCCAGAAGGATGACTACTCATCTCAAAGTCTATTGCCTGAGCCCTCTTTGGAGGAGTGATCACCGCAGAATTCTACAAATATTTCAATCATATCAAGACCCCTACAGGGATACTATTCCTCCCAGGTATTGTCCTCGGAGTGCTCGTGGGGAGAATCTGAGCGATCATGACCGGACTCCGTGACTTCACGTATGGACTCCCCACTTCCCTGCCGTGGGGAGTAGATTTCTGAGATGGGATCACTCGTCATCCGACGATGATCTATGAGATGGTGCTACTTGCGATATTTTTTGCTATATTTTGCGTATGACTCTACTCTACCAACAGGAAATGGTGGATAGCCAATTGATTCTATATATTCATCATTATCTATTTCATCTATCGATTCTTGGTCGGCTTCATACAACCCTATAGCACCTGGTGGCTCGGACTTTCGACCTATCAGGTGATTGCAATTCCGATGGTGATGTATGGGTGATGGATGGTGAGGAAAAATAATTTCTAACTTTCAATTGTATGTCTGCAGAATCTCAAGAAATCCAGAAAATACTATCAAATATAGATGTGTCCGAAATTGAGTCGGTAGAGTTTTTTCCAACCAATGGAGAATCATTTCGACTTGATACAGACAATAGCAAAAAACTTACCAAATATATCACGACAATACTCCAAAAAGAATACTTTCAACCTCATGAACTCGATACAATATATGGATACATCATGGGTAATCTCTCTACAGGAATATCTGATGATACATATGAAGAATACGGAAAACAGATGAGCGTATTCATAGAACAATGATGAAGTGTTGAGATACATACTCAGGCTATCTGAGAAACAATCCAAACACCAACTCAAAAGCAATACTCTAACACATTACGATTTTTTCAGGTATTCATATCGATACTAATGATTATATTCGGGTGATTTTTTGCATTATGTGGATCAGTACTATTTGGGCCAAGTAATATGTTTATGACGTCGAACCCCTTTATGTGATTAGGAATGCTTATGTTGGCCGTTCTACTGATTAGTATAGCCAACTGGTTAATTATAAGAAAATGACACCTATATCGATATATAATATATACATCGATACTTATCTTCATTCTAGCATTCAGTTTAAACCATAGGTGGTTTTGGTAGTGGATTACGATAAAATTTAAATTTTCATACTTACTCACCATGTCCATCCGCCCACACATTTTCTACGAATTCACTCGTGCACTCTGCTCACAGTGTCTCAAAACTGTTGACGCCAAGATCATTTTTCAAGATGAGAAGGTCTATATGCTCAAGCATTGTTTTGAACATGGAGAAGAGCGGGTTCTCATCGCGACTGATATTGCCTATTTCAAGAGTCAGAAGGACTACTACAAGCCAGGAGACGTATGTGATGTGTTCTCGACCGAGACGATCCATGGTTGTCCCCATGATTGTGGAATATGTCCAGATCATGAACAGCATGCTTGTCTCTCTATCGTCGAGATCACCGACAAGTGCAACCTCTCATGTCCGGTGTGTTTTGCGGGATCAGATCCCTCGCGCGAACACAAATCACTCGAAGTGATTGACGCGATGTTTGATACTATTTGCCGTCATGAGGCAGAACCTGACGTGGTTCAGATATCGGGAGGTGAGCCGACTATTCATCCTGATTTTTTTGAGATTCTAGATAGGGCCAAGACTCGGCCATTTCGGTATCTTATGGTAAATACTAATGGTATTAGGATCGCGGAAGATGAGGCGTTTGCCAAGCGCCTTGCTAGCTATCAGCCCAATTTTGAGATCTATCTGCAATTTGACTCATTCGAGAGCGAATACTTGCGCAAGTTGCGTGGCGTTGATCTCACAAAAATCAGAATGAAAGCCATAGAAAACCTCAACAAATATAACGTCTCTACCACACTCGTCGTCGTAGTCGAGAAGTGACAGAACGATCATGAAATCGGGAAAATACTCGAATTCGCGAGCAAACAACCCTGTGTTCGTGGGGTTACATTCCAGCCGGTACAAGGCGAATGACGCACAACAGGCTATGATCCCAGCACCGACAGATCTACTCTCACTGAGGTACGGCAAGCCATACTCGATCAATTCCCCGTATTTGAATGACGCGATATTGTGCCACTTCCCTGTCATCCAGAAAATATTGCTATGTGATATGCTCTGAAGTTAGACAATAGGTTGATGCCTCTAGGGCGATATATCGATCGAGATGATCTCCTCAAGTGAGCTGAAAACACGATAATTTTTGAGAAAAATCCTGAATTCAAAAAGCACTTTTTTGATCTTTTTTCACTCTCAAAAAACGGCGGATGAGCTGCCAGTTGCTTCTCGAGCCTCCTCTGTTGTCTCCCAAAAATAGTACTGACTCAAAAGGTGACGTATAATAATATATTCCGTATTCTCATAATATCATTCATGGATCGATATGATCTCGATATCAGATCAGTGAAGCGAGCCTGCGTCATGTTTCCAAAGGAAGATGGAAAAATGTATCCATTTGATACCTATAATCTGTTCTATAGGCAGAAGTACGATCGGATGAAAAGAATCGAGCGAGTAAAAGAAAAAATGCAATAAAAACGGTTCTATATTTGCACATTTATAGATTATTTGTTATACTATCAACAAGTAATCTTTTTTTGTATGATCTTTCCCCGTACCAAACTCATAAGCAAGTTCAGTGAACTCTTTACGGGTAATTCCGCCCAGTACATGGCACTTGTTTGAGAAGCAAAAATTGGTAAAACTACTTTTATTGATCTATTAAAAGAAACTACAGTACTGAGTGACTCTATTGTGGAGTATATCTACGTGAGCAGTGATGACTCACTCGAAGACATACAGATTGAAAAAACTGAGGCTCACCTGATTATTATAGATTCTGATATTCCACTGAGTTTTGAGAGTATTCGTACATTTATTGAATCAAAATTGCTCAATACTAGAGTACTATTTACGAGTGAAACCACTATTACGGATCCTGAGGTTGAAAATTTTAAGATAGAATGCATCTCATTTCGCGAATATAGTGAATGAATGGATCAGATTGTGGATGTTGGTAGCATCATGTCAGGAGCTGTCGATATCAGTAGTTTCAATACGATCCGTGATACCTATATCCATCTCGGTGGATATCCTCTGAATTTGAATATTCCCGACAATGTACTCGTTAATTTCGAAGAAAAATTGACAATAATGAATCAAGAATTGTTCAAAAAAGAAGAATGAGACTTTTTAGAGTTCATACGTACTGTTGCGATGAACGTCGGAGATATCTTCAAAGAAGAGCGTATCGCCAAAAATATGAATATCTCTCGTCGGAAAGTTCGCAAGTATACCGAAATTATATTAAAACATAATCTTATCACGGCGATTGGTCCGTGGGTGGAAAATACTACCACAGAACTCTCACGCCATGTAAAAGTATACTTTAGTGACCTGTCTTATTTTCATGCGGCCCTGGGCGTGGGATACTACCATGGTGAAAATAAACAGGGTGTAATCGAGAATTTTATACTATTGGAACTCCATCGCAAGCTCTCACTCACTCATGAGATCAGATTCTACCGAAAAAAATCTGGAGCTGAGGTTAGCTTTGTTCTTGTAGAAAAAGAAACGAGCAAGGTCACTCCTATAACGGTCACGACCCGATCGAGCGATATCATTCCTCAATCACTCAAAACGTTTCATGATACATACGGTGACCGTATCGACCATGCTATGATCATGAATGATACAATGGTCGGACAAAAAGAAATCAGCGGTAAGCCAGTGATTATCCTCCCTCATATTGCCATATAATCCAACATTCGATGCATTTTTCTGTCAATTTAAAATAGAAATGTCGTAAGAAGATGGATTTTACTTTACAAAAAATTCTTATTTCATAGTATCGTATACAATTATATTTGCTTCGGTATTTGATATTAAGGAATATTTTTGAGATCTCCATTTTCAACCTTAAGTACTCATATTATGCACCTCGTCATCATGGCAGCGTGAGAATGATCTCGCATGAGGCCATTTACCGATACTATCCCCAAACCACTCCTCAAAATCTGTGGCAAGACGATTATCGAACACAATATCGAAGGACTTACCGAATACTTTGATGATATTTTTTTCATTGTGAAGTACAAGAAAGAATCTTTTGTGGAGTATTTTGGTAATGAATATCAGTGAAAAAAAATACACTACATAGACCAATGAGACCGTATGGGTACTGGTGCTGCTATCCTTGCACTCGATGGACATATAGAGGGAGAATTTATCGTGATGTCAGGGGATGATATCTATGATCGCGCCGATATAATAGAACTCATCAAACACACTGGATATGCGACGCTCTGTAAACGAGTCGAGAATCCAGAATTATTTGGCATCTTTATGGTGGATACTGATGGAAGGCCTACTGGCATCATCGAAAAACCTACTGAGATGGGAATCGGGAATCTCGCAAGTATTGGGAATCACAAGCTTGATAGCCGTATTTTTGAGATACTCAGGACTCTTCCTCTCTCTCCAAGATGAGAACTCGAGATCACTGATCTTATCCATATCTATATTCGAGAAGAAATGTATAGTGTCGTGGAAGCTACATGACGCTGGATATCGATCGGATTTCCTTGGGATCTGCTGACTGCAAATGATATTATCATTGGTGAATATTCAGAAATTATCAATAAATGAGCAATTATTGAACCAAATGTGACCATAAGATGAAATATATATCTGGAAGAAGGGGTAGTCCTCAAATCAGGAACCTACATAGAATGAAACGTCTACTTTGGAAAATGATCTATCATATGACCAAATTCGTACATTCGTGGTAATACGAGCATCGGTAATAATTCCAAGATTGGAGCATTTGTCGAAATCAAGAACTCATATATCGGTGAGTCCTCTGCCATTCCGCATCTTTCATATTTTGGAGATTCTATTATCGGAAATCATGTGAATATCGGTGGTGGATCAAAGGTCGCCAATCTCAGGCATGATGGTGCCAATATACGAGTCATGATCAAGGGTATACTCGTAGATACTGGTCATCATAAACTCGGTACTATCATCGGAGATGGTGCGCATCTCGGTATCAATACACTGATCTATCCTGGTCGAATAATCGCATCTGGTGACACGACACTTCCCGGTGAGATCATAAAATAATACAACCTACATAATGAAACTATATATATATCGAATACCACTCTTTCTCATTGTCAGCATTACTCTCATAGGGTTATTTTTGTTGTATCAGAAGAGCATCATCACCAAGACTCTAGTAGTCCAAGCAGTTGCACCAGTCACCAATTCGATACATGTATCGAATTCGCCAACTTGTATCAGAGATCCCGATATCCAGTTTTTCATGTATCACTATATCAGATTCAACGATCCATATGATGCCAAAAGTACACAAGATCTCTCTGTAGATCCACGAGATCTTGATATACAGTTATCATATATTCGAAAACAGGCTGATGCGAATCAAATAACCCTGATGCTCGGGAATGATTTTTTATCATCAGTAAAAAATGGTTGTTTTCCATGAAAGCGAATCTGGATATTTACCAGTGATGATGGATGGACAGATGCATATACAGGGCTACGTCCTATTGCCAAAAAATATAATATTCCATTCTTCTTTGGTATCATAGTTAATCGAATTGATACAACTGGATTTGTTACTCATCAACAAGTAATAGAAATTGCAAATGACCCGCTTTTTACTATTAGTTCACACTCCATGACACATAATGATCAAGATAAAATGTCAATTGGACAAGAAACAATAGAAATCTGTGACTCAAAAAAGGCACTCGAAAAACTTATTAATATGCCCATATTGAGTTATATCTATCCTGCTGGACGAATGAGTCCTAATAGTAAAAAACTCACAAAAGACTGTGGGTATGATCTCGCATGGAGTACTGGACTAGGAACAAAATGGAATCCAAAGAGCCCATCAAGATATGATATTAACCGTACTCGTATACACCACACCACTACTGTCAATCTATTTAAGAGCATTCTGGATCAGTCAAAATAAAAACTTGCAATATACAAAAAATCACTATACTATGCGAGTCCTTTTCTTCTGGAAAAGTGGGAGTCTCTTGGTATTATCATTGCGAGGCAACGAAGCAATCCAGTACACTACACAAGGAACGCTAGAACCAATTTATTCTTTCATCATTTTATATTATGGCAAAAGTACACGGAAAAAAGTATAACCAAGCAGCAAGTCTGATCGAAACAGATCGACTCTATACGCTCGACGAGGCAGTAGATCTCCTTGAGAGAACCAACACGGTGAAGTTCGATCCTACGATCGAGATCCACTTCAATCTCTCGATCGATCCACGACAAGCGGATCAACTCGTTCGCTCGACTCTCTCGCTTCCTCATGGAACGGGTAAGGTCAAGCGAATTGCCGCCTTTACTGATATTGGTAATGAGGCAGAACTCAAGGCTATGGGTGTCGCAGTAGCGGGTGGTGATGATCTCATCGACTCCGTTCTTCAGGGTCATGTTGACTTCGACATCGCGATTGCAAGTCCAGGTATGATGAAAAAGATGGGTAAGGTTGCTAAGGTTCTCGGACCAAAGGGACTCATGCCAAATCCAAAAGCTGGAACGGTTGGTGAGAATCTCGAGGCAATCGTCAAAGAACTCATGGCTGGACGATTCGAATTCAAGAACGATAAGCAAGGAAATGTTCATTCTATCGTTGGTAAGCTCTCATTCGGAAACTCCAAGCTCAAGGACAATATAACATTCTTCGTGAAAACAATGAAGGCAGCTCGTCCATCAGGAGTCAAGGGATCTGTAGCATTTATGAATACAGTATTCGTATGTAACGCTATGGGACCTGGTATCCGTCTCGATGCAAACAGTATCTAACTCTCTATCTGGAGCTCCTTTGCAAAGGAGCTGGCACGAAGTGACTGAGGATTTTGTTCCTGTAGTTCAAATACAATCCCCTTCAAGTACAATTGAGGGGAATTTTTTATTTGCATAAATACCTTGTATGTGTTACTATTACACCGTCAGGTTTATTACTAAGCAATCAATTTTATATGAAAAAAATACTTCTCATTTTAATGACAATATCATTAAGCTTTCTATCTAATAAAATTTATGCCTCAAGTTGAGATATTAATCTACTAGACAGAAAGACGAATGATTCAATTATAGTATTCAGTATAACCAATAATTTTCTCGAGAAATTAGCAGATGGAAATACTGAATGAGCAATAGAGCAACTCTCATCAAAAGTCAGTACTGAAACAAAAGAAAAAATTAGGAAAAACTTATCTGGAAAAGTAATAATCTCATTAGATAATCTATCGCAAGAAACACTATGAGAAAATCAATTTAAAATAAGCTGAAGATACATTGCTAAGTGAGAAGGGTGGGGAAAAAATTGATTTAGAACATATCTTGTATTTGAAAAAGAAAATTGAGCCTGGAAAATTATAGATACAGATATCTATACTGTAGGTGAAATTACTCAACTAATGATTGGCGTTTTCTCTATATTTGCACTCTTTATTTGGATGCTCATCAATTGTGCGAGTAAACCCAATCAACCATGAAAAACAAAATGGTTAGTAATCATCATACTCGTCCCACTATGAAGTATTTTCTATTTTTTTCTTGGACGAAAGAGTCTGAAGAATAAGGAGTAATTCGGCTTGATAGACAAAAACCTATTTTAAAGTAAATAGGTTTTTTCTGTCTACCCACCCCCCAGAAATGCCGAGAGCAATGTAACTCTATCCACATGTTCGATAAAGACTGCATGTGAGAATCCTTTTGAGATATGAGAGATCTGGAGATCATTTATGAGGTTTCTCAAGTATTCAATCAATAATCCCCTTCAAGTACAATTGATGGGGCTTATATGGAAATATATTTGGAGAGAAGACAGTTTTCAATACAATTGCACCTATATATTTACCATAAAAATATGAAAACGATTGATACTCTTCTAGTCGAAAATGCATCATTATTTTGGGATATTGCAAACCTACAAAAACTCGATACACTCGCGATTGAGGAACGATTTTTGCAGTATTGAGACTGGGAAAATATCAAAAATATCGAATCTATATATGGAAAAGATGCCCTGAGGAAAGACTATGTCCTTCTTCGGGATAAGAAACGATCCCATTTTTCTAAAAAAACGATCAATTTCTTTAATCTTTATTTTCATGTTTAAGGAAATTCTCTATCCAGAGCAACTCGCTATTACCCGGATTTTATCTATTTTTTCTCGGGATTTTTATCTGGCTGGATGAACCGCTATTGCTCTGCAGCTCTGACATCGCAAAAGTATTGATTTTGATCTTTTTTCTGGGAAAGAGATCAATAACTCAAAAATACTCAAAACTCTCAAAGAGAAATGACTCTCTATAGACAGGACTCTCGTGGATAATCAATGAGAAGAGCTCACGCTGATTATAAAAGGCGTAAAAATTACATTTTTGTACTATCCATTTGATATTGTATGTAGCGAACAATTTGAGGGGATCTCATTGCCAGATCTCTCTATTCTCGGGTCTATGAAATTCTATACACTCGGAAGAAGAGGCAAATGGAAAGATTATGTAGATATCTATTTTCTAATTCATGCCTGATATACCCTGACTGCCCTGTCTCGGGTAGCAAGATCTCTCTTCGCAGGAGGATACAATGAAAAACTGCTCAGGGAACAGCTCTGTTACTATGATGATATCGATATGAGTGAGCAAGTAGAGTATATGAGTGATGGTCCAAGTGATACTCAAGTAAAAGAATTCCTCAGTAGTGTAGCTATTTCTCAGTAGTGATGAGCCTCATGAGACTTTGTATTTCTCCGTAACGCTATGGGACCTGGTATCCGCCTCGATGCAAACAGTATCTAGTTCTCTATCTGGAGCTCCTTTGCAAAGGAGCTGTCCCGCCCCAAGCGGGACTGAGGATTTTGTTCCTGTCATTCAAATACAATCCCCTTCAAGTAAAATTGAGGGGGATTATTGATTAGATCCATATGCAACTATACTCGATTCAGGTCACTGAGTATCGCGAGAATGTGTTTGAGACTTGGTTTTTCATAGAGATATGAGTACTTATTTTCGTCAGTATTCCATATGAAAAATACTTCCTTGTCATTTTCTGGGTATTCTTCATCTGCCTCGATGCATATGAGAAAATCAATATTCGGATATTGTACAAGAGCTGTATCAAATCATTCAAATGCTAAATATTCACTACTCCAATTATACCCAAAACGACGCATAAGAGTCTGGTGTTGCAAGTCCATCCGATAGCAAAATATCCCACAAAGTGGCGACTTCGTGAGAGAAAGTGCTTTTATCTTTCAAAAATCTGTATTAGTTTTTTTGAGGTCAGTCCCTGTTGCATTGCTCTTCACCTCGATCACCATCTCTACATCCTCGATATCGACTATATTGTATCCTCAGAGTTGTCGGAAACGACAGTGATGTCGAGTGACAATGAGGTCTACCTGAGGACTCTGAGTTCTCGCATTAGTGATCATACCAGAGATCACAGACAGTCCTGGAAACTGACTCAGGATAATCTGTTTCAGAAAATCCTCTCGCATCTGTCCACGAGTCAGCTTGTGATCTACCATCTCAGAGATTTTATGTTGTGCGATGAGGAGTTTCTGATAGTACTCATCGAATTTATCGAAGAGCATAGATTATATGATTTTGATTTTGGCATGTTTAAAAATATCATCAAAACCATCATACTCTCTTCATGAATCCCCAATCTTTTTGAGCATCTTAAAATCTAGAGACTCCTTCAGAAAGAAATATTCCATAATATATTCATCTTTGTTCCGATCTCAAAGATTTTTACGTTTTGGAATTGGCATCCAAATACGACCACCATCACATGAAACCCACGTAAACTCTCGAACGATTATTCCATTTCTTTTTAGAAAAAGCTTTTGGCTCGAATTATTTTCCTTATCGGGGAAAATTTTAGTCCATTCTTCCTTGAAATGGTTAACAACAATTCCTCATATCACAAGTTGGTATTCATCAGTATCATTACAAATCCATGTTTCTTGAGAATCAAAAGTTTTTTTCTCCCAAGTCCCATGATTCATAAAAAATTCAAACTCATCAGTCGTATTGATCCAGAATTTATATCATAAAAATCCAATTATTCATATGACTGTACCAATTATTCACCATCAAATGGATAATGATTCTAGCTTTCCCGTAATGAGATTGATTCCGAAGCCAGAAAATGCACCAAAAAGAAATGCGATAAGGTCCTGAGATTTAAAAAGCCATTTTTTCATATTTTTATTCTTTTCCTGATAAATTACTCTCACCCCACACCTCCCCAATTCTCTCCTTCACTTTGCCTTCATATATCGCTATCAGCTCCTTCGTCGTATCTACGAGTCTCTGCTCTGCCTCGATCCGAGTCACGATCTGTTTTTGAATTTCGAGAGGAGGAAAAGGTATATTCAATTGGTTTAATTTTGCTTGATTAAACTTTGGTTGAGCAGCTCAAGTTATATACGGACTTAAATCAATCGAATTCAAATATAATTCAACAAATACTTGGGTGAATTTATTATTAAATTTTAATATATGTGCATGGTTATTCACCCAATTTTTTCAATTTATAGAAAAGGCTATCGGTGTAGATCGTGCCAATAAATTTGCTCAATCTTCAGAAACAAGAAGATATTCTCAGTCAAACAGATAATCATCAACATAATCAACTATTCCTGATGCTCCATAATACGGATATATACCTTCCTTTCTTTCTCATTTTTCTACAGGTCTTCGCTTTGAATCATGGTTCTCACAAATATTTTGTAGTTCTACCATTTCCCACTTTGGATCTATCTTGATCGTCGGCTTGTAATTCTCCACTACCTGTCTCGCTCCATCGATGATCCGCTGATATCCATCCAGCTCCGCCACGATCTGTTCTTGGATTTCGAGAGGTGGAAGAGGGATTTTAATTGATTTCAATGAAGTAGTATTCACACTTGCTTGATTAACCGCTTTTTGTGCGTACTTTTGTACCTCATTAAGAAAATCTTTAGACTTAAAAATACTTAGTCAGAAAGCAGGAATAATTTTATCTTGGGAAAAATTTCGAAATCGAAGTAGATTTGCTCAGTGTACAACTTTTTCTGTACTATGAAAAATCGCTGTTTTCCCAAGGTGATCAATACTATTGATATGACTCATGAGTATATCATTTTCTATCAAAAAATCTGTATCATTAAGATTATCATTTGTCCATTTGATGGCAGATAAATCAACAACTCATTTAGCAATAGTTTGTATTCGTGAAACTTTATACTTTCATAATTCATCAATTTGATTCACATTTTTTCAATTTTTGATTTCATCAAAAATCTCTCCCAATTCTATCATCTCAAACTTACTATTCGCTACATTAGCACTGACTCTATATACATCTCCAGAGAGTTTATAGTCTCCAGTTTCTGCGATTTTTGCTTTTGGAACGAGATGAGCGAGATCCCCCCAGTTCGCTGTATCAAGAGGAAGATCAATGTTATTTTTATATTGTTTCAGAATTTCGAGAGCTTTCGGGAGATCATTTTTGGCTATCTGCCTTCGCTGAGCACCGAGATCATATCCGTCATTTGCGACTTTCACGAAGAGGATACTATCTGACTTCTTCGCAATCTGCCGATCAAAAAATAGTATCGAGGTCTTCACTCCACTATACGGCTGGAATATCCCTGATGGGAGTGAGACGACGGCGTAGAGATAGTTGTCCATGATCATCTTCTTGCGGAGATCCTTGTACGCATTGCCACTCTGAAATATCACCCCCTCAGGGACGATGATCCCTGCCTTACCATGGATAGAGAGGTGTTCCATGATATAGTCCGTGAAGAGTACCTCTGCCTTGGTCGCTCGTATCGAGAACCGCTTGTGTGGCTCGATACCTCCCTTGGGTGTCATGAATGGTGGATTCGCGAGGATACAGCTATATTCCTCGTTCCATCTGGTCTCCATCGAGAGTGTATCATACTCATAGATCTGAGGATCTGCGAAGTGGTGGAGATACATATTCACGAGTGAGAGTCGCACCATATCATGAGAGATATCATATCCTACTATATTGCGAGTGATATCTTGCTTGTCCTCTATAGTGAGACTACTTCCTCCTTGTTCGATGATATGCTTGTACGCTGATATCAGGAATCCCGCCGTCCCACATGCAGGATCGAGGATCGTATCATCTCTCGATGGATCTACGACTGCCACGAGGAAGTCGATGATGTGACGAGGTGTGCGAAACTGTCCCGCATCACCCTGGCTCCCAGCGGTCGAGAGGAGGTATTCGAAGGCATTCCCGAGCTCTTCGGAGTGTCCATAGTGAAACTCATCGATCTGCTTGAGGAATCGGTCGAGTCTCGTCGGATCCTTGAACGGAAGATACGCATTGCGAAAAATATCGCGAAAGAGCTCAGGAATATGAGGATTGCGACTCATGCTGTCGAGTCATTCGCTGTAGAGATTGAGTCGCTCTTGAGCTCCGTTTCTCTTGTCCATGAGGTTGTTCCAGGCATACTTCACATATTCTCACTCGAAAAAACTGGTACCACCCAGTGCACTATTCTCAGCATCGATATCTGACATGAACTTGTAGGTCATCGCGAGCGTGATCTGCTCGATCTGACTCATCGGGACAGGGATCTTACCGACGAGAGTATCTCGACAGTTATTGATCTTGCGTTTGGTGGCGTCGTTGAGCATAGGATGAGGGGTGAGAGACTAGTAGAACTGATTGAGGGGGACATGATCATGGATATAGCTCGGGATAGACTCGAGTCATTCGCGTCCGAGAGAGGTGAATATATGCATCATCTCAGGGTTGCCTGCATAGTTGCGATAGTGCTTGTTATTGACTGTTGTTCGGAATTCTTCTTTGGTGAGATAGAGGGTAAAAAATTCTTTGGTCGGATAGTAGAGTTCCGATGCGACTCCATGAGCGACGAGATATTTTTCGAATTCTTCGAGAGCGATCTCTTTTTTGTTTCGGAATTTGGATCCGAAAAATATATGATCCACGATCTCCCAGAGTCACACCTTGCGATCCGTCTTGTATCCTTCGCGGAGTTTTTTGAGACTATAGAACTCACTCGGTCGGTCGAATATCCGAGTTTTGATATACTCCTCGAGGAAGTCGTAGTCTTTTGCGACAACTGCTTCTCTAAACTCGGGCGATGTAGAGAGTTGATCCTTGAGAGTTTTCTCGAATCTGCCGATATAGAGCTCTCGGTCGATACGCATACCCTCGGATCCTATCTGACTCTCATCATATACCGTGATGTAGTCTTTCTCACTCGACTCATAGACTCAGCTCTTTTCTGACACTTCGAATACTGGCTTGGTATCTTCTATCGATTTGGATGGGCCTTTTGGGAGTGAGAGGACCTCATCGTATGGATACTCTTCTTCGAAATACTTGTAGTTCTCGAAAAAATCAAAGAGCTTGAATGCTGTTTTTTGGACTTTTTGCCCTCAGAAATCAAAAGTAAAGGTACGAGTTCCTCGTCACTTCATCTGGACGAAGTCACTCGGAGAGAATATCGGTCGAGCGAGAGCGAGATTGAGTATATCCTCACAGTCATATCCTGTCGTCATCATGGCGACCGTCACACAGACACGAGTTTTACTGGACTTGTATCACTCCTTCCAAGAGGTGTATCCATTCAGATTCCCATTGGCAAAATTGATAGTGAACTGCTGGGCTGACGGTATATCTGAGGTGATCTGGAGTGCAAAGTCAGATTGGTATTTGTCTGGGAACATTGTGTGGGCGATATCGTTGAGAAGCTGAGTAATCTTGCCTGCATGATGCCGAGATACACAGAAAAATATCGTCTTCCCGATCTCTCAGGAGATAGGATCTCGTAGAGCATTTTGCATGAATGCTTCACAAAAAGCCCTATTGGTATCCTCTGAGAAGAACTTACGTTCGAAACTCGATCCCTTGTATATCACTTCCTCTGTCTCACCGTCTTCACCTGTGAG
>JAYSPL010000073.1:0-6372 GCA_043722085.1 Candidatus Altimarinota bacterium | reverse complement strand
TATGTTCCATACTACATATTGTGGTTAAGTATAACCTACGAATGATAGCATATATTTTTTATTTTTACAAAAGTCCTCAGATTTTCGGGATAAGCCCAGGAATGGAGTTCACAGGAATATGCCCTCATCACTTGAATTTGACTATAGATCTCTTCTTGGTATCATACTCGATCGTCCAGTGTGGCGTGAGAGTACTATCTCGAAGAGAGAGAATGAGGATCTCTCACTTGAGTACTTTTTTCATATAGAAATCAGATTTACCCACACAATGATCTAGTACCCCTGATTCCTTCTGCATCTCTGCCTTGCTCTGTAGTGCATAGAGCGTATATGGGAAAGCGGTACTCTTGAGTTTCCCTATTTCCCTCGTTGGTTGAGTCGTATTGAGTCCACCCAGATAGGTACGAGTGATCTGAATCGGTTTTCACGTTTCATCGATGGGAAGTGGTATCGCGTAGATTCCGAGACAATCTACAACTGCCTGATGGAGTCACTTGTTCAAGCATTTTCAGATAGTATCCGTGAGTGCTCATCTGAATTCTGGTTGTTTATCTTCTCATAAGATACTATACTCCTCACCGAGTACGCCACAGAGATCCATTACATATTGTGATACGAGCTTCTTGGTATCATTCTCTGTATTGATCTGCTTACTTTTGGTATAGAGACTCTTGAGGCTATTAATATTACACAGATCTATGTGTGCGTGTGTGAGTATATCGATGGCACCATAGAGATTATGAATCTGTGGATCTTGATTCTTTTGTATATGATTCTGAAGCAGCCTCTCAATATGCGGCCTCTCAGTATCTGTGAGTGCATTCCATATTGAGATTGCATTGGGGTCAGTTTCGAGATAAGTGAGTGCAGCCTTGAGTTTTTTTTTTGACGAGTTTATTACACTCTGACTAGGAACAGAGAGCGTCTGTTCTATTTTTTTCTTCGTTTTATCTACGACCAGAGACTTTGAATGGCTCAGAAGTGGCTCTGGTTCGTCGTGATTGGCAGGAGGTATACTAACAGGCATATACTCTGATTCTATCAGTTTGATACTCATTTTGCAAATATTGGATAGATTTACCCATTTTTTCCACTATACTTATCGCATGTATTGGTACTATTTCATCCTCATTATCAACTGCTTTGCCTATGGCATCATGGGTATCGATAAAATCAAATCCATCTACCAGTGCTGGAGAATATCCGAACGCAGTCTCTGGATATTGGCAATTTTCGGAGGAGTATTTGGTATCTGGCTCGGGATGTATTGGCCAATGTATCACAAGGCGGGAAAACTAAATTTTCGGATATGGATTCCACTTATTGGAACTCTATGGATTTTTATCCTACTATACTTTACTTTATAAAGTTGCTTTCATTGTTCATTTGTATAGAATACTCGCATGCAAAAAAATATTATCAAGCTAGAACATCCCAACAAGTTTCATATGGTATGAGATGGATTTCGTGTGACCAACTATGTGCCAGGGTATACTTCTGATATGAGCAACGATACGAGTCCGTTTCTGATGCTCGATTACAATGCTCCATGGCAAATTTTCCCACAATGAGGCCATCGTCCTGGAGTGGGATTTCATCCACACCGAGGCTTTGAAACCGTCACTATTGTCTATTCTGGTGAGATTGAACATCAAGATACGGCCTGACATGGTGGCGTGATCGGCGCCGATGAAGTACAGTGGATGACTGCTGGATCAGGACTCCTCCACAATGAGTTTATGACCGCTGAATTCTCACGAACCGGTGGCATTCAGCATGCTGTGCAACTCTGGGTCAACCTCCCAAAATCACATAAAATGACGAGTCCTCATTATCAGGCTCTGAGTCGTGGAAGTATTCCTGAAGTCGCCTTCAACGGGGGACGCGTCCGAGTGATTGCCTGAGAGCTCAATGGAGTAGGATGAGCTGCAAAAACATTCTCACCAGTAGAGCTCTATGATATTCGTTTCGAAGGAGAGGGAACCTTGGATTTCCAGATTCCTGAAGGATATACGACTCTCATTCTCATAACCGAGTGAGACGTCACGATCAATGGCCGAGATCTGGAAAATGGTGATATGATTCACCTCTCATCAATTGGTAGTGATATTACGATGGTGTCTCACGGTATCGCAAAAGTTCTCGTTACGTCATGAAAGCCACTCTCTGAAACCATTGCGCACTATGGACCATTTGTGATGAATACGCAGGAGGAGATTATGGAAGCCTTCAAGGACTTGAACGCTGGAAAGATGGGAACTATCAATACCTAATACGCTCTCTATGCACAAAATGCCAATTATATTCATCGGGCATGGGAGTTCCATGAACGCTGTCGAAGATAATAAGGTCAGTGGGAATATCGTCCATAACCTCTGATCCATTGATTGGTCGTGAAAACAGGAGTATGTATGGGTGGTAGAATTTGATCGGCGTGTTACTGAGGGAATCACGTCTTGAAAACAGTCAAAAGCGTTTCACAATATCCTTAGTTTTAGGGTATAGTGAGAACTCACTCGACTCGCCCATCCGAATTATGCTCATCTATTGTCCTTGTTCACACTTCTTGGTGCGGTAGATACGAATGATTCGGTTCCTGACACCTGAGATCACTCTGGGATCACTCGCCATGCGGAGTATAATCTGGGAATAGAATGGTCTGGATATACCATAAAAAATACCTACACGTACTTTTTGTAGGGTTATTTTTTAAAAAAGGAATTATTTGATTTTATGTAACCAATATGGTAGTATGAGTAGCATACATATCGTATAATATAATAAGTCGTACTTATGGACGCAATCTTAGAAGAAAAATTCATAAAATTTGTCGAGATAGTGATAAGTAATTCCATTACTGATATGCATATAAGTAGTGGTGCTTATCCCTATATTCGGGCTGCCAATCGCGATATCAAACCCATCGAACAATTTGGAATGCTGATTTATAATGAAGTGATTGCACTCATTATTTTTATGAATCCCCTTCTGAGTCAGGAAAAAATTGAACACGTTGGAACGGGTATCAGTTTTATCTATGAGTATAGTGGGACTCGTTTTCGTGCTAATGTATCCAAAAATAACGAATGAATCGCTATAGCCCTCAGAACCATCAAAAAAAATACTCCAACTGCAGAAGCCGTAGGACTTGACGACAATATTCTCAAGTTACTCAAGCAAGACCGATGACTCATTCTTGTCACGTGAGGTACCGGGAGTGGAAAGACGACGACCGTGATTGCGATGATCGACTACCTCAATAAGACCGAGCACAAGCATATCATCATGATCGAGGATCCTGTGGAATATATTATCAAAAATAATCAGAGCCTCATTCATCAAAAACAAGTCGGGCGTGACGTGATCACCTTTGAACAGGCGATTCGAGATGCTATGCGAGAAGATCCAGATGTGATCGTTGTCTGAGAGATGCGTGATCAGGAGACCATTGCAGCGGTTCTTACTCTGGCGGAAACGGGACATCTCGTGATCTCAACCCTCCATACCAATGATGTGGTACAGGCATTCGATCGACTCATCTATGCGTTCCCCGCGACCATGCAGTCGCAGATTCGTATCCAGCTCGCCCTCGTAGTATGTGCCGTAATCGGTCAGATCATCCTCCCAAAAAAAGATGAAACAGGAAATCTGGTGGCGAGAGAGGTATTTATCAATTCAGATTCTTCTCGAAATCTGATCATGGAGTGAAATATCAGTCACCTCTACTCCGTCATGGAAACTGGGAAACAGGATGGGCAAATCATGATGCAGGATGCGATGATCGAGCTCCATAAGAATGATCTCATATCATGACAGACACTCATGCAGCATGTGAAGGATCCAATACGACTCAAAGATTACCTCCTCAAGATGCGAGAAAAACAAGCAGAACTCAAAAATGCAAAACAATAATTTCTTCTAGAAACTACTCTGAATTTGAGACCGTTATGAATACCTTTTTAAGGGTATCTATACCTTCTCGATTGGTGCAATTTCGACGTTCATCTTTTTGACTCCGAGTCCTGAAAATGCGATATCTGCAATAGCATCTCGAATTGATATAATAGTACCAACTCCATATTGAGCATGTTTGATTCTATCTCATGGAGAGAGTTCTGATGCTGAGTGTTTTTTATTGCTTGCCCCACTTTTTATCTGATTTCCAAAAGAGACTCAGATAGTCCCAGTTCTCGAACTACTCGCAGTACTCTCACTATTATGGAACATATTCCCGAAACTCGAAAATCCACTCGCACCGTTTCCAAAAATACTCTGTGCAGATCCACGGCTCGTTTCTACTTCTAGGTACTCTGCGGGGATCTCTTTGATAAATCGGCTCTTTGGGTTCGCTGAATAGTTTCCGAAAGTATAGCGCTCATGCGCACGAGAAATATAGAGTGTTGTCTTGGCCCTGGTGATTGCCACATACATCAGTCGGCGTTCTTCCTCCAGTTGGCTGGTATCCACGAGCGATCTGGAATGAGGAAATATACCTTCTTCGGCACCCGCAATGAAAATAGTCGGATATTCGAGTCACTTCGAGAGATGGATAGTCATCAGTGAGACGAATCCTGTATCGACTTTTTCTTTGTCCTCTTGATCACGATCTTGATCGGTGATGAGTGCAATATCTTCGAGAAAGCTTGCGAGATTCTCGGGATAGATGAGACCGTCATAGCGAGAGGCCATATTGAGAAATTCCGCAAGGTTATCCATTTTTGAGTCAAACTCGTCTTCAGCGTACTCGCTCTTTAGGTACGCCTCATATCCGGTTCGTTTGATGATAGTATCCATGAGTTCTGTCACGGATACGGTTTTGGAGAGTTCACGAAGTCACTTGTACAGGAAACTAAATGCCTGTATTCCCTTGGCACCGATTCCGGTTATTGCTCATAGGAGGAATTCGTTCTCAACCATTTCTGCGATGGAGAGCTGTTCTCGTTCGAGTATCTCAAAAAGGTTCTCGAGTGATTTTTCTCCGATTTTTCGACCTGGGACATTGATAATCCGCTTGAGTCCCATCGTATCGAGTGGATTGAATATAATGCGAATATACGCAAGAATATCCTTGATCTCTTTACGTTCATAAAACTTCACCCCACCAAATACTCGATAGGGGATATTTTTCCGAATGAGTGATTCTTCAAGGAGTCGAGACTGTCCGTTCGTACGATACAGTATTGCAAAATCCGAATAGTTTTCCGCGTTGGTATCTCGGATACTATTCGTGATGAGATCCGCTTCGTGCTTCTCATCGATTCACTCGAGTATGACAATCTTCTCCCCCACAGGATTACTCGTGAAGAGAGTTTTCTTCATCTGGTTCGTATTATTCTTGATGACCGCGTTGGCCGCATCGATGATCATCTGAGTAGATCGGTAGTTTTCTTCGAGATTGATGACCTTCGCCTCGGGATAGTCTTTTTTGAAGGAGAGGATATTCTCGATATCCGCACCTCGCCATGAGTAGATCCCCTGCCAGTCATCTCCCACCACACAGAGATTCTTGGTTTTGCTCGCGAGCATCTTCACGATCTCATACTGGAGGAGATTGGTATCCTGATACTCGTCGACCATGAAGTACCTGAATCGGTTGTGGAAGTATTCGAGTACATCCGGCAGATCGAGTACCTGACGAAAAAGGAGAAGGAGATCATCAAAATCGAGGGCATTATCCGATTTGAGTCGTCCCGCATATTCCTTGTATATCTCGAGTACTACGGATGCGAAGTAGGAATCGACAGTAACCGAGAAATCAATCGGAGTCATTCCCTTCCCCTTCGTCTGAGAGATCATCGAGTGGACGCCTCGAGGATTGAATTCCTTATCATCGATATTTTGTTTTTTCATGATCTCTTTTACCACTTTGAGGCAATCATCACTATCGTATATGACAAAGTCCTTGCCATATCCCAGACGATCGATAAACATACGGAGAAAAAATGAAGCGGTCGAATGGAATGTTCCCACCATAGGCAGGCGATGTTCCCTGAATGGATTGAGCCCATCTGGATTGAGTCCGAGCTTGACCGCGATTCTTCATCGCATCTCTTTGGCCGCTTTATTCGTGAACGTTACGCAAAAGATAGAACGTGGATCAATGTGCTTCAGGTGGATCATAGAAACTACCCGTTCGGTAATGGTGTGTGTCTTCCCTGATCCTGCTCCAGCATTGATGAGAAGGGCTCATTCGATAGTGTCTACCGCGATCTGTTGTTGGGGATTGAGCATGTGGAGAGTATAGAGAAAATAGAGAGAAAGTCGAGCGAATACTCAGTAATCACTCACACTAACCGCAAAGAAGGAACTATACCGTAGTTCCTTCTTTTTCTTTTGTTTGGTTCCTGAGTTCCATGAGGATTATTTCATTAG
>JAYSPL010000072.1:0-3073 GCA_043722085.1 Candidatus Altimarinota bacterium | reverse complement strand
CTGATGAAATAATCCTCATGGAACTCAGGAACCAAACAAAAGAAAAAGAAGGAACTACGGTATAGTTCCTTCTTTGCGGTTAGTGTGAGTGATTACTATTTTCTTTTTCGCAGGCTCGCATACCAAGCCTTTTCTTTGTCTGTCCAATTTTGATACGGATGATTGGTAAAAGAATTATTGGTAATTTTTCTTTCTTTTGTGGTTTCTTGCCCAATCCATTCTGGAATCTGGAATTTTTCATTCTCACTCGAGAGCTCGATATCTGCCAGAACAATTCCCGTATTTTTCTCTTCGTACTCATCGAGTTCCCATTTTTTCCCATCAGTATGGATGTATTCATACCGTGTTTTGATAACTTCCCCATGTCCGATCATGATATAGAGCGCTACACGAGTTGGCATCTCCCATTCATATTCATCACGGACATTTGGTCCATCTTTTTTGGTCTTTTTTTCTACCTTAAAGGTGAATGCAGCACTCTGCTCTCAGGTTGTCATATCTTCAATGAGACGAACGCGCAGTTTATTGCCCTCACCTCGATGGATAGTTGATTGGATATAGCGCTTCTTGGGAAGGGTCGCCTTGAGCTTTTCCCATTCTGGATGGTCTGTATTGATAATATATTGTCGTTCGATTTCTTTAGCCATAAGGTGTATATTAGGATAGTAGTATCCTACCATATGTCATGATAAAGAGCAAAGAATATAATTATTTTACCCTCATCTTTTTCATTATTTATAGACTAATATAGTCTGTTATGCACCAGTTCCAGTTGTGGATGGGGCCGCTTCAGGAGGAGGTGCTATTGCTTCGATGGATTTTGTGGGAATGCCCACATTTCCTGTACTGGTGCCTGGTGGTACTTCTGGAATAATTGTTCCAGTTGCCCCGATGATTTCACTACCAGTCTGTGTGACAATTGGGGTATTGTTACTCATCGTACCCGTTCCAACGACTCCTGTCATCGTACTTCCAGATTCACTGGATCCAGCCATGACGCTTCCAGTATGTATAAGAGTTGTATCAAGAGATGGTGATGTAGTCCCACTATTATTGGTCTCTATCACTTGCGATGGAGACGCTTGAGAAGTGGTAGAAATACTGGGATTTGATCAAACGACCGAGAGGGCTATCCAATCAAACGCGGTATCTGCAGTTACCGGAGTCTGTGTTTCTATGGTAAATCCATTAGTTCCCTTACCCGTAACACGGTACGTCACAAATGAATCCGCCGTGACCGTAATTTTTGGGATAGTAGCGTAGGGTGTAGTAAAATTAATATATACAGAAGTTGCACCTTTTTGTATAATAGCTGTTCCTGCCATGTCTCTATCCTTGAAAGTGACACGATCTTCAAAAGTAACAGTAGAATGGAAGATCACTGATTTCATAAATATTACTATTTCAGAAAAGGTAGTTTTTAATTGTACGGTAAGGGTATCAATTGTACTCATGATAGCATCCAGTACTCCCTGGTCTTCCGAAGTCAGCATACTCTGAATAGGAGGCGTAGTACCACTACTCGTTTGCGCGAGATTCGTATAGTTGTTGATGATAGTGGTATTTCCAGAGAGAGAACCAATTTGATATTGGAGTGTAGAAACTATACCAAACAGGCTAGCAATATTACTAGTTACGCCAGATAAGCTATTCGTAAAATCTAGAATACTTCCAGTATTCGTCTTTTTTGCATCTAGTGTTTTAACAGAGTTGACCAGTGAGTATAGTATAGAGGTAGGATCATAACGGAGATATCCATCGAACCCTTGTTTTATTGCATACTTACCAAGAGTATTTTGTTGCATATCCTGAGCAATGATACCGACATGTGTTTCTCCATCATTCTGTGCTCATGCTGCTTGACCATTATACTGAAATGTTACAGTATTGATTCCTAGAATCTCATCGAGTCCACCTGTAAATGATTCTATATTCTGTTTAAGTCGTCGATCAGAACTTACTAGTGCTGCATTTCCTACTCGTTTTACGACAAGATAATTTGTTCCAGCAGTTGTAAGGAATGTTGGTTGTGTTGTGCCACCTGCTACTGTAAAAAATCGAACATCGATCTGTTGTCCAGCAGTTAAGACGAGAGTTGCCGAAACAGCAATACTCTTTTGATTTGAGGTACCTCCACCAGTATTATTATAATCACTGTTACAATTTTGAACTATAACGGTGCCAGCACGTCGAATCGCAATACATGGAGTGGCTGCTGTTATAGTTGGCATAGTGACACCATATTGAGCCTCAAATGTATATGTATCAGATACTGGTGCTGTGTAGAGGCCTGTTGTTCCACTATATGCGCCGTTAATATTTTGAGTAATAGAATCATATGCTCCAGTTAAACTAGCACCGTTGAGAGTGAAGGCTAGAGTTCGAGTTGCAATAATATCAGTACCCGCATTAGAAGAATTAGTAAGGATAATATTACCTGATCCATCTACTGTGAGAACTTTTCAGTTATTAAGTGTACCCGTGGAGGCTGAAGTAAGTTGTGTGAATTTGATTCCACCACTTCCATTGACTCCAGAATTGATCTCTAGTTTTTCCCCTGGTCTATTTGTCCCAATTCCAAGATATTTGTTTGTATTATCCCAATAGAAATTACTATTATCTTGTGATACTGCTCATCCCGTTCCTGCAAATAGTAATGATCCAGAACTGATACTCGAAAATGTTGGGGCTACTACAAATGTCTTAGCTCCTGTCAGTGTCTGTGAAGTAGTAGATATAAACCCACGATCTATAGGACTCGCATCTGGAATATTGAACGTATGAATCGAACCAAGAGAGCTAATATTAAAATCTGTTCCAGCTGTTCCTACGGCAAATGTTTGAGTTACTCAAGTGAGCCCATTAATAGATCCCACCTTATTATTGAATGTATTCCAATCCATTGATGTGAGGGCTCCTGTAGTCGTAGAACTTGCTATAGCTATTCCGAATACTCCAGAAAGGTTGTTGTACATAAGTGGCCCAAGTACTGAGAGTGAAGTGAGAGATATTTTTGTTGCCACAACTCCAGAAAGTGTATTCACTGTTCCTGATAGTGATGTAAGATTACCTG
>JAYSPL010000071.1:0-1041 GCA_043722085.1 Candidatus Altimarinota bacterium | reverse complement strand
TACTCATATTTCCGCATCTGCAAAGGGAAAATAGAGGAAAAAATAGGGTAAATATAAGAAAAATACCTAACTGGCGTTAGGTATTTTTGGGACAGACTCATATAATAGAGTTATTATTTTGGGAACCACGGTACGAATATGCTCGTCCTCGCCTTGTACTCTTCCCAGTTTGCTCTGCCTGCATATCTCGCCTCCTGGAGTGGCACACCCGATACGAAGACTAGTAGGATCGTAATAGACAAAAACGATACCATTCCATAATACGAAAATGGTAGAGAAATCAAGCTGATCCCGAGCCAGAATACACTCTCCCCGAAATAGTTCGGATGTCGAGAGTACCTATAGAGTCCATTCACGAATATCTCTCCTGATTTTTTGGTCTGTATGAATTCTCTCAGTTGTCTATCTGCGATCGATTCGAATATAAGGCCAAACAGAGATAGACTGCCTCAAACGAAAATAATAAGGAGATATATTGCCAATCCATCCCCAATATCTGAACTAATCGGATATGAATCGAATGGAAAAAATATGATATTTTGATTTACTATATAGATTGGTGTAGCTATTATAATCATGAGAATCATCTGAAGCATATATATCTGAAGGAAACTGCGAATATAGAAATACCATCCACTTCCCCACACTTCCCGCCAAGCGGCATATCGTGCATCTTCTTTTCACTCTTTCAGTTTTCTGAGCCCAATATGTAGAACTATACGAACTCCCCAAAGAACTACAAGTCATGTTATGATAATCTGTGGAACATGCATAACCGATTGCGAAAATGACAGTAGTGCAATTATCACAAATCCCCCTCCCCAAAATACATCCACGATGGAATTATCTCGTATTCGTAGAGAAAAGAGGAAAAGGAGAATATAGGAGATGAGGAGAGTGAGGAGGATGGAGGTCATGGGAAAAGTGTATAGAAAAATTGGATTGTCAATTTAAAATAGAAATGTCGTAAGGTTTTTAAAAATAGAAATGTCGTAAATGGATGGATTTTACGTGAGTGTTGGTTGCCAATGTGGATCGAAT
>JAYSPL010000070.1:0-2144 GCA_043722085.1 Candidatus Altimarinota bacterium | reverse complement strand
GAACAATGCAACGTCGCTCATACAGCATTCTCGCTACTCTATACGAGAGTACGAGATGAACTCAAAAAAGAAAAAGAAAATCCTACGAGTCAATCAGAAAGAGAAAAGCTATCAGATCTTCTAGCGGCTCATATAAGCCCTTACCAGATAAGTAACCAGCTCTCTCGATCTCCATCATCCATTACTCGTGAAATAGAGAGAAATGCTATGGTATATCCAAAGAGTAAGAACTGACTCAAGGAAAAGGTATCCTCTGACTACGTATACCGACCCAGGAAGGGCTCAAGAGAAATACCGTGTACGGAGAGCGTGGCATCATGGAAACAGCCACTCAAGAACTCCTCAGGTATTCGCGTACGTACTCCTCCATCTCAAGTGAGAGGAGAGATGGAGTCCAGACATCATCTCTGGTATGCTCAAGCAACAATATCCAGATGATCTGAGTATGAGAATTTCTCATGAGTGTATCTATCAGTTCATCTACTCCAAGCGAGGGAAAGAAGAGGGAATAAAAAAGAGAGGAATGGATGGAAAAGAGACGATCCTCCCTCTCAAGTCATGCCTTCTCAGGTCGCATCGTACCAGAAGAAAGTATGGAGGAAGGAACACGGGTAAGGCTACAAAAGCATCACGATCTCTCATTCCAGAGCCTGTCGACATCGAAAAGAGACAAGCGCATTTTCCTCTCTGTTCCGCCCGCAAGGAGGTAGGTCACTGGGAATGAGATAGTATTGTATGAGTTGGAATAGGATCCGCTCTCCATACATAACTTGAGAGAGTCAGTAGATACCTCATGGTAGCGAAGATTCCACGAAAGACCGCTCTGAAAAAGAGATACAAAGAGTAGTTGATCTCATCAACAACCAACCACGAAAGATACTCGAATACCAGACAGCAAGATAAGTATTTGAGCAATATTTTTAAAAAAATATCCCCATTTTCTTATCCTACTCAACCTTTTGTAATTTTGCACTTGACTTTAGAAGTCAGCAACGGCCCAGCAGATCTATCAAGGTTATTTATTGTCATTCAGTATTCTTACGAATATATCTCTCCCGGTATTGATTAGCAGTATCTCTATCGAATCATAGCTCTTCAGCTTCAGTAATAAGCCTTTCCATTCTTTTTCCATTGTCTCTAAGAAATCAACCGTGAGAAACTTCTGACAGCTGTTGAGCATATTGAAGTTCCTTTGTTTTCTCTAATGCTTCTATAAGTTTCTTGAAATATGCGAGACGATTACCATTGAATTCTGATTCGATTTTTGAAATTCCTTCTACATCGGCTCATCTATCTTTTGCTTGCTGGATAAGCTCTTTTGCCTCCGAAAGGAACTTTTCATATTGTTTCAGGATTTCACCTCAGATTTTAGCTGCAAGCTCTGCACTTTTTTCAAGAAATGGATTATCTTTTATACCTTTATTTCCTCATGCAGGATCACCTAAAGATGCTATAAATAGCATTGATGGAGATCTATTATTTCAAGTTCCAAATCCTCTATCACCCATTTCTCTTCTATTTGTTTCATCAGCAATACTAGACATCCCCCGAGAATAGAAAGAAGCAAAGGGATTAGTAGCCAATAATTCAAAACTAAATTTTAATTTTCTTAATGGTTGATTTTTAAACAATGTATCAAGTCTTGAACTGAATGATGCAATAGTAACTTTATCCATTCAAGCTCACTCTGCTTTGCGAATTTGCTCACGAATAGTGGTCGTATTCGATTCTTCATTATTATTTGACCAGTACACTCAATTTTTTTCATAATCATCAAGTAATCTTCAAATATCTTTCTCATAATACTCAATCTCTTTGCGATTAAATAACTGCTTCAGCTCTTGGATTCTAGGAGCAATCCTATCGAACTCATCTACTATGGCACCCCATACATCTTCACCATATCCATACTCCTTCATGCGAGCCACACGATCACGATGATGTCTCATACCTACATCAAATTTCCACAAAACTTCACTAACTGACCCTTCTATTTTTGGTCCATAATAGGTGTTTACTATGAAGGGATTTCATCATGCAGGAAGTTGTCACTTTAAAAGTTAAAATGTCGTAAAGATAAAAAATAGAAATGTCGTAAGGATTGGTATAGGATAATGAGGTATCATAACTCATTATCCTCTCAC
>JAYSPL010000069.1:0-4772 GCA_043722085.1 Candidatus Altimarinota bacterium | reverse complement strand
ACTCATATTTCCGCATCTGCAAAGGGAAAATAGAGGAAAAAATAGGGTAAATATAAGAAAAATACCTAACTGGCGTTAGGTATTTTTGGGACAGACTCTTTGTTAGGTATTTTTTTGGGGAATATTCTCAGTGCATTCTGTTTTACCCTATATTCACGTTTACACGTAAAAAGCTTTACATTTAGGTCATTTCTCATAATATAGCCTGAAAATAATCCAATACAAGTATGTCCACTACGAGCTATGATAGTTCCAGTATTCAGGTTCTCGAATGACTCGAGCCAGTTCGTAAACGTCCCGGAATGTATATCGGTTCTACTGACGAACGAGGCCTCCATCATCTGGTATGGGAAATAGTTGATAACTCGATCGATGAGGCTATGGCGGGTCATGCTACTCATATTTCAGTGACGATGCATACTGATGGATCTGTGTCTGTGGAAGACAATGGTCGTGGTATTCCGGTCGATATCCACGCAAAAACTGGTAAGTCAGCGCTTGAAACGGTGATGACGGTACTCCATGCGGGTGGTAAATTCGGCGGCGATGAATCAGGATACAAGGTTTCCGGTGGTCTGCATGGTGTTGGTGCGTCAGTCGTGAATGCTCTCTCAACGAAGATGCAGGTCTGGGTCCATAAAGATGGAAAGGTCTATACACAATCATACCAGATTGGTATCCCTGATGGTGCGGTGGTGCCCACCGGTGAAAAAACAAGCAAGCATGGAACTGTTGTCAGGTTCTGGCCTGATGCGAGTATGTTTACGACGACCGTATTTGACTATGATACGATTCGTATCCGTCTCAGACAACAGGCCTATCTGACCAAGGCAATCACTATCACCTTCTTCAATGAATTTGAAGATACCGCGTACCGATTCTTTTTTGAATGAGGCATCGAATCCTATGTCCACTATCTCAATAGATCAACTGATCCTGTAACAGATGAGGTATTCTATACTGACAAACAGGTGGACCAAGTTCAGGTCGAGATCGCACTCCAATACAAAAAAGACGACTACAATGAGAAACTCATCTCATTCGTGAATAACGTCATCACTCCAGAAGGAGGAACCCATGTCGTTGGATTCAAGATGGCACTCACTCGAACGATCAACAAGTACGCTCGTGAACAAGAGATCCTCAAAGAAAAAGATATCAATCTTACCAATGAAGATGTGGTAGAGGGTATCACGGTGATTATATCCGTGAAGGTACCGGAACCACAATTCGAATGACAGACCAAGGGAAAACTCGGAAATGCAGAAGTGAAGTGAATCGCAGATCGGGCTATGGGTGAGGCGTTCTATGATTTTCTTGCGGAGAATCCTCGGGCGGCCAAATCAATCATCGATAAGTGTCTCCTCGCGGCGCGTGCCCGTGCTGCGGCTCGTTCGGCTCGAGATACGATCATCCGAAAGTGAGCACTCGAAGGGACGGGTCTTCCAGGAAAACTTGCTGACTGTTCATCGAAGGATGCTTCAAAATGTGAGCTCTATATCGTTGAGGGTGACTCGGCGGGTGGATCTGCGAAACAAGGTCGAGATCGTACGTTTCAGGCGATTCTCCCCCTTCGAGGTAAGATTCTCAATACGGAACAGGCTCGCCTGGATAAGATATTCGGAAATACAGAAATCAAGAATCTGATCATCGGCCTGGGAACCTCTATCGGAGAATCGTTTGACTACTCTCGTCTTCGCTATCATCGAATTGTGATCATGACCGATGCGGACGTGGATGGTGCGCATATCCGTACACTGCTCCTGACTTTTTTCTTCCGGTACTTCCGTACGCTTGTTGATAATGGTCATATATTTATCGCGAATCCTCCGCTCTACAAGCTCTCAAAAGGAAAGCAAGTATGGTATGTGTACAATGAAGATCAAAAGGTAAAAACTATTGCCAGCGAATGAATCACTACCGAGTGAGTACAGCGGTACAAGGGTTTGGGTGAGATGAATCCAGAACAACTCTGGGAAACAACTATGGATCCCGTACAGCGAAAGATGTTTCGTGTGACGGTTGAAGATGCTGAGCGAGCTGATGAGGTATTTCGAATACTTATGGGTGAGGATGTGCCACCTCGTAAGCATTTTATCCAGTCACGGGCGAAGACGGTTGCGAATCTCGATGTATAGTCTTATTTTTTAATTAAAATGAATGTTTCAAAATATCGTATCTAACACGTCGGATAATCGAGAGACAAATAAGCCTTCCCAACTTATAAGGGTAACGAAATGGCTATTTTGGATAACAGTGTGTCTGTATATAGTACATATTTTTGTATCTTATTACCTTGATTGGAAATATCCAGTACGATATAATTATGCATTAGAATGATATATGTATTTCTTGGGTATTCTAAGTGTCAAATTTTGATATTTGACACTTGGTATGGTATTGATTTCTATTATAGCTTATTTTCGTACAAGAAACAATGCTTCGCGGGTTAGTATTGGCTCAATTATTGTAATTATTGCAGTTATATTGTTTACGATCTTTGGTTATCAAGGTGTTAATCTTGATAGGAATGGAACTAGGGAATATAATTGCCCTGCTTGTGGCAGGCCATTTTGGTCTCGTGGTTTCTTTTTTAAAAAAAATAGAGAGGCAAAAAAAAGTAACACTACTTCTTGGGCTACCATAAAAAAGTAGTTTTTAATTTTTAGTAATTAATATATGCTATACCTTCCAAGTATGCCTACTGATAGTAATACTCGAAGTATTCTTGCGCAATATTGGTATCGTGTTGCTTTTATGGAACATGCTTCGATAGGTGCTTTTACTCGACTTATATTGGAGCTATTGTCTCTTGGTGCAATCCCAGTTATACTAAGAACCGCAGCATCTTCGGTTATAGACGAAATACATCATGCAGAGATTTCATTTTCTCTTTTGTCTCACTACTCTGGCGAATCTATTGGCCCATGAGAATATCCTTGAATTGTTTGATCATGATTTCGAAAAGTTACCAAGCTAAATCTGGCAAAAGAGGGATTTATTGATGGATTGGTTGGTGAAGGTATTGCAGCTAATATCGCGCTATGGCAATCTATAAATACAACAGACCTTGCTCTAAAAAATATGTTTCGCATTATATATGAAGATGAGATAAAACATTCGATATTCTGATGGGAAATCGTAAATTGGTGCTTTGAAACTTCTGATTCAGATGAGCAAAAGAGATTAAAAAAAGCTTTTTCAAAGATTTTTTCAGAGTTAGAAATTAAATATAAAAATAATGAAAAAATAGATGTATCTGATAATGAGCTTATAGTAGAGGGTCTTAGTGATTATGGAATGATTAATAAAGAAAGTTATTTGAGAATTCGACAAGATGTATATGTAGAATCATTACTAAAATTAGAAGAGTTATCTATAAAATATTCTTTTTAGAATTACTTAAATCCTCCATTTGGAGGATTTATTGTTTATCCAAGAACTCCTTCAACATATAAAGACTCCCAAATATCACGAACAATGTTGTTGGGTTATTCTCAGATTGAGTGAATATATCTGATGGAGTGATGATTGTTGTGATTTTTCATACTTCTTGAATCTGTGAAATCATTACAAGTGGGTCACTTACTTGGAATCAATCTGATTCAATGATATTCCAACTTGAGATATCATCGAAAATATCGAGTACGAGTGAAGCACTTTTTCATTTTTTGAGATTGAATGAATATACAATTTTGTTCCATTTTGTAGATTCTCATTCGAGATATTGCTTGAGTTTCTTCATTCCATCTTCATTGTGCGCTCCATCGATGAGGAGGTTGGATCTAATATATTGCAGTCTCCCTTGGTGATCTACTTGCTTGAGTGCATGTCGAATAGTCAATTCTGGGATACCGAGAAAAATGCCAGCTTCAAATGCAATACGAGCATTCGATATCTGATGTTCTCCGATGAGGTTTGTCTCTACAATTCGGTCTTTTGGAAAGAATACGAGAGATGCATGATTCATTGCTATAGATTCGAGAGTGGCATTTTTCCTATATAAGAGTACTGGTACGCCAGTTTTGATAATCCCTCACTTTTCTCATGCGATCTGTTCGAGAGTATTACCCAGGAACTCCATATGATCATAGGAAATACTCGTGATAATCGAGAGTATAGGGGTGAGGATATTGGTCGCATCGAGTCGCCCTCACATACCAACTTCGATAACGGCGTATTCACAACCACAATCACGGAAATAGAGAAATGCCAAGAGTGTACATCGCTCATAGTAAGAAAGCGGTTCACTATATTCATGGATCATCATAACATATGAGATAAATTGCTCTTCTGTAATCTGTCATGTGTCTGTCTCAAATCGTTCTCTGATATCGATATTATGTGGACTTGTATAGACTCACACTCTTTTTCCTGATTCTCGAAGAATCTGGAAAATCATCTTGGCGACACTTCCCTTCCCATTGGTTCAGGCTATGTGGATACACTTGAGTTGATTCTGTGGGTTTCCGAAGTGTTCACATGCTTTCTTGATATTCACAAGAGAGTATTCACCGATATATTCAGTTTGGAAGAATCTTTCTGTAATTTCCTTATAGCTGAATTCACTTGATATCATTAGTTATATAAAGTTTAAAAATATATTAAACTCGTTCTATAGTACGTATATTTCCATAAAAACAAGAAAAAGGACTCTTCGGCATACCAATTAGGTGGCTTATCCCGAAAATCTGAGGACTAAATTTTTATCCCATGGGATTTCCTATGAAAAAACCGTCATAATACGATACAACATATAGCGTTGATTTTTG
>JAYSPL010000068.1:0-4904 GCA_043722085.1 Candidatus Altimarinota bacterium | reverse complement strand
GGATAATGAGTTATGATACCTCATTATCCTCTACCAATCCTTACGACATTTCTATTTTTTATGTTTACGACATTTTAACTTTTAAAGTGACAATTACTTTACAAAAGATAGACTTTTAACAAGTTTTTTATATAATCCGGCTGTATGTGAATCTCCAACACCAAAACCATTATCGAGAATAAGAAGGCTCTTTTTGATTATGAAGTCATCGAGGAGTTTGAAGCTGGAATTGTTCTTGTTGGAAGTGAAGTGAAGAGCATCCGAAATGGCAGTGTGAACCTCAAGGGTGCGTATATCACGATCCATTCTGGACGACCTGTTCTCGTGGGTTGTCATATATCAGAATACCGAGGGAGTACCGGTGTGATTACTGACCCCAAGCGAGAGCGACTCATCCTCATTTCAAAAAAAGAAATACTCAGGTTGTCTCAAAAGGTAAAAGAAAATGGTGCCTCTCTCATTCCCGTGAGCATCTATTCCAAATGAAATCTCTTCAAAATTCGTGTCGCTCTGGGAAAATGACGCAAAAAATGGGAGAAAAAAAATCTCCTCAAAGAACGAGATCTCGATAGAGAGAATCGAGTTCAATTTTAGATCTTTGTTCGAGTTCCTGTTGTCTCTTCTTGTTTTTATTTTCTGTTTTGCTTCTTTATTTTCTATTTTGCTTCTTTATTTTTGAGAGTTTTGATATTCTGTCGACACGGTTTTCGTGAAAATTGCAACGTTTCTGAATTTTGCAATTTTAGAAAACAAGTCGGAAATAGAATACAAAAAGAACAAACGAAAAGAAGAACTTTTGGTACTTTTGGTTGCAAAAGTACATACAATCTATGATCAATGAACGCTTTGTGCAATACTTCCGTGATACTTTTTTTGAGGATAATCCCGAAGAATTAGAGTGATTTCTCTCGGCAATCGAGAAATCTATTCCTCGCACGATTCGTATCAAACCATGAAAGGTGGAACAAGTTACAAAAAACCTCGAAGGAGATGGCTGGATACTCACGCCGACCAATATCGATCGAGTATTCTCAATGGACAGACGCGAAGACTTTGATCCGCTCGAGCGTAGACTTGGATTTTCGAGTGATCACCTGCTTGGGAATTTTTATATCCAAGAGCTCGCCGCAGCTCATCCTGTCGATATACTCGCAGATCACACAAAACATCTAGAACAACAGAAATTTTCTCAAAAAGGAAGTATTTTGAGTGCGGAACGAGTACCGCAATGAGTCATATATAGCGATACGATGAATGAGGAAACGGAGTGACAAGCTCAAAAGACGAGTTTTTCAGAAAATTTCTTGATCCTCGATATGGCAGCAAGCCCTGGTGGAAAAACGACACAACTCGCCGAATACTTTCCAAACGCGTATATCATAGCCAACGAGCCTACTCGCGAACGACTCCCACAGATCTTACAAAATCTGGAACGTATGGGCAGTGCTAATATCTGAATTACCCTGTATCCAGGACAATTCTACCGTCACCACAGTGAAATATTTGATCGAGTACTTCTCGATGCTCCATGTAGTGGAGAATGAACGTTGTTCAAGGGGACTGATGCCGTGAAACACTGGCACCTCAAGAATATCCGAGATATATCAAGACTCCAGATCAAGCTCCTAGATGCAGGTCTTCACACACTCAAGGTAGGATGAGAGATGATCTACTCAACTTGTTCACTCAATCTCCTCGAGAATGAGTGAGTACTTGATGCGATGCGCGAAAAGTATGGAAATGCATTTGAAGTCATTTTTGAGAAAAAATTCTGGCCTCATATCGATGGAACGGGTGGATTTTATGTGGCTAAAATACGGAAACTTGCGTCTCTCGATTCTCAAAAAAACGCCGTAAATATCGAAGAAATGACAGAAAAAGAATGGAAAAAGTCGCAAGTACAGTCACAAGTCCATAACAATACCGAACTCAGGGTGTTTCGAGGAAATATATCTCCTTGGAAAATATCATCAGATATAGTGCTCTATGAACATGCAGGAAAGATCCTCGCAATCCAAAATTCAGAGGTCTGAGAGAGAATCAAGGATCAAGTATTTCTCATGCGATATGGTGAACAGATTGGAGTGGTGGATCATGGAAAGTTCTCACCAGGAAACCGAGCCTGGCGATACCTGGATACGAGTGAAACAGAACGTTATACACTATGAAATGTAGGAGAGCTAGACCTCTACCTCCGTGGCGAACCGATTGTCAACAGTGGCACAGACGCTGTTGTTTTGGTGGTATATGATGATCAGATTCTCGGACTCGAGTCCCGAAAATGAGACAGCATTTCCAATACCTTCTCTCATGAATGGCGAAGAAAATAAAAAATCCCTCAATGGAGGGATTTTTTTGGCGTAGTGAACGCAATATTATTTGATAGAATCAATTTTCTGTGTAAATTCAGATATTGGATATGCCCCTTCCACCGTTGCATACTTTCCAGTTTTTACGTTGAGGAGGAGTGTACCTGGAGTACCACTCATACCATACTTCTTGGCTTCACTTGACTCAGCGTCTAATTGTGCCATAGTTGCCTTGGTATCAACACACGTCTGCCATTTTTTCACATCGATTTTGATGTTCTGAGCAATACCCGCGAGTTTCGCTACTGGAAATACATTTCCTTGAGTCGTTGCGTCCATGATAGCGTGATAGAATGAGATATAAGTTGCATTACCACCAACTGTTTTGGCACAGAGTGCGCTGAGGGCTTTTGCTTCGGTTCCAGGATGATTCACTCCTCGATTATTTTTGAATGCAAATGCTACTGTATCTCCATACTTCGTTATGAGTGCTGATTGGAGCTTAGTATCATGGTATTGCTTGATACAATATGGACACTCCATATCAGAGTATTCAATCGCAACTATATCAGCTCAAGTGTTACCTTCGAGTGACGCTGAAGATAGAATCTTTTTGATTTCATCTTGGGAAAGAGTTGCTGGTTGTGCTGATTGTTTGATTGGTGTTGTTGGCGTTACGGCAGTGTTTCCTCCTTGAGTTTTGAGGTATTGTTCAATTTGTGGGATCTGATCCTTCATCTGCAGGAGTGTTACTTTGCTTACCAGTTCGTAATTCGCCTTTCCACCAACCTTTTCATACTCGAGTTCGAGGATGGCCTTTTTGATTCCCGCAGGTTCTACAGAGATACTACTCGGGAGAGCCAAAGAATTCCCCATCAGAAGATAGAGACCAAGGGCATTGAGGACGATCAGGATACCAAGAAGAATGGGTGTAATATATGATCCAACTGGACAAGACTCTGTTTTATCAAACATAGGAGTGGAATATAAAGAATTAGAGATATTCATCCTATGAAAAGGCCTCTAGAAAGCAAAATGAAACACTCAAATTGGTTTGACAATACGCTATATTTTTCTGTGGTACTCATAATACGCCCGTACTCATACCATAGCCGCATTATCCATCGAGTAGATTGGCTTCGTCGGAAATACAAATGGGAGGGTCATTGTCATTGCGATGGTTTGAATCTTATCCTTGAGCTTCCTATTCGCACTCACTCCACCAGCCAGTACCATCATCTTGGCATTTTTCTGCTCTGCAGCTCTCTGGAGTTTTTTAGACAATATTTCCGTGGTCACCTCTTCAAATTCGAAGGCGATCTGTATCTTTTTGGCCTGAGTGAGTCACTCGGGAGTATTTCGCGCTGTATCGATATACCGCTTCACGGCACTCTTGAGTCAGGAGAATGAAAAATCAAGTGAATCCTTTTCCAGGAGTACGAGTGGAAATATTCATTCGTACTGGCCGGTATATTCTCGGGCAAGATCGGCAATTCTTTTTCATCCAGGAAACCCCATGCCAAGCATTTTGGATACCTTATCAAAACACTCTCAAGCCGCATCGTCGTGGGTTTGTCCGATCATCTGGAGGTCAAATAGTGAGTTCCACTGATAGAGCTCCGTATGTCCACCAGAAACCGTGAGAACCACACTCGGAAATATGATATCAGACTCACGGCGTTCCAGAAAATTGGCAAAAATATGACTCTCAATATGGTCAATCAGGAGTATTGGCTGGTTCATAGAGAGTGAGAGTGTGTTGGCCACCACGAGACCCGTCAGGAGCGATGGCGCAAGACCGGGATGATCAGTGCAGGCAATCAGATCAATCTGATCGAGCGCGATCCCCGCTTCGGCGAGCGCGTCATCAATACAAGGGAATATCGCATTCGCATGACTCCGAGCAGCAACCTCTGGTACGACGCCACCCGTAATCTCATGTTCGAGTTGTGTGCGGGTCGAAAGTGCGATACAATTATCATCACGCATGACGGCTACAGAGGTATCATCACACGATGTTTCGAAGGCAAGGATATACATACGCGTGAGTATAGTGAAAACTCAGTCTTTGTGAAGCATGTTTTCCATAAAAAAATTGTTGCAAGTAGCAAAAGTAGCCAGAACCATTTGACATAACTACGTATATCTATACTCTATGTGGTATAATACGTATGTATTTGGTATATACCGTTTTATATTTCTTACCTCTAGTCAATATGATATCCTTGCAATTCATGACTCGTCTCAAGTATACCATCTACGCAGTAGCAGGAATCCTCTCACTCATCTCTCCCTCCGTACAGGCACTCCCCGCTGACGGGGTATTTGGTAGGTACTTTGAGAACATGACGACTCCTTGTGCACCACTATCTGTACTAACATGATTATCGAATACGGCAGGTACAACATTCTGAACGAGTATGTGTCTTCCACTCCAATCGATGATTGGATCGATATTTGGTGGATCATCCGCTCCGTCTGGAAAGGCTATGTTGGGATTCAATGCCGATGGTACCCCACTCTATGGTTCTGTGAATTGGCAAAGATTGGGAACAAGTATATCATACGTCGCAGGAAGTGTGGGTATCGGAACCA
>JAYSPL010000067.1:0-18147 GCA_043722085.1 Candidatus Altimarinota bacterium | reverse complement strand
ACGCAGTACCTGCTTCGTCTTACCAAGAGTAACCTAGAGCAGATATGGTTTTTGTTGGAATTTTGTCAAGCGGAAATGTGGGTAGTGTGAGTGATTACGGGGAGAGAGTGAGAGGAAGTGAGTCAGTGGATAGTCTCGTACGGGTTCGTCGATCGCGGCAGCCTCTCAGGACTCATCGAAGAGGGAGTATTGGTGAGTTTTTTCGACGAGAAACTTGAATGCGTAATCTCTTCTTTTTATCAGAGTACCATTCACAGGCGTCCACTCAGAGAAGATGATGGATTCTCGAGTCACAGGATTGGTAAAGTCGAGAGCGTCACCCCAGAGGATATTGCGAGAGAGGATATACTCAGCACTTTCTCTGCATTCTTGTTTGATATTTTTTCTATAGTGTCCTGTATATCTCTTGTCGTATATATCCTTGAGCCTCACTCTACATGCGAGCGTATTGTCCTCCAATATATCGACTCAGTAGATACTCGAGAGCGCGATGATACTATATCGTTCCCACTCGTTCTGACTCTTTGCATATCGCACATCCACGACATCGAGCTTGCGACGGAGTATCTCTGCGAGGAAGTTGCCATCTCAGCAGGCAGGCTCGAGAAATCGGGAGTCTATACGATCGGTCTCATCTCTGACGAGATCGAGCATAGCGTGTATCTCACGATCCGCCGTAAAAACCTCACCATGATCGGTGATACGTTTTCGAGATTTGGTGAGGTTTCCGGTCATTTTTTATTATTTCCCCTAGTATATCCAGACTCTCGTTTTCTCCAACCAAAAATCCCCTCCGAAATAATTAGGAAGGGATTTTTTGTGTGATTTTGACCATATTAGAACTTCGCCAATTTTCTCGCAATTGCGAGTTCTTCAGGATATTTCTCGAGGACTGCCATCTGCTTCTCATAGGAGCCACGAGTGGCTATCTTGGCAGATTTTAGGAAATGTGAGCGTTGTTTTTGAGTTGGTTTCATAAGAGTATTTCTAATGGGATACATACTACATTACGATCTTTGCTGGAACCGCGACTCCTTCGAAGAACAGATCGAACTCTTCTTGGGTCATCTCCTCTTGTATGAGGAGTGCTTCGGCAATCTTCTCATGAAGGTCACGATTGGTGGTGATGATCCGGTTTGCTACAGCATACGCTTCCTGTAGGAGCGTGCGCACCTTGAGATCGATCAGCTTACGAGTATCATTCGACATATCCTTGCGTTGTCCCTCTACATTATCAGGAGCATAGTTCTCGGCACCGAGATCAGGATCAAATCCGAATCGCATCACCATCGCTCTCGCAACATTGGTGGCACGCTCGATATCTGATGAAGCACCCGTGGTGATATAGTTGGATCCAAAAAATACCTCTTCAGCAACTCGTCCACCATATGATACCGCCAGTTCATCGAGGTACTTCGCCTTGGAAGTATAGGTACGATCCTTCTCAGGAAGGAACCAAGTCACTCCACCTGCCCCTCATCGAGGGAGAATTGATATCTTGTGAACTGGATCACTATGCGCGAGCATCTTTCCAACAATTGCGTGTCCGACCTCATGGATAGCCGTGAGACGCTTTTCATAGTCTGTCATACGAAGTGATTTTTTCTCATTTCCCATCACCACCTTTTCGATCGATTTTTGGATCATCTCTTGAGTAATACTTTTAGAGTTATTCTTTCCAGCGAGAATCGCTGATTCATTGAGGAGATTACCGAGTTCTGCACCCGAGAACCCTATCGTGATACCCGCGACTCTATCCCAACGAACAGTATCTGAAAACGGCTTCCCCTTCGCATGTACTTCGAGTATTTTTTTACGGTCTTCGAGCGTTGGGAGATTGATCGTCACCTTGCGATCGAATCGTCCTGGACGAAGGAGTGCGCTATCAAGGACGTCAGCACGGTTGGTTGCAGCAATAATAATCACATTGGTCTCATTATCAAATCCATCCATCTCGGTTAAAATCTGATTGAGGGTTTGCTCTCGTTCATCATGTCCACCGCCAATACCGGGTGACCTCTTTTTTCCGATCGCGTCGATCTCATCGATAAATATAATCGACGGAGCATGTTCTCGTGCTTCACGAAATAGATCACGAACTCGAGCGGCACCAACACCGACAAACATCTCTACGAATTCGGAACCAGATATCGAAAAGAATGGAACTTCTGATTCTCAGGCAACGGCTCGTGCCAGGAGTGTCTTCCCGGTTCCTGGAGGACCAACCATGAGGATTCCTCGTGGTATCTTCGCGCCCAGATCCTTATATTTCGCTGGATTTTTCAGAAAATCAACCACCTCTTCCAGGTCTGCCTTCTCTTCTTCAGAACCCGCAACATCAGCAAATGTTACCTTTTCATCTACTTCTGGATCATACATCTTCGCTCGACTCTTGATGAAGGCCATTGGACTCCCCATCCCACCACCCCCCATTCGAGACATGACAAATATCATGAGAACAACGAAGAGAACCGTGAGGAGAACACTCGGGATAAAATCCCAAAATGCATTGGACCAATCATTGTTTTTGATGGTTACCTTGGTGGGATTCGTAGGATCAGAGAGTCCGATATCCGTGATAGACACATTAGCAGGGAGACTGGTTCGGTAGACATTTCTTGTCTTTACCTTCTTTCCATTATCGACCGTATCGATTGCCGGTTCCTTGGCCTCGATATCATGACCTGAGATGACAATCTCGGCATAAGATCCAGACTGGTAGTTTTGACGAATCTCATTGAGTCATTTTCAATCATTATACTTGACGATTTCTCAGCTTTGACGAGAGGACCATAGGCTATACATAGCCAACCCAAGCGCGATCACAAGGAGTGGAATAAAAAATGTTCGAGGAGAAATTTCAATAATTTTTACCTGTGCATCCTTAGGAATACGAAGTGAATTTTTTTTTGGAGTGGGTTTTTTAGAGTTTTTTGGTGCCATGTGAATGATGAAAATATACAGAAATACAGAAATAAGCCGTCAGATTATATAAAAACGCGTGAAAAAAGCAATGGAAAATGGAGATATTATTCCTGAAATAGGCTTATCCTGCTGACTCACAGACCAACGAAGTAGTGGATTATTGGCTATATGAGAACTATTACCGAATATAGGGACTCCTGGTCTCTATCTTGCTAATCTGCCAATGTGAGTCGTGTTTTTGAAGTGCTCTATAGACCCCATTGAAGTGGAGTGCCCCGTAGACGATGGCTATCTTCTCAGTGGGATGCGCGAGAATGTACGCAACGATGGAATCATTGCGACGGTCGACGATGGTATCAAAGAGGCGAGCCTGAGTGGGTGATGCCATGAGGGTATCGATAGTTCCCGACTGCTTGAGTGACCAACTGAGTATCCCACGGGCAAGCCACCCTATAAAAATACGTTCTTGAGAACTAAGACTTGTCATATTTTTCTCGAGGGCCGACTCAATATCTACTACTGATCCAGTATTTATAGTAGTACCAGTTCCCATCATACGAATGATGTCATCAATCGAGACGTCAACCGAAACGAGAGAGCCCGTCGCAATACCATCAAATAGTACCACATTGTCCTGACTCTCGAGACCGATGATATTCGCGATCCCAGAATAGAGTGATGGGGTAAAATTGAATCCTATAGACTTATTAAAAATTGCTTGATTCTCTGGAGTTCCGGGTCTGACTCACTCAAAGAGAATTGTATAGCCATTCTCTGCAAGTGTTGCAATCGTCGCTTTTTTAGTGCTATAAAATTCGGGCGTAGCAATATGCGACATTTCGACAAATACGATCTCTTGTCAAGAACTCGTGAGTGTAATATCAGAAAGGAGTCCTGGAAACTGATATTGATATCCAATAAATGCAAGAAAACTAGTTGTAAAAAAGCCAATAGTGGCCAGGATCGTAAGCATATATCTTGCGATGTTCGTTTTCCAGGGTGGTGGATTCTTTCGACGAAAAATCGAGACCAAGAGATACACTGCCACTGAGATGACTCCAAGCTGGAGCAAGAATCATACGAATGGTACAATACCAAAAAAGCCTTCAAAAATGAGGGCAATCAGAGCAAATAGGTATGCAAATACTTTTTTTGGAGTCATACTAGCGTTTTTTTCTTGGTTTTTTCTTCCCGAAGGTGTCGATCTTTTTTTCAGCCACTTTCTTTTCGAGTTCTACGATCTCTTCTCCGAAGTGATCTTCTCGTGAACCTCCTTGTTCTTTTGGCTTGAACATACTCTTTCGACTGCGGAGTTCGAGCTCGATCGGAGTTCCTTCGAATCCGAATACTTCACGGATCTTGTTCTCGATATAGCGAACATATGAGAAGTGAAAATGATCAGCATTGTTCACGGATATCATGAACTTAGGAGGATTGACGTCGACCTGTGATCCATAGTATATCCGAGGCTTGTGGGACTTTCGATTTCCACTTGGAGCGTGATCATAGGTAATCTGTTCGAGAAACTTATTAAATACTCAGGTTTTGACGCGTTTATTGCGTTCTTCACGGATCTTCACGGCATGTTCGAGAATGAGATCAATACGTTTTCCTTCGATGGCAGTCGTGAAGACGACGGGAGCATAGGAGAGAAAATCAAACTTCTTCGAAAGGTAGTGCATATAGCGCTCGAGGATCGTATCCTTATTTACTCCTGGCTTATTCATGACTTTATCCCACTTGTTGATCACGAGGATAATCCCCTTTTTTTCCTTCATCGCTTCTCCGACAATATGCTCATCCTGATGCGCAATTCCCTCAAATGCGTCCATGACGACCGCCACGACATCTGATCGTTCGATGGACTTCTCCGCTCGCATCACACTCCATTGTTCGATATTCGCGGATCCAATCTTTCCGGCTCGGCGGATTCCGGCTGTATCGATAAGTACAATGTCCTCACCGTTGAATTTGATCACCGTATCGATCGCGTCGCGTGTGGTTCCTGGCATATCGTATACTATCGAGCGGGTCTCTCCGGCAATAGCATTCACGAGTGAAGACTTACCAACATTTGGACGACCGATGATCGCGAGACGAAGGAGTCCTTCATGGAGCTCATTGCGAACAAATCCAAATCCGAGTTCCTTGAGCATCTGGGCAATCTTGGCCTTGAGTTCTCCAAAACCACGAGTCTGGACCGCACTCACTGGAATCACATCTCCGAGTCCGAGACTCATGTGTTGATAGGCTTCGATTGCTCGTTTTGGATTATCCGCCTTGTTGGCAACCACGAGAACCGGCTTGTTGGAACGACGAAGGAGCTTGACGATATACTCATCAAATTCCGTCATACGGTCATATTCGAGCACAAAGAGAATGAGATCAGACGTACTGATCGCATCATTCGCCCGAGACCTCACATCATTGAGGAGTGTCTCATTGTCCGCTTGAACAATACCGCCACTATCGGCCATCATATAGGAGATATCATTCTCCTCATCATCGATATGGTACTCGATAATATCTCGAGTCGTATTCTCGATATCGGAGATTATCGCAATACGGTGCCGAGAGAGCGAGTTGAATATACTCGATTTTCAGACATTGGGACGACCGATAATGGTAACGCGAGCGAGCATAGAGAATATGGGATGAAGAATGGTAGCAATTTTGACACAGGATATGGAAAAACTCGAAAAAAGCAAATCGCAATATGAATCGCACCCTACCATTTATTTCATCGTGTAAAAGAAATCTATACGATATACTATACTCGCGACAACCGTACCTGAGCGAACCACTTCGATCATCATATATCCATCCTTGGTCGCGTACCGGAGGGTGGTAGTCGCATCCAGGAGGTAGAGATTCCCATCCCGAGCCACCCCAAGGAGTGGATGATATGCACTATCCGTGATATATACACCTCATGGGATAGATGGATCACTTGTAGTTGCCGGAACCATGAGAGACACCAGAGGCGTAGGAGTGATGAGTACTCCAGTCGCTACCTGAGAGATATTTTTGGAAGCATCGATAAATACAGTATCACCCGGAAGAGCCAGCGTATGTCTATGAGAGATCGATCCAGATTGGTTAACCATGAGCAATTGCATCGGTGCAGTATTGGTTGCGGCCACCATATCAATACGATATCCAGGAGGGAGTGTGAATACACCATGACTATCGACAGAGGCAATATTGGCACCTGATTTGAGAGAGATTATTTCTGGAGTTTTGAAGAATGATCGTGTTGAGAATTGTCCGAGTACGCCCGCTAGAGTGGGGATCGAAGTGAGGAGTGTCGGAGTGTCTCCTGGTCTGATTCGGAAAAAATGAATCGGCGTATCTACGACTCCTTGAGAAATAGAACCCAGAATGGCTCCGGTTTTTGTCACCGATTGAATCTGTGGAATCAGAGTATACGCCTCTACCAGAAGTGGCATGATGGTAGTATTTCCTATATCATCCATGGCCTTCAGTGACATCGCATACATACCGGGTGTCAGGAATTTACCAAAGGTGAGCATCTGGTTTGAGATCTCAAATCCAGTTCCAGAAGTGGCAAAATCATCATCAACAATTCCGTTTTTATCCGAATCGATCGTGAGATTCGAATCGATCATGATCGCTGCATGACTCAGATCTGTCAAAATATCAGATATTTTGTACGAAGCAGTCGCGTAGATCGGAAGACGAATCTTGGTTGGGAGGTCAACTATCGGTGCTCCATCATCACTGGATGCCTGTGGAGCAAAGAGAATCACTCCAGCACGATCTGTTTTTTTGGTGGTGAGATTATTGATTCGAGCATAGTAGTAACCATTGACGTATGGGACTGATACCTCATACAGGGTGCTCGGGTCCCCAAGATCATGGGTTATATAGGTAGCGCCTCCTGGAAGGACGATATTGCTACCATTGGTATGATTGCGAAGTGTCGCACCGCTATCAGATGCGTAGATTCTCATTCCTGGAAGTATCGGGAGACCAATGAGATCATCCGAATACGTATAGAGTGATCCATCTTCCTGTCAGATACGATAGAGTTTTCCTCCAGGAGTGGTGACCTCCGTAATACCTGAAAACTCATACCCAGTATATGGCTCAAGTGTGATCGTCTTGCTCGTTACATTTGCTTGATTTGTATATGATATTGTGACTCGATCACGACCTGTATAGAGTACTCGGCCCGGAGAGAGTGAGAGCGAGAGTGCTCCGGTATAGATATCGATACTGCGCCCTTCGATAATGAAGGATCCTCTCTCTTGCACAGAAGTGAGTGATCTGGTTGTTCGAGTAGCAATGAGTGGCGTTCCAGAAACTGGAATACTGGGCACTTTGAGGAACATATCAATCGTTGTTTTTGGTGCTGTTCGCTCATCATGAGTTCCTATATCTACACGATCCCATTCGGTATACCGGTCATAGAATTCAGCCCGCCACTCCGTTTCATCAGTCGACGATGGTACAAATGAGAAGTTGAGATTCTTGGGAGTCGAGCTATTTTCATGAAAATAGTCGGGTATATATGGATTGGTGTCATTCTTCAAAACTTCTGAGATCTCGACAGAAGTGTCTCATATCGTATGTGGGAGTTTTTTCCAAGAATACTTGACGTAGAGAATACCATCGAGTACATAGATATAGTCGGTATCTCAGTCCTGATCAATATCAATAGCATCAACACGAGTCTCATCGGTGAGGGGCGCAATATAGTCAAATAATTGCGTCTGAATCCCACTCGGAGTACGAATATATATGCCCTGATAACGCGGAGAATACCCCGCCGCAATTCCTGCTGGTGCCCCCAGACTAGGGCTTGGCACTGGATCATTCGCGGCGATCAGTCGAGAGAGTTTTGCACTGAGTGCTGATTTCGCGTGACCGATTCAGACATCATCATCCTGGAGTGAAGGAGTGACACTCGGTGTACTTTGGAAGGTATTGAACGCTTCCAAAAGATGAGTGGAACGAGCGATCGTCGTAGTAATATCGGCAATGAGTTGTCTTGGCTCACCAGATACTTCTGTATTGAGGAGATTGACGATATTTTGAAGGTGTGCCACATTATCGTTCTCAGAGCCGATATAGTCCTTAAGCAATGAGAATCTTGTATCGTTATAGGCGATGAGCTCCTTTTCCATTTTTTGAGCCATGATACCCGCGGATTTGAGCTCTTTCTTGAGTGCCATTCGGTTAGTTGCGAATTCTGGAGCATTGAATTCGGACATGATATAGGATGCAAAATCATCCACTTCAAGAAGTATATCCTTTTCTCATTCAAGATTTCGAAATAGGTTTCCGATAATGCCGGTCGCGGTATGTACATTTTCTTCGATATGGTATGGAAGTCTCGGATTCGCAATAATTTGGACACTTGGAATAGACACATCATCCCCAATTTTACGAGGAATAGCGAGCTTGAGATCTGTCTGAAATGAGTTCACAGGCTTCACCGCTGTACGGGCAAATTCTGAAATAAACTCAGAACGAAGGCTATAGTTCACATGGCTTCATACCTTGATCTCTTTGAGGAATGGCAGTGAGAATTGCGGAAGCGACAGGTTAATAAAATCAAATGGAAGCGTCCCCTGTCGTTCTGTTCGCTGTGCGATAATATCACCCACTTGCCACTCTGGAATGAGGAACGTATTTTGGTAAAAACAGTACATCTTCGAGATCAGTTTCATGATTTTGAGAAACGCGGTAATCGATCCCGCAATCTTAGGGATTTTTGGCGGAGGAGGAAGATCTGGAAGCTTTATCCTTGGAAGTGATGGAAGATCTGGAAGGTCTGGAAGTGATGGAATCGGTGGCAGGAGGAGTAGTCCTGGGAGTGCAAGCAGTGCTGAAATATTTCCAAGAGACAATGCTGGAAGATCAGGAAGTCGGATCGGTGAAATACGAGGATCAAAACTCGGCATCGAGATGGAGATCCCAAATCTGATATCCGAGAGATCAAGGATGATATCTGGCCATTTCGGGAACTTGAGGACTGGGATGGACGGGATGAGCATCGATAGGAGCTTGAATTTCCAGTATTGGAGATTATTTCGTTCATTGCGACAGACGCCACATGATTTACTTGTGTCCGAGAAGATATCGAGAAGCGGTTGCCATCCCTGAGCAATAGCCTTGATCAGGACGTAGAGTTCAGCCCATTTTCGGAACCTGACACCATTATCACGAAGCCATCCGCCAGTAATCTGTTGGATCGTATTGATATTACAGAGAATCTGGGCGATATATCGCTCCTTCCAAGTAATATATTTCTGTATTTTCATCGGAAAGCGCTTGTAGTCTTCGATGCGTTTGAGATTCTCGAGAATACTTCCGATAAATGCTCCAGAAGTGAGACTCGCCTTTTTAGCAAGACAGGCCGGAGAGGGATCATTGATACAGAGATTTTTCTGAAAGTTGAGAATCTCGGCTTTGTAGGCTTCGAGGGATCTCGAGTACCTGTCGAGCTCACTCCTATTGATCCAGGGAATATTGAGGGGAATATTGGACTGTTGGATCGAGATAAATGGGAGCTTCCCGATGAGGCTATACGCGGATTTGATCGAATTGAGGGTGCCTTTGGTAGCTCAGACAGTAGACTGGAGCACACCTGGAGCTCACGCTGTCGGAGTATTTTTTGCATCAAATGCCGTACTCATACTCCGCTTGATATTATCCAAGTTAGCCTGAGAATAGGATGCACCAAGTTTTTTGGAAAAATCATCATAGCTCTTGTCTACCTGGGCATTTTGTCCAAAGCTCGATGGAGGTATAACCGTCAGATTCGGTGGCGTAAAGAGTGAAGTCGTGAGTTCCTCTGTCTGTCGAGTGAGCCAATCCATGAGAAAGTCAGGAAATGCCGCAATTCGTTTGTTTTTGATCTTGATCACGGATCCCATACCAGATACCTTCGTATTCGAATCAATATCGATATCGAGTGTGGATCCTCCACTCGAGGCTCCACCAATTTGCAGAAGTGGTCCACGAGAAGGGAGCGGTCCACGTTTGGCAATACGAGTATACATACTGTTGAGTCTCGCGGTATCAGGACTCATCAAGTAACTCACAATATCTGAAGTAAGTGTACGATCTTCAACCTCTGTAGTTGTATTGGCCTCTGGATGACAACTCGTCGCATTCCAGGTATCAACTATAGTCCCAAGGCCTGATACGGCACTCACATTCCCATCAGCATCTGATCCATCTCACTTACAGAATGGCATCGCCTTCGCCATAACTATACAGTTTCCTCATTGAATCAATGGAGAAAGGCCTGGTGGCGGTATCTGCCCCATCGATGCCGCTGGACCACCGAGACAGATCGCAGTTCCCATACCGAGTGTGAGTGTAGGCGTTACGTAGATCCGGAGAAAATTACTTGGTGCCCAAGTTCCAAGCTTTCATCCAGCGGAATTAGGTCCACAAAACGGTCCTGGCACAAATCCACGTGATGAGACAGGAAATACGGTAGGAATACAACATGGCACCATACCACACTTCATCTGGAATCCAGTAAGTGCTGAGAAGATTGGGAGTCAGGCAGACGGAGTCATTCCTTGAATATTGAGTGGAACTCCAAATAGGGATGGAGAACTTCATGGTGCGAGTGGTGCCCAATTGAGTGGCGAATTGAGACAAGATCCTCCTCCAAATCCACACGAGAGTCCATCAAGGAGATTTTGTGTCGCGTCAATAATTGTATTAGTCGCATTCTCATCGAATCAGATATTGAACTCTGTCCCATTTTTGCTTGCCTTCATGAGTGATTGTGCTCCAGGAGTTCGAGCGTTCGTCATATCCGTATAGGCCTTTTTTCGATCCGTGAGACTCATATTCTCGACACTATCTGGCGTTCCATTGTTATCAGCATCTGCAAGTCGGGTACCGAGGCCATCTGGAAGATCAATTGCTCAAAATGCATGATTTCCACGAGTATACGTACGAATGGGAGTATCAGATGTCCAGAGGAGCATACTCGCACCACAGGTCGTCGAAGTCTTGAATCCTACGTCCCCATAGATATCCGCTCATGTTGTTCCCTTTTCGAGATCGCCTACGATCATCTCCCCATAACTCGCTGGAAGTGCAACAAGATCATACGTTATCTCCATGGTTTCACCGGGTGCGAGGTCTCGCCCCACAAAGTACATATCATAGTCACTCGAGGTGAGTGGCACGAAAGGGCGATCCGTCGTTGTACTACCTATCTTGATACGATACTTGGTTGTTTTTTCGAGTGAAAAAATCTTTGGGATAACGTCCAAATACTCAATATTTTTGATGGGTCGACTACTCGTATTTCGAATAGAAATACGCGCTTCTATTAGGTCATCCGGATAGAGAGTGGCGTGCGTCGCATTCGTATAGGTTTTCTCAATCGCAAGTCAATACGCCGTCGCATACTGACTCCGTACAAACGTATCGACTCGATCCCCAGTAGACCCGTTGTCAATATCTGAAAATACTCCAGAGAGAGTGCTCGGCGTTACGTTAGAGGATATTACTGGAGTGGGATGGGGATATTGGTAGAATACCTCTCACTTGAGCATACTATCATCAAGTCCAGTATTCGTACTGGGACTCACTCCAATAGTACCATCAAGCTGTGGGGTACTATCCGACTTGATAGCACCACCCGTTAGTATGGGTGCATTTGAGAGCGTGATACCGAGGGTGGCATCAAGGATTTTTTGAGTAAATTTGCCAAGCGTATTGGTCCCATAGAGAATGCCGAGCTGCCCTCAAGCCGTGGTATAGACAATATCATCACGTCCATCAGCGTCCATATCATAGATACGAAATTGTGATATATGCTTGGGCATTGGAGTACCTCCATCAAGCGTCATACTGAGTCGAGAAAATTTGCGATTAGAATTATCGATGAGTACGAGATCCCCTCAGGCATTGAGTCCTACGATATCGCCATAGCCATCATGGGTAAAATCTCCAAATGTAATCTTTTTACTATCAAGATCCTTATTATAAGCAATCATTCCTCTTGACCGGAAGCGATTCCCCTGATTGAGGAATAATTCTATAAATCCATCCTGATAGACGACAATAAGATCCAGGAGTCCGTCCGCGTTCATATCGCGATGAAATACGTTCTCAATTCCTGACTTCGTACCACGAGCGATAATAGATCAGAGGGTACGATCAATTCCATCTTTCTCAGTTCCTGGCACTCCGTGATCCACATGTGTCACCGGATCTCCAAGATTGATCAGCGTATAGGTATGAAAAAATTTGGTCGTCTCCCCGACGCTATCCCCACCAGCATAAGCAAGAAGCATTGTATTGTTTCCAGTCCAACCAACGCCCGGAACCTCAGAAAGTGCCCCAATAGAATCCGTATGCGCAGGCCCATTTTTTGTTTCATCGAGTTCTTGCGATGAAGTGAGTCGAAATATCTGGTAGCCCATTGTTTCTGGAACAAGTGGGTTTCCAGGAATTTTCTCGATAGAAAATCCTGAACTGAGAATCACAGGAGTATTTTTGGATGTCAGCTCATTTTCAGATATCGCACGCGCAACCGAGAGTGTCAAATCCATACTATATACGAGAGATCCTACCTCCTTCCCATCGAGCATGATTCCCATTTCAAAACCCGAAGTACTCGTATCTTTTGGTATGAATGACACCGCAGGATTAGCGTCTATAACACCATTATTGCTGATAGTGAGAATACTAATACTCGGACTCACCACACGCATCACTCCGCTCGCAATACTCATGGTAATGTCGCTCGTACTCGGAGTAATGAGCCGTATAGTCGGTTGTTTCTTGAAAGGAGCGCAGGCGAGACTCGAAGAGCCTTGACACGTCTCAAAGAGTACCCCGTTCATAGGATAGAGAACGCGAGCTATTTGCTTATGGGTAACAATATCAGAAACCGTAAGGAGTGGAAATCCTCCAAGGAGTGAGATACTCGACTGGAGCGAGCTATCATAGGAAGTATGATTCATCGAATATGACCCTCCTGGAAGGAGTGACATGAGAATATCTTGTCGGTATGGACTCTCCAGGACCGTACTGACTGCTAAGCTCTGCGACTTCCCGGGAGTCGTGTTGTAGAGGATATCTTCCCCTTCTCGCAAGAACGAACCACCCGCAAGAACGGTATATCGAGCATTGTAATCAGGTGCAAAATCGATAACTTCCTGGTTACCGGAGATAGAAGCCGTATACATGTCCATTCATGATATAGAATGAGTTCCTACATCATCCGTATAGGTAATATTATTATCCTTGAGTCATGGGACAATGATCGTATATTCCCCTCATTTCAGAGGAGTACGGTATTCTCCATTTGAGAATGCAATAGGAGTAGCACTCCCATTGTTATGGCTGAGTGTACCAACGAGTGATGAGAATGAAGCAATATTATCATAGCGATCCCTCAGGGAGAAAATAATACTATTCGTATCCTTCACATGGGATATATAGAGTGGGTCTCCCGGAAGGAGTGAAAACACAATATTAGAAAGGGATCCAACTCCTGGAACATCGATCGAAAGGGCATGATTTCCTGATACGCTACCAGGCAAATAGTCAAAATTCTCCGAGAGTCCATCCGTGATAGCAATCGTCTCTTTCGAGAAAGTACCCGCTCCACCCGGGAGCTTCCATGATGCCACTGATGATAATCCAGATATTCGTTTCCCGGCTTCATCCTGAATTTCGATATGTACGGCAATGGGTTTTCCTCATACTTGTGGAGCCGTCGATCTCATGAGTGCAATTCGAGCAGAATTATAGATCACCATGTCTTTATGTCACACAACCAGATCATCGACGCTTGCGCGTAGAGTGAGTGAGCCTGGAGAATCAGAACCGATAACAATCGGTACTTGTGATTCTATGATATCCATACTCATACTCGACTTCTTATCGCCACTCGCATCCACCATATATCCACCCGTAATATCCAATTTGAGGGTATGGAGATTGGCACTCACTGGATTACCAAGGCGATCGAGGAGGCGTACCATCGCAAGTGTCGAAGTACCCTTGACAAGCGCTGATGATATTGGGACAATACGAACTTGAGAGAGTATTCCAGACTGAACCAAAAATGTAAGCTCACCACTGATACCAATACTATCTCGAATCAGGAGACGATAGACGCCTATTTTTTTGGTGATACTATTTGGAAGTGCATCTGTTACAGGATTAAAATTGGATCCCGTATAGACCACCTCACCACTCACGTCATCGATCACCACAATAGTCATTGGTGGAATCGTGGGAGTACTCTCACCATTTTTAAGGATTTTTTGGATACGTAACCGAGTAGGATCAGGAGCCGTAACGTCAATACTCACCACACTTGATCCCGACTGTTCGAGTAAAATCGAATAATACTCTGGGGTAACTTGTACTTGAAAATCCTGAGAATTGAGGAGAATCTCAGAACCATCCGGAAGTGGGATAGTGTAATATGCACGAAGTTTGAGTGTTGACTCCTTTCCGGTTGACTCAATGAGGAATTGAGCTCATTTTTCACCTACCATAGACTGACTGGGAGCGATATTGAGGTATTCGCCAAGCGCCGACGGACCAATCACCTTTCCTCAAGTGGTACCACTTATAATCTCTAGACGTGCTACGGTATCTGGAAGTACTGAGAGGGTACTATTATTTTTCTGGAGACTCGTATCGATTGCAATGGTATCATGGAGCTGGAGGCTTGAGCGAGGAAGGTGCGGGATAACTCGTGCTCACACGTAAAACGCATTCAATGCGGTGGTATTCGTCGAGATAGCAAGCGAAGGTCACTGTGGTGCGCTCGTATTCGGACTAGAGAGTCCAATCGTCGATGGACCACAAGAACCCGCGAGAATTCGAGGGGGAAATTGCGCCTTGATCCAACATATAATTGCCGATGGCCACTGAAGCAATGGGACGCCATCTGGCGGTCCACACTGGGTCGCTGGATTCGTATTCACACTCATACCCGATTGTGACTCATCGGATATATTCGCTCATTCTATCTCTCTGATTCTTGTATCATATCCTGCCTGTGCTGTAGATGATGATCTTTGAGAAAAGTCCGCATCAAAAGCCGGAGGAAGACCAAGGTAGGCAATCTCATACTCCTCTGTAGTGGATGGAATTGCAGGAGCCGTCTCCACTAGAGGTGTTACACTGGTATTCACATGAGAATACGAGAGCATGGACTCAAGCGCTTTTTTATACTTGATCGAGATATCGGGATGGAGCCAATTTTTTGCCTGAATAATTTTTTCGATCATTGAATCAGACAGATAGATGTTCCAATCTGGTGGCGATATAGGAAGGATTCCTGGGGGAATTCGTTGGTTCACGCTTGAGCGTTCTGGAGAGAGGATGGTTGTATTTTCGGTATCGATGACTTTTTTCCACTCGTTTGCAGAGGTCTTGGTTATCCAATTGCGAACACTTGCGATAGTATTTCCTTCGAGCTCAAAAAAGTTTGGATAGTTAAGTCTGGCAATATTTCATTTTGGGGTCAGGAACTCTACATATCGAATTTGATCAATCGCGAGCGATGGGGTAATTCCGTTGATTTTTGCGGCCGATATCTCTGCATTGGTGGGAGAAGCGTGTGACCAAATGGATGGAATCGTATGATAGTAGCGATCTTCATAGAATGTATTATCTACCTCGTAAGTACTATCACCCCCACCCATTGTCTGTATACAGATATTATTGGCTACTTTGAGTACTTGCCCATTGAGAAAAATCGATCCAGCAAAACAAGTACGAGTGCTGTATTCTCTCATACTTTTTTCTAAAGGCACTGTGACGTCTACTTGGTGTGTAGTATTGCAGGTAAATCGAGGTACCGTGCTACCATTATAGATACCTCTCACATTCCATTCATCTGGCCAAGCAACCGTATAGGTTTGAGAGCTGTTATATCCATTATCCTCCGTATACGTTCTGAGAAATGGCTGCAGGAGCGTGTATTGGTAGGTTGGGGCGATACAGTTGGCAATAGAAGGATTTGAAATCCGAGAGGATTCTTTCATCCCTCCAAGGGTGAATATAGGAAGACTGAAGCCAGTAAACTTCGTAGCGGGTGAGGCCTCAAATAGGAATGAATCTGATGAAGATCAGAGTGATACATTCCCCGCAATCTTGAGGATACTGTTATCTCCCCAATATGATGCAAGTTTGGCCTTCGAAGTAGTGGGATCAAAGCAACTATAGGCTGCGTTTCGATGAAGTGCGACCATCCTATCGGTATCTTGTTTGAGAAGATTGATGTGTCACTCTGTGCTGCTGATATCAAAGGCAGCATTAGCCTCGACAAGGACGGATCGTCCAAATTGAGCCGTATCACCCGAAAATCCACGCGCAATCGTACACTGAGATGGTGAGGATATGGTTTCAGAAGGAACTCAGAAATAATAATTCTTGTATTCTCTCTGGGATGGTTGCATACTTTTATCAAAAAGTACGATCTTTGAAGCAATCCCAGATTCGAGTGACTGATCTATAGAAGTTGTGAGTGCGTCATTACTCGTCTTGAGAGTTGATCTGGCAATATCATCCATCAGACTGATAGATATGGGCATGATATCTGCTCGAACATTGGATCCACTCGTATACCTTCCCGCATTATGGACTGAGAGGAGCTCAGCCCCGAGAGTTTTTTCATTGAAAATACCCTTAAAGTTTTTCAAAAATCAGAGGATTACTTCCTTTGATTGAATATCTGGTAATTTTTTGATCTGGTCTTCTGAAAGGGTATCACTTCCCTCAGGAATTCCGAGGCTCGCGTAGAGTGCGCTGATTTCTGGATCTGATTTTTGTGCGTCAAATCCCTTGAGGCTCGTGGAGATATCCCTCAGGAGGTATTTCGTAAAACGGCTATAGGCTATATTTTCGGCATTCTTCATCGAGAGACTATATTGAAAAAGACCTCGTGAATCTATACTCTTCGATTCAGAAAGTCAGTCATAATACAATACCTTGGGAGGAACGGTAGATGGCGCAAACTTACCACTCTTCGTATAAAAAGCGTGGGTTTTATCGAGAAATTGTCATATTTTTGCAATATCACTACTTCATCCCCAATTGCGTCATACGGCCGGATTGATCACTCCATGCCAGATTTCTACTGATTCTGATACGACGTCAGTGGTATTGTAGATATATCTGGAACTTTTTGCGTCATAGACAAATGCCTTATCTGAAAAATCTACATACGGATAGAGACTCGCAAAATTGACACCATCCTTCGTTACCAAGGGAATAGGAATATTCCCGATCAAGACGGTTCCAACGAGTGATGAAGTACCAGGGTCACCATCACCTTCATAGTAGAGTTTTTCATTTTTTTGGGCGATAGTCGCCACGGGTGTGTCTTTTTCAACCACCAAAATTGATGTTCGCACCCCACCAAGATACCCAGCGATATCACTCGCATACTGAAGGATACGATTGCGCTCGCTTGCATACGTCTCTCGGTCGACAATGATCGAAACGATATCTCGATAATTTTGGGGACCCGCTTGAGCGGTATCAAAAAAATCCACATGGATCGTCTGTGATACGAGGATCATCATGACGAGCGTTGCGGCGATAGTTTTTCGAAAAGGAATGCGAGACAAAAATTGGGGAATTTTCATGGAGAATATGAGTGCGAGTATATGTCTTTTTAGCACTTATGCAAAGGAAAAACGGAGGAAAAATAAAAATAAATTCGACAAACCATACTTTTTGTATATTATCTCGCGAGTCAGCTACTCAAGTATACATGGGAACGTAGCTCAGTTGGTAGAGCAACGCCCTTTTAAGGCGATGGTCCCGGGTTCAAATCCCGGCGTTCCCACCATTTGATTTGTAATATCCCTCTTCTCAAAAAGAGGGATATTTAAAAAGCAATTTTTGAATTCGTTGGGATTTGAATCGAGACGATCCCGAAGGGACAAATAGTGAACTGCTCTTCACTATTTGAGTTGAGAGAGCCGGGCGACGGCGGAGAGTCGCACATCCCGGCGTTCCCACCATTTAAAAATCAAAATACTATTTCTAAGGAAATGGTATTTTTTAATTCTTAAAGCTGTATGGAGTGAAACTAACTCCGAGCTGTAACAGATCACTCACTATAATTTGATGAGGAGTTACTATACTAAAATCCCCCCAAAATCCTCTTGAAATTATCTCGAATTTTCCCTTGACAGAGCCAAGTATGGCATAATGAGAGTGTTTATATATAACACTCTT
>JAYSPL010000066.1:0-23490 GCA_043722085.1 Candidatus Altimarinota bacterium | reverse complement strand
AACTGGAATACCTCCTGACATAGAGAGCACTTCTCCATTGGATCCAGAAATAAGGGCAATATTGTTGCCGGTACGAGTGAGTCAGTTATTGAAAGTGAGATTGCTTGAAAAAGAGGTGATATATCCTCCGATTGACGCAAGATTATTATTGGTAATAGCTAGTGCTCCGGAGAGAGTTACTATATTTGAATTTGTAGTACTGAGCGTAGTATTGGTAGTTGCAAGATTGGAATTGGTTATACTCAGAGAGCCAGACAGTGTATTTAGGTTTGTATGCGTAGTTGCGAGACTAGTATTTGTACTTATCAGGTTACTATTGAGTTTGTTGAAGTTATTGGACAGTAAGGTAATGTTAGTATTATCGACAGAAAGGCGACCAAAGATAGTATTGAAAATACTAGAAGATGCTCATTGTAAACCCGTAAGGAGTGGTGCTGAATCAAACTCTATAGTTCATGGATTTCCATCAATACTATTCATGGACCGTTTCCAATCTCTTATCCATGCAACATTTGCATTCTGGATAGAACTCGTTGAATTGAGGACAAGAGAATTGGTACCCGTATACGTTGTGGTTATGTTATTTCATGGAAAAATAGTACTGACGAGGGGTAATTTTGCAGTAAAAGAAACAAGGGTACCAATCCATGAATCATCAATAAGAGGATTGGTACGTATATATACGTACATCTTCGGTGGTGCTATATATGTTGTATCTGTGGCAGCACGTACAGGAGATGAAAAAATACCAAATTGTTGACAGAGTATTGTCAGGAAAAGAAGGAGTACAACAGGACGATGATGATTTTGAGATACAGTTTTCTGAGGTATGATGGCCTGAGAAATAAGGAATCTACTGAGTATTTGATGAAACACGCTATATATTTATATATATGTAAGCTACCATAATAGACTCGATACCACAAAAAATATCCTCTGTAAACAAGATATTTTTAATTGACAGATACTCGAGTTAGTGCTTCATATTAGAAAGTGATGGAATGATGAATTTTACTGGATGTATACGTCAACGAAAAAATAAATGAGTCTTAATTTTGAAAAAAGTAAAATATATGATAGTATCACTTCATACTCTTTAAAAAAAAACACAACTATGGATCAGATACTTTTTTGGAATTTTATACTAGCGACTGCACTCGGTGCACTGATTGGAACAGAACGAGAAATGCCGAGAACTGGTGTCAAAATTGGAGGAGTTGCTGGATTCGGTGGAATTCGTTCCTATGCACTCCTGTCTCTCCTCGGGGCAATTACAACTTGGATGGATATGAGTATGGGCACCGATTTCTGGAAGATAAGTGGACTCCTTATATCAGGTATTTTTATAGTCATTGCCTATACGTATTCTTCTTTTGCCAAAGACCATATGGGAGTCACGAGCGAATACGCAGCACTGCTCACCTATCTCATCGGTATTATTGTCATGAGTGGTTATAGGACTATTGCGGTGATACTCGCGATCCTCATGCTCCTCATCCTCTCATCCAAGGATTACCTTACGAAGATGCGAGAACGCTTTTCCAGAACTGAGCTCGGTGATGCACTCAAATTTGCCGTTATATCATTCGTAGTTCTCCCCCTTCTTCCAAATCAAAAATTTTCCATTGTAGAGATACTAGATTTTATTACAGGAGGACATATTGGTATATCTCATGAGATTTTCTCAATGCATTTTTTTAATCCATTTGGTATCTGGTTATTCGTCGTGATTATGGCGGGAGTAGAATACATCGGATATATTCTCTCCAAGGTTCTCGGAAATAGAGGAGGAGTTATAGCCTCTGGAGCCATTGGTGGAATGATATCATCTACCGCGACAACTGCTGCCATGACGCATAAGTCTACACAACATCCAGAACATCGAAATGCCTATATTATCGCTACGCTCATTGCCTCGACGATTATGTGTATTCGTGTTATTGCTATCTCTGGATTTTATAGTAATGCGATTTTAGAAGTTGTCACAATCCCAGCTCTTTGTATGCTTACCGGGCTCGTTGGTACGGCATACTATTTTTATAGACAACCAACAACACTGACTACAAAAGAAGCCTGAATCATCGAAGAACAAACAGAATATGAAAGTCCCTTCAGACTCCTTCCCGCTATACAATTTGCTGGCGTGATAGTTGCCGTCAAGTTTCTCTCTGGACTTGGCCTTATCTATAAAGAATTCTTGGATCCAAGAATATTTAATTATGCTCTTGGAGCAATTTCTGGTCTCGCTGATGTAGATGCCATCACGCAAGACATGGCATCCAAGGCGAGTGAATGAAGTATAACACTTACGATTGCTGCATCAACCATTCTTATTGCCGCTATGTCGAACAATATTGTGAAGGCCTCTATCGCCTTCAGATTCGGTGAGAAGCTGTTCGGAAGAGGTGTTGTGATTGGATTTGGTGCATCCATATTACTCGGACTTATTGCTATTATTACTATGAACTTCGTTACCATTGCTGCAGCATTTGGCATGTAAAAATCAAAAAAGATTTGCCGAACCATCAAAAATAAATATCATTATTTGACGGTGATATTTTTCACCTTGTATACTCCTTACATGCGTTAATCCTTCATCACATGAGCAATTCTCTGAACAAAGTCCAACTTATCGGTAACCTTACCGCTGAACCCGAAGTTCGCGAAACTCCAAATGGTCAAAAAGTCGCCACATTCTCCGTTGCCACCAATCGAAAGTGGAAAGATGCGACTGGCATGCTCCAAGAAGAAGTCGAATATCACAACTGCGTCGCATGGCGCGGACTCGCAGATATAGCCGAACAATATATGCACAAGTGAAAAAAAGTATATATCGAAGGATACCTCAAGACTCGAAGTTGGGATGATACCGCTTGAGTAAAACGGTATAAAACCGAGATTGTATCTGATAATGTGATTCTCCTGTCGTCTCCCGGTGGAGCGAGTGGTGAGTCATACTCCCAATCTGATGCGGCTCCCATGGAACAGACCGCTCCTCGCAAGAGTAAGGCAAAGGCTGAAGAATCGATCTCTATTGAGGATATTCCTTTTTAGGAGATTGAAATCAAAACCTCCTCCCAAGTTAACTCGGGAGGAGGTTTTTTGAATTATGGATTCAGAAATTGCATAAAATTGTCTCGAGTAATCACTCTTACCGTATCAATAGGAGCACTCTCGGGCATAGTGATGATAGTATTCTCATGTTTCCACTTCATATCATACCCCTGTATCTGTCCATCCCTCTCTACGATCAGATCGATCTCACTCCCTGTATATGATCTCCAGAATGATATATCCTCATGCGTTCGAAATGTTGATATCCGCTTCGCATACTCACTGATATAAAAATTCTCGAATAACGCTCACTTATCTCACCTCAGCTCGAGTGATTCAAAGTTATTGATCAGAGCATTGCGAATACCCGTATCCCAGAAATATATCTTTCTCATTTTTTTGATCCCTGATCGTCCATTTCCACTATACGGCGTGAGACGGAATACGACAAATGCCTTCTCAAGAATATCGATATAGTTCTCGATCGTTGTGATACTCATGCCGAAATCCTTCGCAATACTCCCATACGATACCTCTTGTCCGATTTGGTATGCGAGTACCTTCAGGAGTCGCATCAGGGTCTCGGATTTGCGGATACCAGAGAATATGAGTACATCCTTGAGCGTGTAGTCCTCAGCGATACGACTGATCGCATCTCGTGCAGATTCTGGAGATGCGGGGGAGATTGCCTCTGGATATGATCCATAGATGATACGATCCGCGAGTGAATAACGAGTGATCATATCCCTCCCATAGTGATGAGAGAGCTCCGAGTAGAGAAAAGGAAACATCCGAAAATCTCGATGTCGCCCGGTGAGTGGCTCGATGATACGAGACTGGAGGTCAAAACTCGAAGACCCAGTCACGACTATCTGTATCTCTGGATGAGCATCGTGGAGTACCTTGAGTGCTCGACCGATATCCTCGACGATCTGTGCCTCATCGAATATGATGAAGTCTGCATCTCAGATCATTGAGAGTATCCGAGGGAGATCACAGGAACTGAGCACCTCTCTCACGGCAGATTGCTCACACTGATAGTACCTCCCAAGAGGGAACTCAGGGAGAAATGATCGAACAAAAGTCGTCTTACCAACCTGACGAGGGCCATAGAGAATCAGTATCTTGCCACTGCCAAATGCAGAACGGAAGTCATCTGTGATAGCACGATGAATATATAGAGACATATGTGACTAGTAAAAATACACCTCTATATTAGTTTTTATATATAAAAAAGCAAGTGAATATAAGTAAATATATTCTAGAATGGGTCGATATAACAGAAAACCTCCTCTCAAGCATATTTGAGAGGAGATTTTGATATGTTATTTGCTCAGAGTTATAGTAATTTCCGAAAACTCGTCATTATGTGTTAATGCCCTGTAAGATTGCCCATTGTATCTACGGCTGGGGCAGCGACTGGGGCTGCTGGTTTTGCGGCTGGGGCTACTGCTGGAGCGGCTGCTGGTTTTGTTGCTGGTACTGGTTCTGTATCTATTAACATACCTGTAATATTGCCCATTGTATCTACGGCTGCTGGTGCCGTTGGTGCTGGTGCCGTTGGTGCTGCGGCTAGTGTGGTAGCTGCTGGTGCGACTGCTGCTGATTTTGCGGCAGAGGCTGCTGCGGCTGGTGGTGCGACTGCTGGAGCGACTACTGGTGCTGGTGGTGCGATTGGTGCGGCTGCTTTTGGTGCTGCGACTGTGGCATCACCTTTACGTATAGCAAGAGTTTCTCCTATATTTGCCGTATCAGTAACCTCATATACTGTATTTTTTTTCCGTCATACAAAGGGAGCATTGTTTCCTACTTCTTTCGCGAGATCCATGATAGCCTTTTGGTTATGGGCATCGAGTACTCTGAATGCTTTTACCAGATCTCTCACTCATTTATTCATGTTGGTAGAGTCTACATATCGCATGAGTGCATGAGTGATACCTTCATCCTTCTTGATTTTGATTTCACCCTTCTGGATAGCTTCACGGGCAGTAGTGATATTGAATGACATATATTATAATAGTTAAAATAATGTAACGAAGCTATAATATCACTCTCTCTACAATTTGTCAAAAGATTTGATTGACAAAGTATATTTTTGAATAGGAATGGGACTATGCTGGCTGTATCCACTCAATCTGTTTCTCAAGTTGGGCAATTTGCTCAGGAATATATCATTCTTTCAAGAGCTTATCTTTCTGTCATGTCATGAGATCATCAGCAGCTTTGGAATAAGTAATCTTCAGAGAGTATCAGAGTTTCTCATAGAGGGTCCGCATATGTCCTATCTCTGTACTGTCAATCACTCCGAAAGTCATATTTTGAGATGGATCAGGAGAGGGTTGAATCAGAATATCAGCTATATTAGCCTTGATAGTAATATCTTGCACATTTCCACCCAAGTATTGCATAGCAGCGAACCTAAGTGTGTCTTCCTTTTTTTTGAGAGACCAACTCTTTGCTTCTTCTGTGATAGCATTCCAATTGATTCATCCATTTTTCGAGATCAGTGATTTTTTTTCGAGATCCTCCGTATAGGCCTTCATCTTCTCAGAATCATAAAATTTTATTGCAACTCCTGGGAGTGCAACTGCAGCTACCATACCACCCATGACAAGTGCTGCTCTTCATCCTCATTTCATAGTTTTTAGAGCTCATGTAGCCACCTCAGCACTATGTGTTCTCACAGCAGTCAATCCTCCTCATTTCACAGCTTGGATAACACGCCCAGTGTTCAGTATACCTCTTAGAATAGCAATCAATACACGATATGGTGTTGCCGCTGATTGAGCAAGTGCAGGGATCCATCATATCTTCCGAGCATTCATCAGTACAGATACTGCCTCTACTCCTGCGAATACTCCTGCGATTCCCATACTTGAGAGATATTGTGGGTTTGTCCATTGATGATCTTTCATAGTAGTCCCTTCGGTGAAGAGGATATAGGTGGCAGCAAATGGATGCATCGCTATGAGTCCTTGCAGTGCTACTTTCATCTTATCATCCTTGGCCTCCCATGCCATACCGCCCACGAGCACCAGAGAGAGTCCAGAAAATAAGTGTTGCATACCAGCTGGAACTTCTTTCATAACATTTTTGAGATTTTTCAGACTTGTTTCTGGATCAGTACCATTCAGATTTACTATCACTTGTCCTCGATTCATATTATGTACCATTTCTGCAATATCTCATTTACCGAGACTTGCCAGTCGAGCGAACCATTGGCTTCATTTTCATTCTTGTATAGCATCATTACAGACAGCGTGCAGTGCATCTTCTGATCTTTTCAGGGCAAGTTTTGCATGTGGCTCTTGTTCAACAACGAACCATCATTTCGCCTGACTTACCATCTCATCGAATCTACTATTGGTACCAGATCGTTTGAATTTATCACTGAGTAATTCTCGAGTGAATACACTTTTTTCTTCTTTATTAACCAGCTTTCCGATCACTTCATCTCGAATTCGCAGATTCTCACCAGTATGACTCATACGTTTTGAGAGTATCTGGTGTATTTCTGCTTGTGTTTTCTCTGGATGCATTTTCCAGATATCTACAAGATGTAACTTCGCCTCAGACTCGATCATCTGTGTGCGTAGTGCTCCATCGAGTTTGAATAACTGTGTATGTTCTGGTTGTGTGAGGATATCCTTGGTCAGGTGATTCATACTCGTTGCCATCTTCTCATATTGTCAGAATAATTGTTCTTTTTGCATCATCATCGACGTGATACCAGTCCCCTGTGTCCAATAGAGTGGCATGAGAGCCATAGTACTCACTGCCTTCGCTGCCATACCAGCAAGAGCAAATGCAAGATGTCATTGTTGGTGGAGCATCGTGATAGCGAGGAGTCGCTTCTCGGGTGAGACCTTTCCGAGTTCTTCGATAGTGACACCAGTGAGTATCGCCATACCATCATTGAATCCTCTGGTAGTGAGTGCTGTATACGCACGCACTCCAAAATAGAATACCCCATCAACAGCATTCACCGTGACGGCGCTCCATGGGATAACCGTTCCAAGAAAATCAAAGAGTATTACCGGAGTTTCCAAGAGCATTTTTATACAAAAGGCTCACACAGAAACTTCTTCTTTTTGAGTAATGAATGCATTTTCTGCCTTTCTGAGGAGCTCAGCATACTTTGGATCTGCAAATTTCTTTTCTATTTCTTTTCTTTTTGTATCCATTTGATCCTCATTGATCCAACCGTAATCCTTCATACGAAGGAGAATATCTTTTTTGATCTCTTCTTGGAAAAGTTCTGGGACAATGACTTTCTCAGATTTGAGTGAATTATAGAATGTATTCAAGTGTGCTTTCTGTGTATCTGATTCAGCTACTACATTACCTGAGGTGGGCAGATTTCGAGAAAGTGAAAAAACCTTGAAAAATGAAAAATCTCCTGCAAATCCAGTACGGAATGTATCGAGAAATGCCTTTTTATCAGTAATACCTGATTTTGCAATATACTCATCAAGCAATTTTTTGAATTCTTCTTTCTTATTTACATCTACCACCTTTGAGTACTTGGTATTCATCTTGCAGAGCTCACGCCATGCCACATCATAGAGCTGATTGTATTCTATTTCTGAGAGGTTTGTTACCTTATCTCTATTATTTCCTATTCCTCCATCCTTTGTATTCTTCTTCTCAGGCTCTGGTATATTGAGTCAGAAAAAATTACCAATACTCCTGAGAAATGCCATAATCCCTGTTGCTTCAAGAAAGTCTTTTATAGTCTCACCAACTCACTTCATCGAAGCTGATATAGTAGATAGAATTCATTCCTTTACTTCCGCGAGCTTTTCTACACCAGCAGTCATCTGGCCCAGATCTCCATTTGCATTGACAATAGTTCAGACTGCAGATAGAGCGGCTTCTCCTCATTTTGCGACCTGTGCTTTCATCACATTACCTGCAGCTGTGACACCATCAAGTAGTCACTCTGGAGTTGCTTTCTTGGCTGCATCGAGTCCATCTTTTCATAGTTCAGTAGCACCTTTTACTACTTCTGCAGCCCTTGATTTGCCAGGGAGGAGTCTATCGAGTTTGGCGAGAATATCAGACTTGCCAGGTATATCCGCAAGGAGCTCCTCGAGTTCACTACGAGTAGATTCCGTGACAAGCTCCTTTCTCTTTCATAAGAGATTAAATCCATATTTTTCGGTTATCTTTGCTCTTAGTGCTACTTCTTGCTCTGGAGTGAGGAGTGACCCTGATTGGATCTGCGTATAAAGATCACCAAATGTCATAGACTTTTTAGGTCCTATGGCATTCTTGGGTAATTCTGTCGGTGTGAGTTGTGGGGTTTCTGGGAGTTGAGGCATATATAGTCTATATTAAAATGGTTTTGCTTGTAAACGATCTGAAATCCAATCTTTTGCATCTTTTGCTCCTTCCTTAATCGGTCAGATTTCCATAAGCACCACACCAAGCCATCCGAGTAAGATCATCTCATAATAATTTTGTGCCATATTTGCAGGGGTATTTGCTTGATTATTTGGCACTGCGAAATAGTCTAGTGCCGTAATTCCTCAAGCAAATATAACGTTCTTTGCAATAGAACCAATAGCTCATTGCCCATCTTTTCTTTCTCATGTAACTAGAAGATTGATACTGTTACGAACTGGGTTTTTCCAATGTTCCAAAAAATTCTTTCCATATGTGGATGCTTTTCCTGTCCACGCCCCCATTGGATTTGCCAGAGAAATGAGTGCACCTGGATTATTTCATGTGACCATCCTAAATATTGGACCCACAGATTGGTCAGCAATCCACTTTATGGGCTTTCATATCATGTGAGAAATGTTTTCAAGCCATTCCTTAGAAAAAGTCTCTCATATCTTCCTAGAACTATGACTGACGCTTTCTATTGCAGATTCTGCAGCATGAGGATTCGTAGCCTGTTTTGTTAGGGTTTCACTAGAAACAGTAGCGGGTTGTTCTTTCACTTTTCAATCTGGAGTTTCCTTGGGCTGGACTGGTTCTGTTTTATTTTCAATTTTTGGAGTAGGTAGAGATTCAGCTACAGTAATTATTGGCTGGACGTGAGGATCCACTGCAGTAGGAGAAGTTGTTGTAGTATTGATACCATTTTTAAATTTTCTGATATTTGTATTCACTCATTCTACAAATTCTTGAATTGTTGCCTTACGAGCAACTGAAGGCCCACCAAGCGGGCCAATTTCTACCATTTCACTGCCACTTTTTCCTGTGACTGAACGCATAGACCATATCGATCCATCTTCAGCAATAAACTGTGGATATTTGCCATTTTTTATTAGATTCTTTGCACGACGAACATCTGTAGCAATAATCTCACGAGTTGTGAACTCGGAAATATTAACTATATTATTAGAAGCCTTCGCTGGCTCGGATTTAAGAGTTCACTCTGGAATAATCTGATTTTTTCCATGAGAAACAACCTCTTCTGTGGATTTTTTCACTTCGATTTCTCCGTTCTTATTCTTACCTGCTGATAGTCGACCCGCTCATTTGAACATAGTTGCCATCAGCATAGCCTGAGCCATCTGCTCCATGGTCCAATTATCCCGTCTATCAAAAAATACTGATCCTATGGCTGCACTCGTACCAAAAATTGCAGAACCTTCAATCGCTACTTGTCATGCAAAAGGTAGTATATTTTTCGCAAATCCTGCACCATCTTTGAATTGGATTCCGGTTCCAAGTTTTCAAGCAGATATGAGCTTGCCGATTCCACTGAGAACACCCATCATGGCAATAGACTGAGCGTATCATTCCTTGGAATGCATAGATGTCAGATCTCCATTCTCAATAAGACTACGAGCTGTTGCGCCACCTGCCTCGAACGCTGCACCACCGCCGATAATACGAGCACTAGTAGTCAGTGCTTGTTTTGTTTTACTAGCAGCACTGTATGCCTCAAGTGCCTTAGCTCATTTATAGGCATTCCGTCCGAATGCCAGGGTATTTATAAGTACAGTCCCTGCACCAGCAGTAACAACTCCTGCAGCAATCGCAACTGCCTCCATTCCTATCATTCCCGCAATTTCCGTAGATATTTCCCATGATTTATCAGACATCTTCATGCTGCCTGCTCCGATGATATTCTGCAGGAGTGCCAGTTCTTGTGGGAGATTTGTTTTGTTATAGAGATTCTGATATACAATCTCTCTTTTTGCGGACATAAGTATAGTCAGTTTTTCATTTGTCGCCCTCGCTAGTTCTGTATCTACTGATTTTCCTGGATTCTCTGACTTCCATGCTTGGAGATAATTATCCTTGTTCTTGATCCAGTTACTATTGGCCTCAGTACGAGCGGCATCGATTGCTTTTCGAACTGTAGTGATTTGTTTTGCATCGAGCTTGGTAGATGAGAGATCTCCATTTTTTACGATCTCATCATCTATCGGGAATCAAAATACACTCATATTACCAGCGATCAGGTTCTGTAATGCAAGATCAGATTGTCCGAGTCTATCTCGGATAAACGTCAAAATTGCGAATTTTCTGGCTTTTGGATCAGTAGTCTCGATTGCTCGATTGATAGTATATAGGTCACTATCTTTGAGGAAATTATTATTACCAAATAGTGTAGGTGTCCATTTTTTGATATCTACTATGGTTTTTCCGGATTGAACATCTAAGTTTGCAAAATCCATCTGTATTCATTTTAGAGTTGCATCATATTGGGGTTTTTTATCTGGATTCTTGAGAAGATACGCATCGAGGATGAGTGCGAAATCTTGAATCAATGAAACTGATTTTTGAAGATTTTCAGGTGCATCTTTTTGAAGATTGAGATTGACGAGGAGTTGTTTCATATCAACTCGTTTTGTATTTCATTTTGGTCCTGTGAGATAGTATGCGCCATCTTTAAATACCATAGTTTGCTGAGTTTTGAACATCTCAAGAGAAGCGTCTCCAGTGGTATTTGGTGCCAGCGGTGGTGTTTGTCTTGTAGTTAGAGTTGGAGCTGGAACAGGTCTTGTAGTTGGAGCTGGAACTGGTCTTGTAGTTGGAGCTGGAATATCTAGTATTATTTCTTTAGGCGATAGTGATTCCTCGACTGGTACTGAAGATACTGGAACAGCAATAGAAACAACTGCAGGTGTCACAATTCTTGGTGCTGTCACCGAAGCAAGTCATGCTTGAGTAATACTAGTTACATACGTATGATCCAACAGGAATACGGCCGCAAGATGTGGCCATTCATTGACTATTTGTCCTCGTGATAGCATTTCTTTTGTTTCAGCAATAATTTTGATACTATCAATATCAGTATTATCTCTAAAATATTGCTCACATTGAGATTTTACTGATTTATAATCTTTTCATTTGATACGACTCTCTATCTGGGAAAGTTCATACTCTTTTTGCTTGATAATATAGTCGGAAGCTCGTGAATCTGTTGGATTGGCGGTTTTTAGGGCCCTGAGACTTCTTATGTCAGCCTGCAGGGATTGTTTATCGGCAAAAATTTGCATCATGTATTTATTCTCAGTTATAGCACGAGTAGTATGTTCGATAGACATAATTCAGAATTATTAATAATTACTTTCTTACATTATCATAAAATATTCATTTTTGCAAGTTTTGGCTGAGTTTTTCAAGAGAAAGTCTGTTGTGTCATATTTCGACAGAGAATGTTGCGTTTTCTGATAAAAAACTCTTACAAATACAACATCCCTGGAAAATCCATCATCATAAAAACAAAGTGTTGCATTTTTCTTGGTGCAGTGTTGCATTTTTCTTGCTATTTTTGCAACACTTCTTATACTTCTTTGCAACACTTCTCAACATATGAAAAAACAAACACAAACCACATATGAGGAGATATATAGGCTTTTTGTCTGAGATCCAACCAAAGAATGGGAAATTATAGACATCACTCGCCTGATCGATCTCGATAGGACCGTGGTACATCGACATCTCACGAAGCTCATCGAGGCACGAAAAATACAGAAAACAGGATATGGAAAGTATGCCTTCAAAATTGATCCTCTTGAGTATATTCGAGTACCATTTTTTTCTCGTGAGAAGAAAAAATACAATCCAGTATTTCTCGCATCATACATACCCAATGCGACATCATTTTTCACGAAAGCACAAAAAGATACTCTCCATGGTGCACTCAGAGATATCAATCTCGATACTGACTTTTTCTTGAACAACAGGCGTCTCCTCGAGACGACACTCATCGATCTCTCATTTGCATCGAGCTCACTCGAAGGTAATACCTATGACTATGTAGATACGGAGATCCTCGTGAAGTACAATGAGATAGCCAAGGATAAGGCCAAAGATGATACCCAGATGATCCTCAATCATAAAAAATGCATAGAATATATGGTGTACTATAAGAGAGATATTCCGTATACAAAGCGAACTTTTTGTGAGATACATACACTCCTCGGAGATAGGCTCCTCCCCAGAGATGATCTCGGTATCATCCGTACCCGCATGGTCGAGATCACCATGTCAGCATATACGCCTCTCGATAATCAGTATCAACTCATAGAAGAATTCGAGGTATTTCTCACCAAACTCGTACAAATAGAGGATCCATTTGAACAAAGTATTTTTATACTCGTATTTATTCCATACTTTCAGGTATTTCTCGATATCAATAAGCGTACATCTCGTATGAGTGCCAATCTCCCTCTCCTCAAGCACAATATGCCACTGATATCATTTCTCGCTGTAGAAAAACGAGACTACATCGATGCCATCCTTGCGATCTATGAACTAGGTGATCCATCTCTCATGGCTCGTGTATTTGCCGAGAACTATATACTGAATATGAGACGATATATGTAGGTGCTCTGTTCGAAAAATCCCATCGTCTCGTGATGGGATTTTGGAAATGTGTTTGTCTCCTTTCTAGAGATTCACCGCGGTATCATCGATCATCGCACTTCGGGTTCGATCATCAAGCATCCCCGTTGTTTTGATATTTTTTGATTTTTGGTACCGACGTATGGCCACAAGGGTTCGTGCGTTCATATTTCAGTCAGATTTTCCAGTATAGAAGTTTCATGTTGCGAGCCACTCTTGCAAGAGCCTGACACTCTCTCAACTATCCTTTATCCGTGGTTGTCCGAATGCGGTAACTACTGATTCTGCCTGAATGTAGTGCTTCTGCCAAACATTGTGATCCGTGAGAAGGAGCTTACGGGCGCTGTCGATCGCGGATAATTCTACGTCGCGTTTAGAGGTATAGGCTTCATGGAGTGTTGCGAGAAGGCTACGAGTTTTTGGTCCATAGCTGCCAGCGGCTTCATCATTTTTTGAATCGATAATCTGGTGATCGAGCTGGAATCCTATCACCATCGACTTGGTATCATTTCCTGTGAAGTTGTAGCCCAGGTCCGCGAATGCGGCAATCGCATTACCTGAGAGTCCACCAATGGACCCAGGAGACGCAACAGGAGGATACTGGGCAAGGTTAACCGATCCATTCTCAATCCCTGAGATATTGAGCGGAGACCGTTGTACCCCATCCGTTACAATAGTCCCTTTTACCTCTCGACGTCCCCAGGCAATGGTTCGACGGAGTCCAGCGTCACCATATCCCATCCATATGTCAATGCGATCATATGCCTGACCACGGACGAATGCAGCAACGATAGCACCGCCGCGATCCTGTACAGTACCCAGTCCAAGCCCATCAAAAAAAATCTGCGTTCCAAAGGCATAAGTCTTTGGAGCCGCAATCATACCCGTAAATACGGGAGTGCCACTCGCACCATGTGTACCGTTACCATTGAGACGGACATCCGCCTCATAGCTTCACCGGTAGTAGTCGTTCTGTCCGGGTATTGGGGAATAATACGCGGTTACAATAAAGGTCTTTTGATTTGTAGTATCGATGTTTTCACTGGCAAATGATGTTTCACTCGGTGCCACCATCAGGGTTGTGAGACAGATCGCAAGATAGGTGAGGGGTTTTCGGTATGCGAATTTTTCGAGTCTATGGATAGCCCGACGAAGGGATTTCGAGAAAAAGAAACGAAAGGAGAATGAAAACTCTACAGCTTCAGGAGAAAATATCGTCTTTCCAGAATTACCAAGAAGAGAAAATATATCATTGCGAATTGCGGAAGCCAGAGTGGAACTTGTGCTATGAAAAGAAGAATACATGCCGTAATTTTAGGAATAAAACTCAACTTGATTGCCCAGAGTTATGAATATCTGAGTCACCCAAGGAGTATGTCGCCAACCACCTACCAACGATAGCATATCATATGTCATACGAATTTGTCGAGCAAATTCTATTGACGAGTATATTATTTGTTCATAAAAACAGTAAATAGATGTTTCTATAGGACCTCATACCTGTATATCTATAGCTTATATACGCCTATTGTACGCGCAATCACTAGCCAAAAAAACTGGATAATCTTCCCATATAGAGGCAGTATCCTATCCAAAAATAATAAAAATACAAAATAAAATTGCAAAAGCGAGTCTTTTTCATATACTTCGGTGGCTTTTTCATCAAAGTAATCTCTATGGCGGCTGTAGCTCAGTTGGTTAGAGCGTCGGACTGTGAATCCGAAGGTCGTGGGTTCAAGCCCCATCAGCCGCCCCATTTTTTCTATAATTCAAGATTCAAAATTATACATTCAAGTAGGATACCACTTCTTCCAGAAGCTGTGTCAGTTGAATTCTAATAATTTTTAATTTTTTATTCTTATTTTTTAATTTTTTATCTCTTATGTCAGATTTCGCAAAAGATCTCGCAACTGCAGCTCCAATACAATCCTATAAAATAGGTGAAGTGGTTGGTGGAACCGTTGTCGTATCAAACCAAAAGATGATCCTTGTGGATCTCGAAGGTCAATTTACTGGTATTATTACCGGTAATCATATGACGTCTTCGACGGAAGACACTTCCAATATCCTTCCCGGAAGCCGCATCGAATCTATTATCATCGGTGACGATGCTCATAGTGGACTCATTCACCTTTCACTGCGAAAGGCGAGCCAGGCTAAACTTATTGAAAAACTCCACTCAAACTTTGACACCAAAGAAATCATTACGGTGATTCCTAATGAAGCCAACAAGGGAGGTCTTCTTATTGACCTCGATGGGATCAAGGGATTTATCCCTGTATCTCAGCTCACTCCAGCGCATTATCCTCGTGTTGAGAATGCCAATCCAGAAAAAATCCTCGAACAACTCAACAAGCTCATTGGAAAGCCATTCCAAGTGCGTGTTCTCAATGTCGATCCATCCGGAAAGAAGATCATCTTCTCAGAAAAAGCGGCTATCGAAGAACAACGCGTTCAGTCACTTCAGACCATCAAGGTTGGTGATATCGTCGAAGGATCCGTCTCTGGTATTCTGACGTACGGACTCTTCGTATCATTCCAAGGAATCGAAGGACTCGTTCACGTCTCAGAAATCGATTGGGGACACGTGAACAATCCACACAAGCATGCCAAACTCGGTGATAAGGTCACGATCCAGATTATCGGTATCGAGGGTGAGAAGATCTCTCTCTCGATCAAGAGACTCAAGGCCAATCCTTGGCAAGTGCTCTCAGATAAGTACCAGGTTGGTGATATCGTCGAAGCACCAGTACTTCGTCTCTCACAATTTGGAATATTTCTCGAACTTGATGGTGGAGTCTCTGGACTCATCCATCTCTCTGAGATCACTACCGAAATGATGGAAGGGATCGAAGGAAAAGTACATGCTGGTGAGATGATGAAAGCACGCATTATCACCTTTGATTCTGTAGGAAAGCGTATCGGCCTGTCTCTCAAGGCACTCGATCCTAACTACGTTCCCAGTGATGTTCCTGTAGTTATTCCTGCTGAAGCCCTTGATGCGTAGTATATATCTTCTGTTATCCCTCCAAATTTGGAGGGATTTTTTATAATTTTCAAATAAATTTACCCTTTAAATCTCCCATGATCGTGGTAGAAAACCGGTTTAGAAAAACATCATTCGCTTTTTTCACATTTTTATTTGATTTCTTATTCTTTATCCCTATAATCCGCCTACCTTAGAAATAGAGAACATGCATCCATAGCTCAATTGGAAGAGTAGCGGTCTTCGAAACCGTTGGTTGTAGGTTCGAACCCTACTGGGTGCACCATAGATTTTAGCCCGGGTGATGGAATGGTAGATGTGCGGCTCGAAATGAGCGACAGCGAATATTCGAGAGCCATACTCCCGAGAGCGAGCATCCGCAAAGCGGTGCAACACTCGAGAGGGGTGCATGTACAAAAATAAATAGATCCAGAAAATTATGCCCGGGTGATGGAATGGTAGACATGTACGCTTGAGGTGCGTATGCCGAAAGGTGTGGGGGTTCAAGTCCCCCCTCGGGCACCATCAGAAATCTCAAATAACTCATTCTTATGAATGGGTTTTTCTTTTGCCAAATCCCTACTTTTCCCTATACTGAAGGCTATGCAAGCAATCAATGTCAAAATCTGTACCGGTCGCTCCTGTAGTGAACGACAGAGTGCCTATATCACCACCAGACTCGACGCAGATAGAGAATTTTATGGGTACTGAGATGATGAAGTAGTGATCGAAACCTGTATGTGTCAGGGGACCTGCAAGGAGGGACCGACGGTCGTATTCGGAGCGGATGTACAGATCTGGCAAAATCCAGTGAAGGCATCAGAACTCCTGAGGAAAAAAGTCATGGAAGCGAGAAAAAGAGTCAATAACAAAAAATAACATGCCAAAAGTTTGATACGTTGCTATCGTCGGTCGTCCCAATGCTGGAAAATCCACATTGATCAATGCGCTTATCGGGGAGCGCGTCAGCGCTATCTCATCACGTCCTCAGACGACACAAAGAACAATCACTGGGATTTTTACAGATGAAGAGCGTGAACTCCAGATAATATTTCTCGATACTCCAGGTGTCCATCATGACGGCCATGAACAATTCGGAAGTCAGAAGTCGCATGATATCCATACCATGATCAATGCACAAGCTTTTGCGGGTCTACGTGATGCCGATATCATCCTTCGTCTGGTAGATCCAACTCGGGCCCAAGGCGCTGAGGACGAGCGAATTGATGAGGCACTTTCCTTTAGTCAGAAGCCTATCTTTCGTATTGAAACCAAGCAGGACCTCGAAAAGGGATACCTAGGGAAAAATATCGACTATAAGGTGGATTCTATAAACAAGGCAGGATTTGCGGAGCTTCTCTCGGCTATCGCGGATAAACTTCCTGAAGGACCCTACCTCTACGAAGCAGATCAGTACACCGATCAGACGATGGATCTCCGCATCTCTGAAGTGATCCGAGAACAGCTCTTCGCAGCACTTGGAGAGGAGATCCCCTATGCTTGCTATGTGGAGATTGGGAGTATCGAGAACGGTGCTGACGAGCTCATCATTCCCAATATGAGTGATCTCACTCCTGAGAGTTTTGTCCCGAAAAACAAGAAGTGAAAGCTCCCAATGCTCTCCATCCAAGCCTATATCAATACAGAGACTGATTCGCAGAAAACGATCATCATCGGGAAACAAGGGAAAAAGATCCAAGATATAGGAACCGCTTCTCGCCTCGTCCTCGAAGAGATCTTCGGAAAGAAGGTATTTCTCGCACTCCGCGTCAAGGTAGATAAGAACTGGAGAAAAAATCAGAAAACTCTGGAGAGGCTCTTTCCTAAAAAGTAACTATGGAAAAGGAGTTCCTCTTTGCACTCGTAAGTACAGGAATATACCTTATCGGGGCTATCCCATATTGGAAAGATGTCCTGAAGTGAAGAACAACTCCGCACCTATTTACATATATAATCTGGTGTATTCTCGTGGGTTTCAATGTTTTTATACTATGGAAAAATCATGAGTACTTTACCTTGATTCCTAATTGATTGATGCTCATATCACTCATCTGTGCTACTATATATGGAATAAGATGAATGCGGTCAATATCAATAAATTGGTTTGATTATACTTGTCTTGGTCTATGATTGATACTCATATTATATTGGATAGTATCTAAAAATATCCTTAATACGGTTATCCTAACGGCAGTTATCGATTTTATTGCTTTTCTCCCAACTTTTAAAAAGTGATGGATACAACCATGGACAGAAAGTATACTTATCTACTTTATGAGTGCTGTAGGGCAAATATTTACACTTCTCTCTCTCTCTGACTTTCAGAACCTTGAGAATATGGTATTCTGGTGATACCTATTTTTTGCGAATTTAGCATTTTTTTTCATGGTTGCATTTCGCCGCTACTATCTCAAGTGATGGAAGAATATTTTTGACTAGACTATGTCCTACGATGCATTCGCAACCACATTCTCGAATAGTCGCAAAAATCTCCACTGGCTAGAGCTGGAATATATTATAGCAGACATGAAAGCTTGGAATTACTCTAGTGTTCTCGATATTGGATGTGGGAATTGACGATTTCTCGATTGGTTCGAACAACCCTCTTTTCAAAATAAGTGTGGTTCCGAGCCCCCCTTTGAAGGGGGGAAGGGGGGTAATATTGAGTCTGAAATGTCTACGGTCCTCCAAGAAAGTGAGCACTTGAAAGGGAGAAGAGAGATAAAACATACATATACTCATTCACCGCTTGCAATTCCATATGATCGAACTCTCCTATATCAAGCAAAAGAAAATAGAAAGTCTGGAAACCCTGTAGAAAACAGATTTTGGTATGATATCCTGAAAACCGATACACTGAAGCAGTACAAGTTTACACGACAAAAACCATTACTTTCGTATATAGTAGATTTCTACTGTTCTGAACTCGGTGTAGTGATAGAACTGGATGGTGAATCTCATATAGATACCACCCTATACGATAAAAAGAGGACTCAAGAATTGGAACAATATGGATTAGTAGTACTTCGTTTTACGAATCAAGATGTCATGATACGAGCAGAATGAGTATCTGAAATATTAATAAGCAAGTTCCAGGAACGAATAACACAGTACCCCCCTACCCCCCTTTGAAGGGGGACTCCAAAAACCATACCAGCAATAGAAGATACCTCTGTTTCGCAAAGGAAGAAAATCGAAACTATCAGATACCTAGGCATCGATAGCTCAGCATGAATGATCACAGAAGCCCGCAAACTGCATCCAGATAATCAGTTCGAGGTGATAGGTATGCAGAATATAACTATAATAGATCGCTCATTTGATTCTATTCTTCTCCTTGCCTCTTTTCACCATCTTGAATCACAAGAAGAACGGATCCAAGTACTCGAAAATACCAAAAAATTACTCAAACCAAATGGTCGCATCTATATGACGAATTGGAATCTCAGGAATCAAGAGAAGTATGCAAAAAACCACCGGGGAGATGGTGAATTCGATATCAAGATTGGTGAATTTTCCAGATACTATCATGGCTTCACTGTTGATGAGCTCGCAGAGTTATTCGAAGAGACAGGATATCGAGTAATCGAGAATCGGATATTTGATTGAGGGAGGAATTTTTTATCTATACTTTCTCTCTAAAAATAGAAATTTTTTCTTTCCCACTGCTTCTTCCTTATGTAAATTTTGAGTATCTGTCAGTGAATATTTCCGTAAAATTGCGAACTGTTTGAGCGTAGCGAGTGTTTGCAATTTAGGAAATAGAGATGAGAACAGATAACAAAATGAAACATGGAAGACTCTGAAGATTTTTGTTACTTTTTATCCAAAAAGTAAGGAGAGATATCTCTACATTGAAAGGAATCCTTACAGGATGATAAAAAAATCCCTGATTGCTCAGGGATTTTTTCATGAACTGTAGAATATTATTTCGCTCGCTCAAGGTATTCTCCTGTCTCAGTATTGATCACGATAGACTCATCCTGATTGACGAATCCTGGGACTCGGAGCTCGAGACCCGTTTCGAGTGTAACAAGCTTATCGATCTTTCCATCGGCAGTATTGCCTGCTACCGATGGCTCTGCTTCAGTCACCTTGAGCGTCACACGAAGTGGGAGCATTATACCGATGAACTTACCTTCAAAGGTTTGGAGGTCTACCATCAACCCTTCGATGAGATACATCGATGCATCACCAACATCATCCTCATGGAGCTCAACTGTCTCATAAGTATCTTGGTTCATGAACGCGAAGGTATCACCAGACTGATAGAGAAACTCAGCCTTAGCTCGTTCAAGGGTGACGTCTTCGAATTTTTCTTCAGAATCCATGACACGATCAGAGTTATTTCCTTGAAGGAGATTCTTGAGTCGCATTGCGACGTTTGTCGCTCCACGACCACCTCGCTTCATTTCATGTTTCACAACCAATAGGAGTTCTCCATTGATTCTGAGTACCGTACCGGGACGAGATTGCATAGCTGTTTTCATAGTTCAAATGGAGTGAGGAAAATAAAATGTAATTTTAGTTTTGCGAATGGAGTGCAGAACTAAGAGACGAAGCCTCATAATCAACTATATAGCAAAAAATGTGCGATGAGTATAGGTAAAAAACAGAAAAATGCAAAAGAAAAACCCACTAAGAGTGGAATGCTGCCTTGAGAATAGCTTGCTCAATCTCTTTTTCAAGTTCTGTTTGGATATCCTTCATCAGGATGAGCTCACTTAGTATTTTCTTCTTCCTTGCAAGCACTTGTTCTGCAAGATATACGATACTTTTCAAGGATGTCATCAGCATGAGATAGTATAAAGTAGCCATAGCAATAACGCCAATTATTAGTGCAATAGCGAATATAATCCAATCAGATTGAAATTGGTAGAGGGTAATGTTTTCATATACATATTGAAATTGATTGAGGGTTTTCATAGTTATTTCAAATTATTGATTTGCAACGAGTTCTCCGAAGATAATATATCGCTCGAGGGTCGTTCCTACTGGCCAACACGTCATTAGAGAGATTTCTTTTTTCTTAGGATCTCGTGCTGAGAGTACCTCTGTATCCCCTGGATCAACCGTCGCTCGGTCCGTAACTCGGTAGGTAAATTTCTTTTGATTGTAGTATACGATGATATCGTCCCCAGTAGAGAGAGTATTGAGGAGTGCAAATACATCATTGTATTCACTCACCACCCATGGATAGTTTGATGAATGTCCGAATATAAAAGCATTTCCTACTTCTCCTGGATGTGCTGTTCCTGGATAGCGTACTACTCATTTTTTGAGTTCATCCATAAAGATATTTTGCATTTCACCATATTTTGTATTTGTATTGTGATCCACATCCACAAGCGGGATATTTTTCCCAAGTTTTGGGATGATAATTCGATTCTCATAGGGAGTAATACTGAAGCTTGCCGATGATGACCGGGAAATACCACTCAGGAGACGATCTGACTTATAAGAGCGAGCATAGAGCATATCTGGATCAGTCACAGCAATCTGTTCTGTAACGGTTTGGAGTGAATTTTGTGAATCCGCAATATCCGCAGCATGTACTGCTATACTGGAATTCATTAGGGCCTGTTCGATATTATCTTGCTTGGTCATCATGAGATTTGGATTTACCCAATTCGTCACCATAGCACTATAGGCTGAAAAATTGAGCACCCCCATAAATACCGAAAATACACATCCTGTCATCACGAGGTAGAGTGCTGAAAATTTAAACACCCGAAATATTTTCGATGGTTTTTTAGTACTAATACTATAGGTATGCGATATTTGTTCGTATTGGAAGAGTGGATCGTGAGTCATGATATAGATATTTATATGGTTGGATATATTTCCTCTCTCTACCATAGCATATGTTTTCTGAAATCGCAAAAAACACAACTACTTTCTCCTAGAAAAAAGTGACTCCTTTCTTCCCAGTGGGAAAAATATCCTCTAAAATTCCAGTTTAGTAATACAGAATTTAGCCACTAATTTTCTCAGATACATCTCCTTTGTTCTAAATCCATGAGATACTCGTTTTGCTACCTTACAGATGTTGTTGATTCACTCAGTCAACGCATTGGTAAACTTAAAAAAAGCGGTTGAATGCTCACAAAAACCTTTGATGCCTTTGTACCATCTTTTGAGAGTCCTTCCGAACTGTTGTACTCGGTAGTGTTCTGATTCTAAACATTCCTTTTGAATCCTGTCGATCTCAACCATATCAAGATTATCCATAGCATCCATAAAATCTTCTTTGAGCGTCCAAGCTTGTTGCATGAGTCCAAGGTAATCGAATTCTCGAAAGATCTGATTGAGTCTCAATTTAGAAATGGGACTCAAGTTTTTCTCTCTGTAGAGAAATATTTTTCTGTATCCAGTCTCGATGAAATAATCTGCAGTAATCTCTTTATATTCAACTTTTTCTCATTTGCTATTCACAAGAGCTTTCGTATCTATTTGTTCTGCCTTGAGTCTCATCTCTCCGGATTCTTTGTATTTTTTCATACCCTCAACCTTAGAGTTTTTGTGGATATTTGCTATGTCTTCTTTGGTAAGTTTCTTCCCTATCTTTTTCCCAAGAGTAGGGATATCTTCTATCCTGATAAAGTTCATAGCCAGTCCCCAGATGGAGGTCTGTCGTACCTCGTCGATAACTTTGTTGGCTTCTTGAAAAAGATGAAATTTATCTACGCTCTGTATGGGATTTCAGATGATTTTGTTGAGACTCACCGCATAGCCTTTATTCATATCGGTGGCAAAACCCTTGATCTTCTTCTGATCCTTCAGGGGAATCTTTCATATCCACTCCTCCAGTTTTTCTTTCGTGATCCCATCTAAAATAGCGAGTACTTGCTTGGTTTTGAGTTCCGTGATCACCAGTACCATATCATGACCAGAGAAGCTATGTTCATCGACTCAGAGATATATTTCATCAAGCGCTTCTATGAGCCTCAATCATCGTTCATTCAAGAGATGTATATCTATACGTTCCAGTATAGAATATATGACGCTATTAGATGATTGATAGAGCTCTGTTATCTTGTTTCCACTGACAAATCCCCAATTCCATTGTACATATTTCTCAAAGTGAGTCGTGTAGTTCCCAAAAGAACTCTCAAAGTTGAATCGTTCAAAAAAGCTTTTGTTGCAGGTGGTACACCGAAAATATCTCTTCAGAAGATTAAGCTCTATGATCTTATCTCATCCATATGGAGCGTGTTTCAGATTATGCTTTGATTCATGGAGTTGTTTGTCCTTTCTTTTGCTGGTCTTTTTGCCACAGTAAGGACATAAACAAGTAGTATATTTTCATCTGACCGTGAGGATAATTCTAGTTCTTCCTCAGAATTCCTCTATTCACCTTACTTCTTTTACATGAGTAAATGTTATGTTTTCTTTGTCTAAATTTGTAATCTGTTTAAAAAACTGTATATTGTGCATGAGGAATTTGGGTTATGAGTAGGTTTTTTCAACACTTATTTACTCTACCAGATTTCTCATCTTTTAAACAATACATGAACCAAAAAAGAGTAGAAAGTTTCTGACGAAACTTTCTACTCTTTTTCTATGTTTGTTTCTTGGCTTGGATATTAGGGTTTACTGGGTAAAACTTTATGAAAAATTTCCCACTGGGAAGG
>JAYSPL010000065.1:0-2837 GCA_043722085.1 Candidatus Altimarinota bacterium | reverse complement strand
TATGGAGCATATTTCCTAAAAAAAATATCAGAAAGTAAACTTTCTGATATTTTTTATGGGCAATGAGATTTTGAGTGAGAGTTTTTGGGACGGACTCTAATGATGCAAGATTTTTCTCTGATAACCATGATCATATACTGGTATTTTCAAAAAAATCCGAAGATTTGGAAATCCGAAGATTGAATCGTACCGAAGCACAAATAAATAATTATAAAAATCTTGATAATGACCCAAGATGACCTTGGATGTCACAACCAATACAAGTCAAAACACCTTCTGACTCCTATATATATGAAATAGTGAGTCCTGTATGAAAATCATTCTTTCCACCTAACTGAAGAAGTTGGCAATTTGGAATTGAAAAATATAAAGAAATGGTTGCTGATAATAGAATTTGGTTTTGAGAGGATTGATTAAATGTTCCAAGGATTAAAAAATTCCTATCTGAAGTTTCAGATTGAGTAATTGCAACAACAATATGGAAAAGAGATGAAGTTTGAGATAATCAAGAGGCTAAAACTGAGGTAAAAAATATTACACCAAGTAACCCCTTTGGAACTCCAAAACCTGAGAAGTTAATTGAGAGGATCATTTCTATATCAACAAAAGAAAATGATATTATCCTCGACTTTTGTCTCGGTTCTGGCACTACCGCAGCTGTCGCCCACAAGATGGGGAGACGATGGATTGGGATAGAGCAAATGGATTATATCGAGGATATCGCGAAGGTCAGGCTCCAGAAAGTGATAGAGTGAGAGCAAGGAGGGATATCGAAGCGAGTCAACTGGCAGTGATGAGGGGATTTTATCTATCTCGAGCTCAAAACCTACAATATTGAATATTTCGAACGGATACAATGAACAACGACCAAAGAGGATCTCCATACTGTCTATATCGATATGGCTCGCAATGCATTTCTCCAGTTCTGGTTCGACCGTAAAAACTGGGAAAAAGATGAGAACTATCAGAAGCTCACACTCGAAGAGCAAAAGATCAAACTTCGAGAGCTCCTCGATATGAATCAACTCTATCTCAATACGGGAGATATGTATGATGCTCGTCATAGTGTCTCTCCACTCGATCGATCTGTAACCGAAAAATTCTATGGCAAAAAGAGCTAAAACTACCGTCATAGAGACTCTTTCGGAGTTTCTCTTTGCTCGGATCAGGGATGATGCAGGATACCAGGAGTTTCGCAAAAATCCCCTCCCACAGTATATCACGGATAATATCCATCCCTCCAAAAAACTCCGTCCCTATCAGGAAGAAGCGGTGAGGTATTTTATATGGCTCTATGAATATGACGGTATATCTGCTTGCAAACATCTCCTCTTCAATATGGCGACAGGAGCTGGGAAGACACTCGTGATGGCTTGTTGTATGCTCTATCTTTATGAGAGATGATATCGCAAGTTCATATTTCTCGTACACCAAGTACAGATACTCACACAGGCTCGGAGAAATCTTACTGACTACAAGTTCGAAAAATACCTCTTTCATCCTGATGGGATGAGTTTTTATGGAAAACATGTGGGTACTCGGGATATCAAGACTTTTGATGAGGCAGCAGAAGATGATATCAATATTATGTTTCTCTCGACCTCGCTTTTTTACAATCGTATCAAAGAATCAGGGGAAAATCAGCTCACGAGTGAAGACTTCTCCAAAAATGATGTCGTCATCATCGCTGATGAAGCACATAGACTCAATGTCGAAACGAGATCCAACAAAACTGACCTCGAAGAACTCCTGAACTGGGAATCCGCCGTCCAGAACTCCATCGGTGCAAGGGAAGGCAATATGCTCATCGAGTTCACAGCAACGGTCGATCTCGCCAATCGCAATATCCATGAAAAATACAGAGACAAGCTCGTATACAAGTATGATTTTGTTGACTTCAACCGGGCAGGCTATGCCAAGGATGTCCAGTTTCTCTACAATGATGAAACGCAAGTAGAAGATCAGAAAAAATATCTCATCATCCATGCGGTTGCATTGTCACAGTATCGAAAGATCCTCTTTCGAGAGCTCACGAAGAGTATTGTCCATCCCGTGATCCTCGTAAAATCTAAAAGAATCGCCGATAGTGAATTAGACAGAGAATTTTTTAATACTGTCATCGCTGATCTCGCTGTCCGTGACCTCGAAAAGCTCCGATCTATCAAACACGATGAATATCATCTGATATCTAATATGTTTGGTGAACTCGAAAATCGTGGCATCAGTCTTTCAGGTTTTGTAGCGAGCATACGAGAAGATTTTGCTCCACAAAATACGATGATCTACAATAGTAAGGTCAAGGAAAATGCAGTAGCACTCTCGGATCTCGATCATCCAAAAAATAGGATACGAGTGATATTTTCTGTCAATGCTCTCAATGAATGATGGGATGTTCTCTCACTCTACGATATCATCCACTTCGATATCGGAGAAGATAAAAAAGTATCCCTCCAGGATATCCAGCTCATCGGACGGGGGGCAAGATATTGTCGATTCGAGCTGCCTGAGAGTTTCCAGGATGGACTCCTGGGATCGTACGATACTATTCCCGATAGACGAAAATTCGACAAAGCACGCAGAGAGCCAGCTCGTATCCTCGAGACATTCTTCTATCACTTCGTGAAGACGGGGATGTTTCTCGAAAATCTCCAAAAAGAACTCATGGGAGAAGGGATTATCAGTGAGTGAGTCGAGAAGAGAACTGTCGAAATGAAGCCACATTTTCTCACATCTGAAACTTATGAGTCTGTCCAAAAAATACCTAACGCCAGTTAGGTATTTTTCTTATATTTACCCTATTTTTTCCTCTATTTTCCCTTTGCAGATGCGGAAATATG
>JAYSPL010000064.1:0-2420 GCA_043722085.1 Candidatus Altimarinota bacterium | reverse complement strand
CCTCACCTCACCTCACCTCACCTCACCTCACCTCACCTCACCTCACCTCACCTCACCTCACCTCACCTCACCTCACTATAAATCACCATATTACTTACATATAAGCAACCAGTTAATACAATATTTTCATGTTATGAGCATATTGAGCTATAGAGGGACTCTATTATGCCAAGAATGAACGCATTAATCACCCGAATACCAACCATCACAAAACAACAGCTCAACATTTTCCCTATCTCCATCAATTCAATTGAGTCACATATTCTCTGCAAGCTCTGAGATATACATTCTGAAATATTGAGAAATATCAATTTCTATATTTCATTTTGTATACGTCGGGTGAATTTCGAATTTCATATTTTGGCTATCAATCCCAACTAGAACCCTACCAATAATTTTGCATTCTTCATCTTCAATATAAAAAACTCCCTTATTTACTTCAAGGGCATTGGTAATTGCTGACCAATAATTTCATATTGAGCTATAAAAACTGAGACAGCTCCCATCCACCCAATTTCCCATCATGGCAATCTTGAGTGGATCAAGTTCATGATAAATACGTATTTTCTTGATTTTTCTTGCTTTCGTAGATTTAAGAAGCTTCTTGATTTCACTTATTTGGAATTCGAGATCTCGAAAAATAGTCTGATCATATCTTTTTGCACCCTTCTTTATCGTATCATCAAAGTATTCAAGGAGCTTTCATGGTGTTTCAAATACTTCATCTACTGCAAGGAGTTGCATCTTATCGTGAGCCACCTTCACGTGATGTCCTACTTTTCTTTCGATTCACATTCACTCAGTCTCAGTGTTTTTTCATGGTACTTCATACTCTCTCTCATTTCTTCCAAGCCAAGATGAAATTGCACTCCATTGTCACCAATCTGTTAGAAATTTTCTATTATAAGGATGATTATACGGATATGATTCCTGTATGTCTCCATTTCCACTATAGCAAGTTCATTCAAGATATTTTTTTATCAGACCATGGGCTTGTGTTTTATTTGTTCTTGTATTTTTATACATCTTATACACTTCCAAAAGCTCACCGCTAATGAGATTGCCATCAAAGTTATTATCAAGTCAAAATTCTCTTTTGAATTTTGTAACTATCTTTTTTTGAATGAGTTTTTCAAAATATACAAAAACATGCTCTGCAACAGTATTGTGAATTTTAATAAGAACCGGGAGGATCTTTTTCTTATCTACTCGTTTTCATGGCTTCGGCATAATTGAATGTATCTGACTTCTGAGTTCTTCAGATTTGCCCGATCATTCTCATCAGATCTTTACAAAGTACTGCCATATTTTTGTAGATTCGACATTCTCTCAAGAAAATATTTCAGTAAGTGTTTCTTCTGAGCGATACGGTAATCCTGCTCATCCAACAAATATAACATCAAGATTGACTCATAGAGAGAGATCATCAATATGATGTAGAAGTTTCACAAAAGGCATAATTTTCTTTTTCTTATGTCTCATAAGATATACAAAAGCATAGGAAAGTGTATTTTCATATTTCTGCCAGAATCCAGGACGCTTTCGAATGGTGAGATTCATTTGTTGTATCAGTTTTGTACTATCTTTATCTCTCGCAACCTTCTCTATAAAATCAAAAAAATCATGGAGAATTTCGGGATCTTGATGGAGAATAGTAGAGTCAAGATACTGGCTGAATCCTTGTATGAGGTGACGTAAGAAACTCACATTATCTTGGTCTTTAATATTTCTATTTCTACTGATGACTCCGGCAATTTTCTTTCACATTTCTTCCCATTTTTCTGGCAACCAAGATACATACAATGTAAGAAAATCAAGTCCATCTCTCACAAAAGTGTCTCCCGTATTTTCTGGTGCCTCAAGATCATCGCGAATAATATCTTCCAACTTTCCCATGGCTTCATAGAATTCTGCTTCTCATTGATCAAGAAATGGCATAAGAAATCAGAGTAATTTCGTGAGTAGATATAGTCTATTTTCGCACTGTATACGATCAAAACGATGCGTTACGTCTCATAAGATAGATTCGAATTTCTCAGGATAGCGAGAGCTTAGCTTCTTTATAAATCACATACATTCTCTGAATACGCATGGAGTACCCTCTTTGAAAATATTACCTGCCTTATGTAAATATTCCCAACCATCAGGATCATCGAGAATAAATTGAGTAATACTCATAAGATTCTGTTTAGGAATTTCATTTGGACTGTTTGTGATATCACAGAGTTTTTTGAGTCATTCACACATTTCTAGGAATCTATCAGGAAATCGCTCATACATATGTGATATGAATCCACTTCTATGTGTCATAACATCGACCATTATGAGTCTGTCCAAAAAATACCTAACGCCAGTTAGGTATTTTTCTTATATTTACCCTATTTTTTCCTCTATTTTCCCTTTGCAGATGCGGAAATATG
>JAYSPL010000063.1:0-6307 GCA_043722085.1 Candidatus Altimarinota bacterium | reverse complement strand
CAAAAATCAACGCTATATGTTGTATCGTATTATGACGGTTTTTTCATAGGAAATCCCATGGGATAAAAATTTAGTCCTCAGATTTTCGGGATAAGCCTTAAAAACTTCAGAAGTATTTGATACGAGGAAATTATATTTCCTGAGAGCTGAATACTTATTTTAGTTTGACCAAATAATGCTTGAAAATCAAATATTATGAAAGCTGTTTATAACATTCTTTGAGATAGTTGGTTCAATTGAGATAAAGCAGAAATAAATGATTTTTTCATGAAAGATTCGAAAAATATTATAAAGATAGAAATTTATTTTGATGATGGGAAAAAAGTTTTGTTTGATAGCAAAGAATGATGGGCAAGTTATTTTGATATCGAGAGAAATAATGAACAGCCAAAAAAAATAAATCAATGGAATATCCCAAAATGATCCACCTGAAGTGTAAAAGATGATTTTCCCTGTACATTACTACCCGCAAATAGATCTTTGGAAAAAAATCTTCAATTCAGAAGTTACGAATTGATGTGAAAAATTGCTAAAAAATTTAATGAAAAGGCAAAAGAGAGAAAATTTGCCCTTGAGCAAAAATTCTGAGAAGTAATGAGTATTCTAAACTCTGTTGAGTGATTTTCAAGTTTTAAAAGTGATTTTATTATTTTTTTTAATGAGATGCAATCTGACAGTCCATATAAATTAAAAGTTGATTTTAAGGCATTCAGTCCTCTGAATTATTTCAAAACTATAAATATTTTAGCAAATGACTCATCTGTTGATGAGGAATTTAATATTGATATAGAAGAACTCTGAGAGTGAAATAAGAGTCTTATACTATTTTCACTTTTAAGGAGTTATGCAAAGAATATGAAACAAGAGGCAACTTGAATCTTAGCTATTGAAGAGCCTGAAATATATCTTCATCCTCAAGCAAGAAGGCATCTCTACTATATCTTTCAAGAAATAGTAAGAGAGTCAAATATTCAAATTATTTACACAACTCATTCTCCTGACTTTATTTCAACTGAAGAATTCGATTCGTTGTGATTAGTTTCGAAAGACCCCAAAGAATGAACTCAACTAAAAATTGTTACTAAAAAAGAGCTGGTTGATTTTTCCATAAATACCTGAGTGCCCTCAAATAAAACAAACATTGAGAATATAAAAAGTTTTTATAGCTCAACTTCAAATTTTAGATTGAACGAGTGATTTTTCGCAAAAAAACTATTTCTTGTTGAATGAGAAACAGAAGAATTCTGCTTACCTCTACTATTTAGTATGTTTTGAATTGACTGTAATTCAAGGTGAATTTCTATAATTTGAGTAAACTGAAAAAATCAAATTCCTAAGTATTGGAGGCTTTTTAAAAGCTTTTGAATCGATTGCTATGTGATCTTTGATAATGATAAAAAAGATGCTAATAATTGCTGAAATTCAAATATCTCCTCATGTTTTAATACACAAGAAACTGATATAGAAAATCTCTGAACATGAATTTTTTATAAGTCTCTCAATGCCTCTAAGGTAGATATTTTTGAGCAAAAGCTTTTTGTTTTTCAAAAGGATTTTGAAAATGCACTCAAAGGCGATTTCAATAAATATTGTGAAGATGCTGACTTAGCAAATAAGTATGATACCTACTTAATCGAAGCAAATAGTATAATAAAACCGACTTGAAATTGACAAAAATGACAAATTTTAAGATTTGTCGTGAAAGAAATAATTAAAAATTACACAAATTATAAGCCAAAATTTATAGAACAAATACTAATTGAGAGTGGATTACTTGAAATAAACACTGACATAACAAGTGAAACAAAAATTTCCACTGAAGATATATCTTTTTAAAAACTATGTACCCATCAAAACCCTTCGAATCTTGTCTCGAAAAAATAACATATACAACAAAGATTCAAAGAAAAGATTTTCTAGAGTCTGGAGATTTTCCGATTGTTTCACAGGAAGTATGAGATATAAATGGTTACTGGAATAATGAATCTGATGTTTTTGAGAGCGAGAAGCCTGTAATAATTTTCTGAGATCACACAAAGATAATCAAGTATATTGATTTCGATTTTGTACTTGGTGCCGATGGCGTGAAGATACTGCAACCAAAGGATTTTCTTGATACACGATATTTTTGCTATTTTCTACAAAGTGTAGAGCTCAAGTCACTCGGATATGCTCGACATTATCGATTGTTACGCGAACTCAATGTACCAGTACCACCTCTCTCCGTCCAACTCGATATCGTCGCTCGACTCGATAGTGCGATGGCGGAGATAGAGATGCTTCGCAGAGAAACCGAGTCCGCACTTGCGAGCACTCGTGAACTCTGGGAATCGACGCTGGAGAGTGTATTTGCGAGTGGAGGGAATGATTGGGAAGAGAAGACTTTAAGGGAAGTGAGTATTGATTTCGGTAGATGAAAATCCAAACATAGACCAAGAAATGATAAGAAACTCTATTGATGAGATTATCCATTTATCCAAACTGGAGATATCAGGAATTCAGTACATTTTATCACTGATTTCTCTCAAACATACAATGATGTATGACTAGCCCAAAGTAAGCTATGGCCAAAAGGAACTATCTGTATCACTATCGCTGCCAATATTGCTGAAACAGGAATTCTTGGTTTTGATTCATGTTTTCCTGATAGTGTTATCTGAATTGTAGTAGATCCAGATATTACGAATAACGATTATATGGAATACCTGCTCCAATTTTATAAAGCGAGAATTCAATCAAGATGAAAGTGAAGTGCTCAAGCAAATATCAATCTTGCTACATTTGAGGATGAGTTTTTTCCATTTCCTAATATTACCGAACAATCTCGCATCGTCGCTCACCTCGATGCAGTCCGAGCACAGACCGAGAGACTGGAGTCACTCTATACTGAGAAACTAGCTAGTCTCGATGAGCTGAGGAGGTCAGTGCTGGCGGAGGCGTTTGTGTAGATTTTATTAGTTTGTATCATTTCACCTATAGGGATAGGACAAACTCTATCAGTTTGTATCATTTCACTTGCGTAAATAGGACAAACATATATACTTTGTCCTATGATTAGCTTTTAAGCATACAAACTATGAGAAAAATAGAGCTCTGAACATTCGTGATGCAAGATGCAAAATTCAAGGCATTTATCCCTCACTCCTTTCCTCCTGTAGGGTTGGATGACTTCCCAACACAGATATACAAAAAAAGTGATACAGCAACGAGACTCATAGGGAAGCTCGATGGTATCACTCAACTTCTTCCAGATGCAGATTTTTTCCTCCTCATGTACCTCCGCAAGGATGCGACATCCTCCAGTCAGATCGAGGGGACTCGTGCGACGATGATCGATGCGATCGAGGCAGAAGCTTTTATCAATACAGATACTCCTCAAGATGTTGATGATATTCTCCACTATATCAAGGCACTTAACTACGGTATGAAGAGGGTTGAAGAAGATGATTTTCCTGTATCTCTCAGATTTATCCGAGAACTTCATAAGGAGCTCATGGATAGTGCGAGAGCGACTCATTTTGCTGATCCAGGCAATTTCCGCAATAGTCAGAATTGGATCGGTGGCACAAGACCAGACAATGCGAGCTTCGTGCCACCTCCAGTTTTTGAGATGAATAAAGCCCTCGATGATCTTGAGGAATTTATTCATGGTGAAGATAGTATCCCGCCGATTATTCGAGCAGGACTTCTCCATGCACAATTTGAGACTATCCACCCATTTCTCGATGGCAATGGTCGTACTGGTCGTATGCTTATTACTTTTTATCTCTGGAAAGAAAAGTTTCTCGAAAAACCAGTACTATTTCTCTCATCATATTTCAAGAAACATCAACAGATATATTATGACAAACTTTCTGGATATCATGTAGGGAATATCGATGACTGGATTGACTTCTATCTCGATGGGGTCATCGAGATAGCAGAGGAGGGTATAGAGACTGTAGAAAAAATAACAGCACTCAGAATAGAAGATAGTGAGAAAATCCAATCACTCGGAAAGAGATCAGCAAGTAGTACTATGATCGTCCTCAGAAAACTCTATGCTCAACCAATTATCAATACAAGTACTATCCAATCATGGACAGGGTATACATGGAAATGAGCACAGAGGGTAATCGAGAGATTTGTCCAACTCGGTATTCTCATACCAAAGGATATCGATAAAAAATATGGTCAATCCTATATGTACAAAAGATATATAGATATATTTTCTCATAATCTCTAAAAACTCATGACACGCAACGAATCCGAAACCAGAGCAGAACTCATTGATCCAGTCCTCACAGGGATTCTTTCATAAGAGATGTATTGGCTTGTTTTTTCTCATTTTTTAGCTATCATCCAGATATGCAATTCGTCAGAACCAAAAAACTCGTGTTCTTCAACAATAAGTGAGGAGTCGGCAAGACTACTCTCGCGTACAATACTGCCACGAAGTTCGCACTCTCAGGATACAAGACGGTACTCATCGACCTCGACCCTCAGTGCAATCTCTCATCACTCGCACTTGGGAGATTTTTCCTCGAGGAGAATCTCTTCTCAGATCAGAATATATTCGGCGTACTCAAGTGAGTGATCCAGGGTGGGAGCGATATCAATACCCGAATACCATTCCAGCAGTTAGCAGAGAATCTCTCTATCCTCCCAGGGAGCCTATCTCTCTCCAAATATGAAGATCTCCTCCTCACTGCGTACAATGCAGCTGCTGCAGGACAGGAGCTCGGATATTTCCAGACGAGTGCAGTGAGTCGGTTTCTCAGAGAAAAAGGGATGGACGAAGATGTAGATATTTTTATCATCGATGTCTCACCGAGTCTCAGTGTACTCAATCGTGTGATATTTCTCTGAACTGACTACTTCATCACGCCACTCATGCCTGATGCGTTTTCTCTCCAGGGTATCGAGAACCTCGGTATCACTTTCGAAGAATGGAAAAAACACTGGAAGAACACAGCAAAAGCCTCAGCAATGGGGATAGCGAGTGAAAAAGTCCTCGACGGTGATCCACTCTTTATCGGATATATCATCAATGCATATGGACAATATGCGAAGAAACCTCAGAAAAGTCATGAAGATTGGATCAATCAGATTCCCGCGTCCGTGAAGACATACCTATCCGAGAAGCACTGTAGGAATGGCTTAGTAGAGAAGTCACACAAAAACCCTCTTGGTGTCATGAAGGATTATGGTGAGCTCGCTGCCGATGCACAGAGATGCAACAAGGCAATATTCAATCTCATATCAGGAACAGAGCACACCGCAGTAAAATGAGTAAAAGAAAACCGAGAACAATCAGAAAAAGAATTCAATATTCTGAGTGAACATATCCTCCATATCTTATCTGCCTACTAAAACTCATGACACGCAACGAATCCGAAACCAGAGCAGAACTCATCGACCCAGTCCTCACGAGTCTTGGGTGGTGAGTCGACTCAACGACTCGCATCCTCAGGGAGCATCGTATCACGGATGGACGTATCGAGATCGGTGGAGTCCGTGGTCTCCCTGAGATCGCTGACTATATCCTCGTGATGAACGGACAAAAAGTAGCCGTGATAGAAGCCAAAAAGGAATCCCTCAGAGCCAGTGAGTGAGTCATGCAAGCAAAGATATATGCACACAAACTGGATATCAGATTCACCTATGCGACCAACGGACATGAGATCTATGAGATCGATATGAAGTCGTGAGAAGAGAGGATGGTATTGACTTTCCCTACGCCAGATGAGTTCAAGACGCGACTCGACGAAGAATACGATGAGTGGAGAGAGCGGTTCCGAGCCGTACCATTCGAGAGTATCGGAGGATCGAAGTGAGCGAGATACTATCAGGAACTCGCAGTGGCGAAGTCACTAGAAGCTGTGGCTCGGGGGCAAGATCATATCCTTCTCACACTGGCAACTGGTACTGGGAAGACATTTATCAGTTTCCAGATCGCTTGGAAACTCTACCAAGCCAAGTGGAACCTCACTCGTGATGGTGGGCGTCGTCCTCGGATCCTATTTCTCGCGGATCGAAATATCCTCGCCGATCAGGCCTTCACGAGTTTCGGAGCCTTTCCAGAAGATGCTCTCGTCCGTATCAAAACTAAGGAGATATCGAAGAAGGGAAGTGTACCGAAAAATGGGAGTATTTTTTTCACCATATTTCAGACGTTTATGAGCGGGCCAACTGATGCAGAGTGAAATCCTACTCCGTATTTTGGAGAATATGAGTCTGTCCAAAAAATACCTAACGCCAGTTAGGTATTTTTCTTATATTTACCCTATTTTTTCCTCTATTTTCCCTTTGCAGATGCGGAAATATG
>JAYSPL010000062.1:0-9085 GCA_043722085.1 Candidatus Altimarinota bacterium | reverse complement strand
GTGAGAGGATAATGAGTTATGATACCTCATTATCCTATACCAATCCTTACGACATTTCTATTTTTTATGTTTACGACATTTTAACTTTTAAAGTGACATATATACGATAATCCTTTGACTCGTATTTCATTTATGCTATACTCGATCTATGAATTTCAAAAAATATAGATTTACTCTTTTATGTATTACTACAGCCATAGTATGAGCCAGTATTTTTACAATGTACGGAGATATATCACTCCTCTGAGCCAACATATGACGTGCTATGAAGGATATATCCATAGTGGAATCAGCGACTCTCAAAGATATCCCTACTATAGTACCCATTGTAGTACCAATACAAGATATTATCAGTGAACGATATCTCTATACGCTCACCAAATACATTGAGGCGGATCTCATGAGAAGATCTGGTACTGGAGTCAATATAGAGAGCTCGTATGGAACATATAACCAAGTTAGCTTGAGTGGTAGTGATTTTGTAGTTACTGTAGGTGCAGTGCCCATAGAGATTCCAGAGTCAATGTACTTTTTTGATACCTGGAATAGCGTTACGAAAAATACGGTCTCATGAGAAGTCTATTCTAATACTGTATTGCACCATACATGATCTCATAGCAAATTCATTGCCCTCACCTTTGATGATGGCCCATCTGCCAAATACACCAATACACTTCTGGATATCTTGAAAAAAGAGGATGTGAAAGCGACTTTTTATGTACTCTGAAGTCGAGCCGAAGAGTATCCAAATATTTTAAAAAGGGAATACGCCGAATGACATGAAATAGGGAATCACTCCTATTCCCATGCGTTCCTCGCAAGAATTTCTGAAAAAATGATGCAAGAAGAACTCTATAAAACAGACCAAGCGATCTACCGTGCTATCGGAATATATCCCACCACATTCCGACCACCGTATGGAGAAGTGAGTACAGGAATGCTCGAAAGATCTGCCATGCCAGCTATTCTCTGGTCAATCGATACTCGTGACTGGAAAACCAGGAACATCACCAGGAACATTAAGGCAGTTACAAATGCTAGGGATGGGGATATTATTATCCTCCATGATATCCACGAAACCAGTATTGAAAGTGTTCCAGGTATTATAAAAAATCTCAAAGAGAGAGGCTTTACATTTGTAACTATCAGTGAGTTACTATCGCTTACAGAAAAAAATACTGAGATATGAAAAAAATGCACGAAGAAGGGGAGTTGTAAATAAAAAATCGTACTTGCGAAAAATGAGGTTTTTATTATAGTAGGGCCTGTATAATTGATAATCTTTTTCATAGTTCTTATGGCTAATTATATATTTTTTGGCATATATTTATTTGTAGTATTAGGCATTTTTGGATTTATCACTATTTTCATGATGCATATCAAGGATTACCAACGATATTCCTCCTACGTGTGAATCCTTACACGAGTCTATATCGTGATAATGCTCTTAATTGCTATACTGGGTGGCTACTATATCCTGACTGGAACTATCTTCCCCCAAACTAAGGCACCTATAAAAAGGATCAATCTCTAATTTATTTTTAATCTCTTTTTCTCATGCAAGTTGGTATCGTTGGTCTCCCGAATGTTGGTAAGTCGACGCTCTTCAATGCTCTCACGAAGTCATACGCTGCCGAAGCTGCCAATTTCCCATTTTGTACGATCGAGCCAAATACTGGTATCGTAAACGTCAATGATGAACGCCTCGAACAGATTCGTAAAATCGTCAATGGGAATAAAATTGTCCCCGCGAATGTCGAATTCGTTGATATTGCAGGATTGGTTGAGGGGGCGAGTAAGGGAGAAGGTCTCGGAAATAAATTCCTCTCTCACATTCGTTCGGTTGATGCAATACTTCAGGTAGTACGTGCCTTTGATGATTCCAATGTACATCACGTCAGTGGGTCCATCGATCCCAAGCGAGATATTGAGATCATCAATCTTGAGCTCATATTTGCGGATCTCGAAACTATCGAGAAGCGAATAGCCGATAATCAGAAAAAGGTACGAGCTGGAGAGAAAGAGGCCAAGGCTCGAGAAGAGATCTATAGTAGAGTCAAGGCGCAACTCGAAGCTGGAAAAATTGTCTCTCTGATGGAGATGGATATTGAAGAAAAATTAATGATTGCTGATCTCCACCTCCTCACGAACAAGCCATTTATTTACGCCGTGAATGTAGCCGAAGATGCTATCAATACGCCTATAGCTGAGCTCCGTACGATGACGGGGATACTCGATCCAAAAATACCCGTACTCCCGGTCAGTGCGAAGATCGAGATGGATATGCTCGAATTCTCTGACGAAGACAAGAAGATGTTCCTCGCTGATATGGGCGTCGAGTTCAACCCGATGGACACGATCATCAAAACATGTTACGATCTCCTTCGGCTCCAGTACTACTTCACTGCAGGGGAGATTGAGGTACGAGCGTGGACTATCAAGAAGGGATGGACCGCACCAGAAGCCGCTGGAGTCATCCATACCGATTTCCAGAAAAAATTCATCAAAGCTGAGACAGTGAACTACAAGGATCTCATTGAATTTGGAGGATGGAGTGGTGCTCGCGAAAAAGGAAAAGTTAAAATGGAAGGGAAAGAATACATTGTGGCGGATGGAGATGTGATGCTATTCAAGTTTGGGGGGGGGTAACATAATAAGAAAATAAATCCAGAAAAATCCCCATTCTCATATGGCTGTAAAAAAGATTTTCTTGATTTTCTCGGGAATTGGATACAATGTCGATATGACTATATTCACTGTTGATACATCTATAGAGTTTCCGAAAACCCATTTCAAGACTATGGACGAGTTTTCTATCTATATGAAGCAGTGGGAATTTGAACGAGAACTCGATGAGAGCATCACTCGAGCAAAGCTCAAAAATAGATCAGAATATATCAATATATAGAGTCATGAAGCAAATCGATGACATTATCGAAGAGAGCTTGGATATATTGGAATATCTGAATTCCCGACAGATTCTTTCCCAATATAAGAAAGCGAAAGTTATGTTGATTGGAGGATTTGCCCAGAAATACGATCTCAAGCTCAGAAAACCAAAGAATGCCGGAATATATCAATTTCGTATCAATCAAAAATATCGTGCGTTTGGATTTTTTGATGAGGAAGACGGGAAAACAATATTTGTAGTGACCTATATATCAGATCATCAGGACTTTTAAAAAATCCCCATTCTCATATGGCTGTAAAAAAGATTTTTAGAAGGCCGAGATTGGGGATTTTATGATACCTTATCTTCACGATTGATATCATCTATGATCTACTGCATTTTGGTCTGTTTTCATAAGTATGACCAGCTTGTGTATTTTTTTGGTGTTCCACCTTTATGGTGTGAACGATTTGCATAAGAAAATGTGCAAGAAATATGTGTATTTGTTTTTTTGGTATGTGAAGGATACCGTTCAATGAAGTAGATAAATAGACTATATCAGGTAATATTTTTTTTGTCAAAAATATCGCACTATTTCATTGCGATATTTTCAGATAATATGTGTCATCCCGTAGGGATCCCTTTTAGTTGCAATTATGAGGAATAAATAACCAAAATCTCATAAGATGAATTTGAAAGGGATTTCTTCGCTATGCTGCGGAATGACAAAAGGATAATAATGCTCGTGGAGATACGTAATATTATACTCGTATTTTCTTCACTTTTTCACCGTATCGTTCATTTTTGAGAGTGATATTTTTACTATTCATGAGCACTCCCATAACAATCAGAATCAAGCCATAGAATACGAAGAAATTATCAGTTGAAACCGTAAATGGCGTGGAAATAGTAGGAGTACTCACTATATTACCCAGATCAATACTTCCAGAATTTCCCAGAATGACTGGAGTGACGGGCACTATAGCTTGATCTTCAATCACAAAGAATGATATAACAATCATAGCGATTCCAAGTCCAAATACAGTCCATTTCCATATTTTTTTACGAAAGATCCCTGGATCGAGAATCCCTCGTATCAGTCCAATAGATGGAAATATGAAGAGAATATAGCGAATCCATTCGGGAAGACCGAACTCTGTACGAGTGACGCTCCAGCCAAGGAGGATAGTCACGAGGACGATGAGAGCAAAAACAATACGAGTAATACGGATCGTTTTATCTGTTGGTTTTTGAGCGATTTTAGAGATGAGATTCATCATAAACGTTGATTGTTATTTTTTTATCTGATGGCGGAGAGAGGGAGATTCGAACTCCCGGTATCTTTCGATACGCACCCTTTCCAAGGGTGTGCACTAGGCCACTATGCGACCTCTCCAGAATTGTATGATGCACAAAATGTATCAGAAATAGTGAAAAAAGCAAGAAAGAAAATTTTTTAGAATAATATGTATCTTTACCAAATAAATGATCTATAGTGTTTATACTTTATATTTTAATTTAATTTAATTTAATTTAATTCTATTATGAGTTACAATTCTTTCCCGCCATGGAATTATAAAACCCAAGCAAATCTTGATGCAAAGACATTATGTGTTGATTCTGATGGAAACTTTGATTATACAGAGGAAGGTATGCTTCGATATGATATTGTAAGGTTAGTCTTAACAATATCATACTATAAAGATTTCTATAAATTCCATTCTTAGTAGTATATATTCTCTTAAGATCAAATAATCATCAAAGTAAATTAGGTTCTTTTTTTTAAAAAGTACCATTTGGAGCGAGCAATGGGACTCGCGACTCTCCGGCGTCGCCCGCCTCTCCTCACTGAATGCAAAATCAATTCAAGGATTTTGCAGAAATCAGTTCGGATTCTCGTCCTCATTGCAATTCTGAAAATAAAAATTCCAAGAACAAGTCTTGGAATTATATATTTTCTGGAGCGAGCAATGGGACTCGAACCCACAACGGCCGCCATGGCAAGGCGGTACTCTAGCCAATTGAGCTATGCTCGCGAACAACTCTACTATATATATTTCTCAAAAAATGCAAGAAAAAAAAAACGTGTATTTTTCCTTTTGCCTCTCTCGTCTTTTTCTATATACTACTCTCTATGACACGCCGAAAATCACCTCCTGTTCACAGGCCATTCCTCTCGTATGAACTCCAGAACATCATCGCATGAGGAGTACTTATGACGCTCGCCATCCTCATGTTTCTCTCAAATAGTGAATCCTCTATTATAGGCGCTTTCATGTCTAAAGTGGGAAATCTTTTTTTTGGAACCAACTATCGGTGGATTTTTTCACCAATTATGATGATCCTTGGACTGATGATCCTCGTGAAACGCGCGAGTTGGTCAGCTTCTCGCCTGGTTGGAATTATTCTATTTTTTATAGCTACCACTTCCATTATGGGGCGGTATACACAGAGTACCATCTGATATTTTGATATCTATAGCATGATGGATCACTTGATGGGCGCGTCAAGTGCACTCATTGCTATGATTGTTCTCTGGTTTGTCGCAATCTATCTCACACTCCGTATTTCCTATCGGACGATTCTCAGTAAGGTACGTGAATCGGTTCCCTCACTCGTGCGTATGCGAGAAGTGATGATCCCACGCGATAGTGATGAAGACATTGTTCCAATAAAAAGATGAAAAAACGACGATATCTATAAGAAAAAAGCGGAGGAACTCGAACGCAAGCTTGCTCAAATCCATAAAAATAAAATCGCTGCAAAGGAGCCAATTCCTGCAAGTACTGGTAAAGGTATAATTGGCAATGCATTGTCCGCACTTACCAAAAAAATCCCGCTCGAAACACCAGAAGGTAAGATTATAGAATCGAAAAATTCCACAAAAACGGTGGATTTTGGAAGTTGGGATTTCCCGAGTCTTAATCTCCTCAATGAGATCAAGCACATCAATGTAGTCACTCCAGAAGAGATAGAGGAAAAATCAATACTAATCCAGAAAACCTTTCTCCAATTTGGAATTGATGTTGAGATGGAAGATGAATGTGTAGGTCCAACAGTCATACAGTATCGACTGAAGCCAAGCGAATGAGTCAGACTTGCGAAAATCGAGGCGCTCAAAAAAGATCTCACGCTTGCACTCAAGGCAAAATCAATTCGTATTCAGGCCCCTATCCCTGGACTGGGTCTCGTAGGTATAGAAGTGCCCAATGAAAAACGAGACACGGTTGGAATCAAAGAAGTACTCGAAGATGTCGCGTTTACGAGACATAAGTCTAAACTTGCCATTGCTGTTGGAAAGGATATCAATGGAGACTTTATTGTTGGAGACCTGGCGAAGATGCCGCATCTCCTCATTGCCGGTCAGACTGGATCTGGAAAATCAGTAGGAATGAATGGGTTTATACTATCACTTCTCTATAAAAATACTCCAACCGAACTTCGCATGATCATGGTGGATCCGAAGCAGGTAGAACTCGGAGTCTATGATGGGATTCCACACCTTCTCACACCCGTGATCAATTCTCCGGATAAGGCGCTCAATGCACTCAAGTGGGGAGTAGCCGAGATGGAAAGACGATATTCGACACTCAAGCCACTCAACGCCCGTAATCTCGAAGAGTATAATGCGAAAGTAAGCAACAAGGATCGTATGCCCTCTATTGTCATCATTATCGATGAGCTCGCTGATCTTATGATGAGTGGGAACAAGAAAGAGGTAGAATCAGCAATTACTCGTATCGCACAAAAGGCCAGGGCGGTTGGGCTTCATATGATACTCGCAACACAGCGACCATCCGTCGATGTCATCACAGGTCTTATCAAGGCGAATGTACCATCACGAGTCGCATTCACAGTAGCATCCGGCATTGACTCACGTACCATTCTCGATTCCTATGGTGCTGAAGATCTCCTTGGTCGGGGTGATATGCTCTATTTTCCAACAGGAGCCATGACTACGACCCGTCTCCAGTGAGTTCTCGTCGAAACAGATGAGGTCGAACGGGTGGTAAATCATATCAAGAGAACTATAGATCCGACCATGCTCGAAGATATCTATGACAAGTCTATCGTTGATGGAGATCGTGCAAGTACTTGGGAATGAGCAAGCTCTGGGGAATGAAGCAGTGCGGGAGAGGAAGATATGAAGGTGATTGAAGCTGCCATAGAACTCGTGAGATCCGCCGGGAAGTGCTCAACATCAATGCTTCAACGGCATATGAAACTCGGGTATGGAAGGGCGGCTCGTGTTGTCGATATCCTAGAGTCAATGGGAATCGTTGGTCCTGCTGATGGATCCAAGCCGAGGGAGATTATCTGATAAATAAGTATACAATACAATCATGTCTAAAATTATTATAAAAACTCCAGAACAAATAGAATGAATCCGAAAAGCGGGTCGTCTCACTGCTATGACACTCGATATGATCGGAGCCTATGTGAAGGTGTGAGTCTCTACGCTCGAGCTCGATAATATCATGAACACATTCATCCTATCGAATGGGGGAATATCTGCGTGTATCGACTACAAATGAGGGAACAAGTGGGGAAAATGAGGATATCCCCGTTGCACTTGCATCTCACTCAATGACGTTATCTGTCATGGCATACCCAAGGCGGGTGAGATACTCAAAGAGTGAGATATTCTTAATATTGACGTTACCACCATTGTAGGTGGATACTTTGGTGATGCATCTCGTATGTATACCGTCTGAAGAGTGTCAGGAAAAGCCATCGAACTCATCGCAATAACGAAGAAGGCTTGGGAAATATGAATTGCCGAAGTGAGACCAGGGAATTTTTTTGGAAATATTGGATACGCTATATCTCAGTATACCGAGTCTCGTGGATACTCGGTTGTGAGAGACTACACAGGTCACGGCGTCGGTGTCGAGTTCCACGAGGAGCCCTATGTCTATCACAAGGCAGGGCGAAACACTGGTCCCAAGATGCAAGTTGGAATGGTATTTACTATTGAACCCATGATCAATCTAGGTAAATACGCAAGTAAGCTCGATAAGGATAATTGGACAGCAAGAACCAAGGATGGATCACTCTCGGCACAGTGGGAACACACGATTCTCGTGACAGAAACATGATATGAGATACTCACAGTAGCATAAAAACTAAAACAATTCTTCTCCACTCACAAGTGGGGATTTTTTATGTTGCGTTCTCGGCTTGCAAAAGGAGAGGGATTCTATAGAATGCTCGGGCTAAAATAACTATTTCTTCACAGAAATTTCCCTTATAGGATAGAACCTAAATAAGATAGGGCAACTGAAAAGTTGCTCGCCCTCTCTTTGATGTTCTATCTTGGGGAAATGGTTATTTTAGCGAATAATGAGTGATGACTTCGGTTGCCCTTTTTATTTGCTAAAATAATCCAACAAAATCCGTGAAACGTCTTTTTAGCATTTACTTTTGTAAGTGCTTTTATTATGGACAATTCTCTCCGCAAGTGACGGATCACTCACCACTCGAACAAGATTGGACTCTTCGATGCTGAACGTCAATCATTTATCAACCAGTCTGGCGATATCGTCCTCTCTTTTCCATATCGGGACTGTGTACTCGAGTGAGGGATGTCCAGTGAAGAGGTAGGACGAGAAGAAAAGTTCTTCCATGAGACGATCGATCGAGTGGATATCGATGTTCTCAGGGAACCAAAAGTCCTGACAGGATTTGAGCGGGTAAACTCGAGTGGAGTCCATACGATCACGGATCCGAGTGAGATAGAGTTTTTTGATATGGATGGCAATCTCCAGGAAAATCTCTTGATAAAATGAAATAATCTCATTGCTCTCTATTCTCTCAGGTCTCGTCTCGCGGGCAAAGTGAAACTCATCTATATAGATCCACCCTACAATACAGGCAATGATGGATTTCGCTACAATGATAGCTTCAACCACTCATCGTGGCTCGTATTTATGAAGAATCGACTGGAGATAGCGAGAGAGCTATTGAGGGATGATGGGGTGATATTTATTTCCATAGATGATGATGAAAGTCATTACTTAAAAGTTCTTTGAGATGAAGTTTTTTGAAGAAATAATTTTATTGCAAATGTGATATGGGAAAAAAGCATACTAGGAGTAATGAGTCTGTCCAAAAAATACCTAACGCCAGTTAGGTATTTTTCTTATATTTACCCTATTTTTTCCTCTATTTTCCCTTTGCAGATGCGGAAATATG
>JAYSPL010000061.1:0-16052 GCA_043722085.1 Candidatus Altimarinota bacterium | reverse complement strand
CACTGGAATCTTGAGAAAGTAACTCAAAAACCTCATCTTTCCGCACAGCTAAGCCTCGGGTTCTAGGAGGAAATAGGAAATTTTGGGGGGATTTTAGCTAAAAAAAGCTTATCCAAATTATTTTGGTGATACAAAAGATTTTATGAAGAATCTGATTGAAATTTTTGAATCAGTAATTCCTCCATATGGGGGGAGATTAATGATTAATTGCCATGCGAGTTTTCATCATTTCCTCTGTCTCGTATTTGTCCTATATATTTTTGTATCTGTGGGTATAATTCATCTTTTAACTTTCTCATTATGAAATATGTAGTAATTGCTTTGATAGTTTCTATCACCTCTTTTCTAGGAAATATGGCGTATGCTGATGAGTCTATTTCTGCATGTACCATGCAATATGCTCCAGTCTGTGGTTCTATACAAGTTCAGTGTTTCGCGGCTCCTTGTTATCCCGTGCGTCAGACTTTTGGTAATCAGTGTATGGCAAATGTTGCAAATGCCACCAATATTACCATTGGTGAATGTGGAACCCTCCCACCAGTTGTTGGAGGAGATAGGGATATTCATGGATGCATTGCTTCTGCTGGTTATCGTTGGGAATCTCGGGCTCAGCAGTGCCTTCGTCCTTGGGAATCACGCGTTCGAATCCTGTACGTGGCTCCTACCAAGCAAATATGTCCCAATATGACACTCACTCAGTGTCTTCAAATACGACTCTCTTTTGAGAAGTTTTGGAAGCATCTCATTGGGGATATCACAGGCTTTGAGTATGTCCCAGGCTATATGTATCGCCTTCTCGTACTAGAAATATATCCAAATATACTCTCTAATAATGGACAAAGTACCTCATATTCGTTGATTCGTACACTCAATAAGAGACTTACACATGTTACGACTTTATCGCCAATTATAGGAAATTGGAAACTCACACACTTCAACAATTCCGATGTCAGTACGGGTAATTTCAGTGCTATATTTTCTACCAACACTTTTTCTGTGAAGCTCTGTAATGGAATCAGTGGTAGGTATCTCCTGAGTGGAAGTACATTTACCACTTCTAATACCATGAGTACACGTATGTACTGTGATGGACTCCCAATGACACTCGAGAATGCATGGCAACTTGATGGAGCCAGTTATACGATCCAGACCTTGCCCCAGACATTTGGATGAGTATGGACAAACCATCAGATGAGTATTACCATGAAAAATGGTGATACTTTTCTATTTTCACGTTAGTATTCTCCTCATAATAGGGAAAGCATAATTATACCTTGATGGTAACGAACCTATTTCGAGTATAGAGGAGTGGCCGCATTCCAATATGTAAGGATTGGTTGGTACTTTTACTCATATAGTATAAGCATTCGAGGTGTCAGTACAAATAACGGATATTGTTGGATACCTATGACTCCATTACAAATCCATTTTTTTTAGTATATGCACAAAATGTATTGCACCAGTTACGCGATTGATTGGTATGAGTTTTGCTTTTTTATGAATTTTCTATATAGTAATTCTACTTTTTTATCTATACTCTATGACTCAATTTCATATTCTTGCAACGATAGCACTTCTCTCTTGTACTGCTACCACCTATGCCGCTACTGTGTCATGAGAGATTACTACACGGGGTATAGCAAATACTCCAGTATGAGTAATAACATCTATTAAAAAACCGATTCAAAAAGGAGTGGTTCGTACACAAACTCGCATGGTTTCATATATGAGCCCAGCAGGGAAAGAATATATTACCTTCTCCCTTCGTACCAAGGATGGAATTATTGTAAATGCCAGTGCTATCCCAAGGGCTACAAACCAGATTTCACTCACTCTGCAAAAAGCTTTTGCAAAAAATATATCTCAAACAGTCGTTGGAAAAAAGATAAAAAATCTGACACTCAGTGCGGTAGCCTGAGCATCACTGACGACGGATGCATTCGAACTATTTATCAAAAAAACTATCTAATTGATTAATCATATAATATATGAAAAAAGTTCTGTTTTGAATTTGTTGTCTCGTGGTATCTTTTGGTTTTTTTTATGAGTATTCATTTGCGGCGACAGCATCGTTTGTTACCAAGGATGGAAGGATGTTTTGTGAAACTGATACACTTAATGGAATGTACTCGCTCTGTACTGCCAGTCAGGTATCTGGAACTGGACTGCTAATAGCAGAACGCTATGGTCCGAGACTCGTCGAAACCCCCACTGAAAAAATATGCGTAGAGGATGGCAAAGAAGTAGCGGTAGCATCCTGTCAGAGTGATACGGCTACACTCACTGTAGTTCCACTTGCCACTTCTGGCAGTGTAGAGACTGCCTCTAGTAGTACGGCCACCAGCGCTATAGAGAAATCAGTTGTCATAGCGGATTCAGTACCACCAGTACATCAGGCATCTACAGAAACTCCAGTATGGCCTCCTGTTTGACAAGTGACACCAGCAACTCCTATTGATGAAGGAGTAGCAATTGATAATGGAATCATGCATTCATTGAATGCTCTCTATACATCTTGTATTCAGAGTACTTCTACCATCACTTGTAGTGCTGCATTGGGAAATATAGGTGCCGCTATTGTAGAAAAGGGCACTTTTTTTATCCTCTGCCTGTCTATCATATTTGTCGTTTGTTTCGTATTTTGGTGTAACATGCTCATGCATGCTGTTAAAAATCCGATACCCGGGAAAATTATTTGGATAGTTGTAATTCTTATGCTCTCCCTTCTGGGCGCTATCCTCTATTATTTCTTCGGGAAACGACCCTACGTCGCAATGATTATCGCATCACTCCCACCAGCGCCGCCGTCATTTTTTAACTAAGTATTCTCAATATTGGATGAGGGCATACATAGATTATATCTCTCACGATGGTACATGTTTGGTATGGCTCTTGCTTAGATGATTTCATCACAAAAAAATCCTGACCGAAGTCAGGATAGAAATAGTCTATTACTTGATCATCGTAAAGAGAGCTGCTTTCGGGAATCGAACTTTGGGTCCGCGTGGTCCTTCTCATTCGGCTCGGTATCCGATTGGGAACATGACGACTGCCTTCTGAGTTTCCGGAAGATCAAGGATCTTACCGACGGCTACAGGATCAAATCCTTCCATAGCACAGGAATCAATCTGGAGCTCTGCGCAAGCAGCAAGAGCAAAGCCATGGGCAATATATGTTTGTTTACTGGCCCAAGCGAGGTAGTCTTCACTCGAATATTTCCCGACGGATCCAGTGATCATATCTTCATATCCCTTGAGTGCTGCACGAACATCTGGATTTCCTGCGCTCATGTGTTCAAAGTACTCATTGGTATTAGTCTCAAAATCAGTACGAGCCGTGAACACGATAAGGTGAGAAGCCGTTCCAATCTGTGGTTGATTCCATGCTGCTGCTTGTATCTGATTTTGAACATCCTGATTAGATATTACATAAAAATGATATGGCTGAAGTCCGAAGGAAGTCGGAGTCATGCGGATGGCTTCGAGAATGGCATCGAGATCCGTATCAGATACCTTTCGACCGAGATCGAATGTTTTAGTTGCGTAACGCCAAGTGAGATTTGAGAGAAAAGACATATAGTATAGTATAGTGTATTAAATAAAGTGAAACGATAATATCCAGAAAAATATAAAAAGCAAATATTTTGCTTTAAAAAAGAAATTGATTATATTGGTTCTATATTAATAAGATTCTATGGTACGTTCTCCTCAGTGTGCTTGTCCACATGCTCAGTGACTCTTCGCTCTTCTCGGTAAGAAGTGGGTATTATTCATTCTGCAAGCGGTAGATGAAGGGGCCAATACCTTTACAGAAATCAGACGCAATATTGGTGAGGCCAATACCAAAATCCTCACGGACCGACTTACAGAACTGGTGACCACCTGAATCCTTCTCAAGGATACACCAGATTCTCGCTACTCACTCTCACCACTCGGCCAAGATTTATCCGAACGACTCATAGGACTCGCACACTGGTGGGGAGATCAGAGTACCTGTAAATAATCCCGAGAAATCGGGATTATTTACTGATGTCGTATCACGATGCTCTCTGTATTATCGAGAAAATCGGAGATGATCTCCGTATGTCTTCTCGGTGCAGTATTAGGAATTTCATCTGTTGCGAAATATCGCATTTCTGTGCACTGAGTCGTGAGAACGACCTCGCCAGCTAGAATATCACAGATAAACGCAAACAAGATTTCTCTGTGATCGGTTTTATTTCTTAAAAATCTTGTACCAGATATACAGTGCTATGAGTGGAATAGTGATATACATGAGCTCATGTCCATATTGAGTGACAATAGTAATCACATTATTTCCGTAGTAATAGCCCAGTGCTACGAGAATACCACACCAGATGCTAGCCCCTAAGAAGGTAATCGACACGAAGGGAAGCATCTTCATCTGAAAAATACCAGCAGGTATCGAAATAAGGTGACGCACAACCGGAATAAGTCTTCCCAAAAAAGTATAGATATTTGCATTTTTGAGAAATAGATCTTCCGCTCGCATATACTTCGAATGCGTGATGAGGACGTACTTCCCATATTTCAACAGAAATGGTTTTCCGAGAAATCGCCCAATGATATAATAGTTGAGTATAGCCCCGAGAACTGATCCGAGCCCACCAACAATTACGGCGAGTATTGGATCTATATGTCATCCCATCGCAGATACTCCTGCCGGTATCATAACGAGTTCTGATGGTACTGGGAATATGGAAGATTCGAGCGTCATGAGTATGAATATCGCCGTATAGTCTATCGTTGAAAAAAAATGAAACAGGGAATCGATAAGAGAATGCATAGTAGAACTTTAGTGATATTAGCAACCTTTATTTCGGAAAAACTCAACAAGATCAACAATCTTCACAATTTCTTGTTCTCCAGAGTCGCGGGTCCGAACGGTCACCTGACCTTGATCATAGTTCTCAGGCTCTACACATATTGAGAAGGGGATTCAGGTCTCATCAGCTCTCTGATATCGTTTTCCAATCGTACCCGCTTCATCGTATTCACAGACATAGTGTTCTGCAAGGAGAGTGTAGAGCTCGCTCGCTGATTCTGAGAACTTCTTCACGAGTGGAAATACTCCGACCTTGATCGGCGCTACCTGTGGAGCAAATCGCATGACTACTTTCGTAGTTCCATCTTCGGCTACTACCTCATCATACGCGTCACACATCGCAGCAAGAGTCAAACGAGAGAGTCAGATCGATGGCTCGATCACATAGGGAATATACTTGGTATTATCGAAAGGATCAAAGTAGGAGAGGTCCGCACCCGAGTGTTTCATATGAGCACCCAGATCATAGTCCGTACGATTGGCGAGCGTCGAGATCTCTCCCCAACCGAATGGAAAAAGGTACTCAAAGTCTCCGGCTCGTTTACTATAATGAGGCAGTCATTCTTTTGGAATTTCTACGAATCTTACGTTTTCAGCCTTCAGTCCTAGCGTATCTATAAAGAACTGGTTCTCATCGATAAGCCAAGTTTCAAACGTCTCAGCATCGGTTCCTGGCTTGCAGAAGTATTCGATCTCAATCTGTTCGAATTCCCGGGTTCGGAAGATGAAGTTCTTGGGAGTGATCTCATTTCGAAATGCCTTTCCGCACTGCGCGACTCCGAATGGGATTTTTTTGCGGGTTGATCTCGCTATATTTGGGAAATTCACAAATATCCCCTGAGCGGTTTCAGGACGAAGGTACACCAGTGCCGTGGCATCTTCAGTCGTTCATTGGCTCGTTGAGAGCATCAGATTGAATCTTTTTACGTCTCCCCAATTCTTAGATCCACAGTTTGGACACTGGAGGTGTCATCCTGCATTGTATATATTAAGATCCTCAAGTGGAGTCTTATCTCCAGTCCAATTGTTTGGAAGTGGAATTTCTTTAAATTTCTTAATTTCATAATCAAGTAGCACAATATTACCTTTAAATTTTTCTCGCAGACTTTCTATCAATGATAATTTTTCTTCATGTACAGAAATAGTATTCCATTTATTAAGAAATTCATTTTGAGACCCACTACCTTCAAAAAGATTACAGGTACTACCTCAAATTTCAAGATATTTTTTATCAAGGATTTGTTCCTCAATGAGTTTATCAGCGCGGTGACGAGTATGACAATCACGACATTCCATAAGTGGATCTGAGAATGATCTAACATGACCAGATGCCACCCAGACATTGGGATTCATCATGATCGCGGCATCGAGGAGAACCATATCCTTTCGCTTTTGGACGAATTCCTTTATCCAGAGATTTTTGATATTTTCCTTGAGAGTTGCACCAAGTGGACCGTAGTCCCAAGAGTTCGCGAGTCCACCGTAGATCTCAGATCCTTGGTATACAAAACCCTTTGTTTTCGCAAAGGTGACGAGGGTAGCCATGGAAACGGTAGACATATGAGAAAATTATAAAAAATAAAAAAAGACCCATAAAAAAATAATGATATTTTCTTGGGGTCCTATAATTTGCAATTAACGAAGGACGGTTCCACCCAAGTTTTCTGAATTTCAGAACAACTTTATTTTGATTATGACGCTTCCCTCGGTGCCAATCGAGATCATTAGAGTCACAAACTTTTTCGAGTATACAGAAAATATGAAAACAAGCAAAGAAAAGTGCTGCAAACATTTGCATAAAATATTAATTTGTGACAAAATGTTTGGGTAACATAATTTATCTTAACTTTATTTATATGAAACAAAGTATGAATTCGGAGGCTCCGAGTACGAGTCGATTGGCTATTGTTCATGATGTGGATAAGTTTCTTGTAAAATGGCAGGACCGAGTGCAATTTAGTCAGTCGAGTTTCGCAAGAACTGTTCATGAGCTACTCGATCCACAAACACTTCTCGTCGAATTGCATCATACGATGGCTGATATTGAGCGAATATTTGAGATTACAGGACTCGCTCCGAGTCTCCTCCTCGGTATGAAGAGTCTCATAGGAAAGACGCTCATATATAACGGTGTACGTGTCCATATCCAAGAGACGGGGACTGCTTTTGCAGTGCGTCCTCTCGGTCATACAATGACAAGTCATCTCGCCTGATCAGAAATAACTCACACAAAGACTAAAACCCGTTATGAGGAATTAATGGAGGATAGTGATGTGTATTATGGAAAATCGGCCAATGCTGAGAAATATCTTGCAGCTGCATAATACATTTTTAACTTTCGAATATATGGCTTGACTTGAATCCAGAGAATCAGATGGACAAAGGACAGAGACTATCACCATCTCTACTTGAGAGGGCTCATCAGCCGTTGCAACCGGTCTCGGCATCCGAGAATCATTTCTCAAGGATATTCCCAATCTTTGAACGCTTAGAGCCGGGGATATATTTACCCTCATTCGAAATCCAGATGGAAGTGGCATGCTCACGAAAATAAGAAATACTAAAGACCAAAAAAATATCAATCAGCCCTATGCACTTGCAAGAGAGGCAATCTATCAAAATACTGAGAAGTGACCAGAGAATTTTCCGTATATTCAATTTCGCCGTATTCCCACTTCTCATATGTATGAATTGGTTGGTAACAATGGAAATTCACTCTTCCAACCCCCCATGAGAGTACTTGCTGGTAATCTTGATGCTCTCAGAACTGAAATTGGAAAAAAAGGTTGAGAATTTTTGACAAAGTGTGGAACTACTAAGGAATTATATGAACTCAGTTGTGATATTGTACCCAATACTTGATTGACTTCTACCGTAGATTTGAAGAGCAAATCATGGTATAGTCTCTTGTCGTCTCCGCTGGAGCTTGCATGAGTACAGCAGCTACTCGTCGATAAAAATCCGTCTCCTGATATTGCGAGAGCTCTAGCTCAATCATTATTTCCACAAAGTAGTGTTCCGCCCCCAGGAACATTCTCCATGAAAAAATAATCACCTGGTACTAGGCGATTTTTTCATTTCCATTTTTATATTTGGGAGTTGGAGATATACTATTCCCATGCAACTCACCAAGTCACTCCTTCACACGACCGACGCCTATATCAAACGACTCCACGAATCGGGGATCGAGACTGTCTTAGATCTTCTCTCGTATTTCCCACGAGATATCGAAGACAAGAGTGACGTGTGTGAGCGATTTTCGGATGTCAATATCCTAGAAAAACAAGTTATCAAGTGTCGGGTCGAACTTATTACGAGTGAGATAACTCATAGTAAAAAGCTCCTCATCAAGGCGGTCCTGGTCGATCGTGATGGATCATACTCAGAGGCCATATGGTTCAATCGAAAGTTTCTCTTGCAACAATTCGCATCTGGTGATACCGTCATGATCTATGGGAAGGCGAAGTATGAATATGGGAGACTCACATTCCCATCATGTGAGATCGAACACTGGAAAGTAATACGCCGAGAAATTGTACCCGTATATTCGGATCTCAACTATATCCCAGGCATCTGGATCCGAGAAAAGATTGCCCTCCTGAGAACCTACCTGGTACAGAATTTTGATGATACGATTCCTCTCGAGATTCGCCACAAGCACGGATTTCGATCACGACGAGAAAATATTGAATCGATTCATTTTCCTGCGTCTTTGGAGGATTTCGACCGTTCACGTACCGAGCTTGGATACGAAGAATTATTTCATTTTCAAAAAAGAGGTCTCGAAAAAAAGCATACACTCGAACGAGAGTCACTCGGTCTTGCTCCAGCTCTGACCCTTGATACGGAGATTATGAAGCGTCTCATTGCATCACTCCCATTCCCACTGACCAACAAGCAAAAAATCGTACTTTTCCAGATTATCAAGGATATGGAGCGTCCGCATGCGATGGCGCGCATGCTCCAATGAGATGTAGGAACTGGCAAGACCGTAGTGGCACTGCTTGCCAGTGTTCATGCGATTCTCGTAAGTCGACAACAATATCCAGAGGGGATCGGAATCCAAGTTGCCATCATGGCACCGACAGAGATTCTGGCTCGTCAACATTTTACTGGCCAAGAAGCGTGGCTCATGCAGTGGAAGATCCAATCAGACCTTCTGGTTGGCTCACTAACCCCCCGAATAAAAGAAGATGCCAGGTCTCGTCTCGCGAGTGGACAGACGGATATCATATTTGGAACGCACGCACTCATCCAAGATTCTGTTTCATTTGCACGACTGGGATTTGTAGTCGTTGATGAACAACACCGTTTCGGAGTCGAACAACGGAAAGTGTTGGAAGAATATTGTAGTCATACGTTGATGGTTCCACATCGACTCAATATGTCAGCCACACCGATTCCTCGTTCACTCGCGCTCACGCTCTACTGAGATCAGGATATCTCAGTACTCGATGAGTATCCCGTTGGTCGCAAACCAATCCATACCCGAGTTGTCAAAGAAGAGAAGAGAGTCGAGGTGTACCATTGGGTGGAAGAAGAAGTAAAAAGTGGTCGTCAGGTATACTGGATCTCTCCACTGGTCGAAGAATCTGATTCTCTCGACATTGCCTCCGCGACCAATATGCAAGAAGTTCTCTCTGGTATATTTCCGAAGTTTTCAGTAGGACTCATCCATGGCAAAATGAGTGGAAAAGAAAAAGACCGCATCATGCAGGAATTCTATGAAAATAAAATTCAAATTCTCTCGTCTACTTCCGTGGTAGAGGTTGGAGTCAATAATCCCAATGCTACGGTCATGTGTATCGAAGCGGCCGAACGATTCGGACTCTCACAGCTCCATCAGTTTCGAGGGCGCGTTGGACGAGGGCAGGATCAGTCCTATTGCTACCTATTCACGACCCGAGAATACAAGACCGAACGACTCAGGGCCATGGAAGAGAGTAACGATGGATTCGAACTCGCCCAGATTGATCTCGATCTGCGTGGGCCAGGTGAAGTCTATGGAGTGCGACAATCAGGAGTTCCAGATATGCAATTTGCGGATCTTCGTGATACTGATCTTATAGCAGAAATACGAGAAGATATTGAAGCGTGGATGAAATGAATAGTAAAATAATTGCGAAAATAAAATATGTATATATAAAATATTGCATGACCAGTAAACTAATTGATTTACTCCCACAGGTTCCATCATTTTTACGTATAAAAAACAACTTAAATAATTCACCCATGTCCACCCAGATCATTGCTCTCACACTCCGCAATCTCAAAAAAATCGGACTCGAACGCGAGATTCCCAATATTTCAGAGGAGAATGCCGAAGCATTGAAGCAAATCATCCGTGAAAAAAATCCGAAGCACCTTCTCGAAATTGGTACAGCGAATGGCTACTCAGCCCTTCATTTTGCTACTGTCACTCCGGTCGATTCTGATATCACAACGATAGAGCAGGCGTGGAACATGCACATTGATGCGGTGACGAGCTTCAAAAATTGTAAAATCAAAAATATTCATGCTATCTGGTGAGATGCAAAATCAGTCATACCAGGTTTGGCGGATGGATTTTTTGATCTGGTATATATCGATGCCATGAAAAAAGAATATCTCCAATACCTTCTCCTAATTCTTCCGAAGTGTACTCCGAGTGCACTCATCATCATCGATGATGTCGAGAAGTTCGCAGACAAGATGCAGGACCTTTATCTATATCTAGATCGAGGACATATCCCGTATCAACTCGAGAAAACAGATATCGATGATAGTATTATGATACTACACAGGAAGGATTTCATCCTATTATGAGAATCATTCTCATAAATTCACTTGCTTTTTCTATATTTTTCAATATATTCTCTCGGTAGATGATGCCCAATTTTACCATTTTAATATATTTTTATGTCTCTCCAAATTTCCACTGATTCCACATTCGCAGATATTACCAAGACGGGGCTCGTGCTGGTTGATTTCTGGGCAGAGTGGTGCGGTCCTTGTCAGATGATGCTCCCTCGTCTTGCCGAACTGGCGACGTCTACAGAAGGGCGAGCCGTGATCGCTAAACATGATGTTGATAGTGACCCAACTATCCCAAGTCAATTACGGATTATGTCTATACCGACGATGATCCTCTTCAAGGATGGTCAGCCGGTTGAGAAGTGGGTAGGGGCACAAGATGTATCGATACTTGAAGCGGCGATCGCAAAACATGGCTAAGCAGCATAGATCAAACAATCGTCATATAGGCACATTGGTTTCTGTATTGTACAATATACAGCATCCGATGTGTCTTGTATTTCTCATCGTATAACTCCTCATTTTCCTATGTCCAAAGAATACTATATCATCCTCTGAGTGATAGAAACCGCTTCGTCCGATGAGATCAAAAAAGCCTACCGAAAAAAAGCCATGGAAGTCCATCCAGATCGTCACGGTGGTGATAAAATCAAAGAAGCCGAATTCAAGAAGCTCAATGAAGCGTATGGCGTACTTTCTGATAATCAAAAAAAGGCGCACTATGATCGTCATGGCACCATGGATAATCATGGACAGTGAGGTTGATCAGGTGGATGATTTGCACAGGGATTTGATGTGGATCTTGGTGATATTTTTTCGTCATTTTTTGGTGGATGAGGGGGCGCTCGCGCTCGATCTCGAGCTGATATCGGTGAAGATATTGAGATGCGACTGCGTATCTCACTCGAAGATGCGATCCTTGGTGTGAGTCGCAAGATCGAATTTGACAGGTCAACTACGTGTCATCACTGCAGTGGGAAGGGATGAAAAACAGAGAAGTGTCATACGTGTCATGGTCATGGTCAGGTTCGTGAACGAGTTCAGACGGTTTTTGGAGTGATGGAGCAAGCTCGCCCATGTGGTACCTGTCATGGAAAATGAGAGAAAATCACAGAAAAATGTAGCTACTGTCATGCAAGCGGAAAGATTCGAGAAAAAGTCGAAAAAACTATTGATATTCCGAAGGGAATCGACAATGCCATGACGATCAAGCTGCGCGCTGAAGGGAACCGATGAAATGATGGGCATGGAGATCTCTATATTACCTTTACGGTTCCGGAGAATGAGGGCGGACTCAAGAGAGAAGGTTCTGATCTCCACTATAGCGTGCATATATCCCCAGCCGAAGCAGCACTCGGTAGCGAGCAGCTTATCGATCTTCCAATTCTAGGAAAGAGAACACTCGATATCAAGGCAGGAACGCAGCATGGGCTCGTGATTGTGTTTCGGGATGAAGGTATGGAACGACTGGATCGCAAGTGAGGATCAGGAAGTCTCAAGATTCATATTGAGATCAGTATCCCTACCAAGCTCTCGTCAGATCAGAAAAGGCTCTACGAAGCACTCTTACAATCTGAAGGATGAAAGATGAAAAAATGATGGATGGAAGAGTTTTTTGGGGAATAGATGAGAGTAGGGAAGGCAAAAATTTTGTTTCCCCTATTTTTCATATATACTACATAAAAACACTATGGCACAAATCGCAATCCGTGAATATGACGCCAAGCGTCTGTTCGCTACATTCCAGTCTTGCGTGTATCGAGGATATCTCATCCAGTGAGCATCTGATCTTGATCTTTTTGATGTATCTGAATCAGAGAGCGACATACGATGGGTGATCAAGCCTGATCAGCTCTTTGGAAAACGAGGAAAATATGGTCTCATCGGCGTCAATCTCAGTAGTGCTCGCACCCATGATTGGTACCAGGAGTATAACCTGAAAGAAGTGATGATTGGAGAACAACTTGGCAAACTGAACACGTTTCTCATTGAGCCATTTATCCCGCATACTGAGGAATACTATGTGGCTATAAAAACCGAACGAGACCATGATATATTGTACTTCTCGACGGTTGGAGGCATAGAGATTGAAGAAAACTGGGAACAAGTTCATTCTGTAAAAATCTCCCTTAAGCAAGATACGCAAGTAGATTTTGCTCTATCACTTGATATCACCAATCCAAGAATTATAGATTTTCTTTCCTCACTCTACGGTTTTTTTGTAGAATATGGATTTGCGTATCTTGAAGTCAATCCATTCGTTTTTGATACATCTGGGAATGTGATCTGTCTTGATATGGTTGCCCGAGTCGATGATAGTGAGTGATTCAAACAAAAAAAACACTGGAATCAACTGGCATTCCCACATCCATTTGGTTCTGAGAAAACAAGCTGAGAACTCTATATTGAAAAACTCGATTCGCAAACTGGAGCCAGTCTCAAGTTTCGCATTCTCAATCCAGCAGGGCGCATCTGGCTTCTGACGTCTGGTGGTGGCGCCTCAGTCATTATTGCTGATACACTCGCAGATCTTGGATTTGCTTCCGAAATTGGAAATTATGGAGAGTGCAGTGGCAATCCTGATCGCGAGAATACGCGGGCCTATACCGCTACACTTCTGGACGCTATGCTCGCGAATCATCACGTATGAAAATACTTGATTATCGCTGGGGCAATTGCGAATTTTACCCATATTGATCGAACCTTTTCAGGAATTATCGATGCGTTTCGTGATCGAATTGACAGCATGAGAGAGCAAGACGTTCATATTCTCGTAAGACGAGGAGGCATCAATGATACCACGTGACTTGCCATGATGAAACAAGCTTGTGAAGAACTCGGACTCCCGTGTGAGATTGCCGATGGGAAGGTGTATATGACGGATATTTTAACTAAGATTACTCTGTAATTCTACCCTATAATTTTTATTTATGTCTACTATTTTCTCTCATCCTTATTTGGATTTTTCATGAAATAAGGGTGTATTCACCATATCAACATGACCAGTAGTTATCAATAGTTCTGGTGATAAAATACTTCTTCATATTTCTGCTTCAACTGGTAAATATCAATATATCGGTGGACGACTCGATGACTCACTTTCATTTCGTGAGAATGCCCTCACGAGAGCCCGAGAAGTCGTATGAGATAATATGATCACTCTCACAGAGGATGATCCGACAATTTTGATCGATACTATTATCCGAGATACCCAGCCAGAACAGATACTTCTGATTCATTATCGGGCAAATATCAAGGATGAATATGATATCGGAGAATCTCGTTGGTTCTCACTATCTGAAATTGAAGACCTTCACAAAAACTGAAATACTTCTTCTCCAAATATCCTGATCGCGAGTCGACATTTTCTCTCAAAATAGTAACGCCTATGTTCACTTCCACTTCTCGTGCTATCATCTACGGTCGACATTTGGATATAGCGCAGCGCATGCTCGATTTTGATTTTCTCTCGGACAGGTCTCCTTCTATTGCGGGCATCATTGATCCCAACGCGCATCGCGTCAGTGTTACGAAGCTCTTTTTTGGTGCGAATGAAGTCCTTATTCCGATATATCCAAATATAGAACAGATTCCTCAGGATGACTCGATAGATACTTTTATCAATCTCGCATCATTTCGTTCAGCGTCAGAGGCAACGTGGTTGGCCGTCAAAAGTGAGTTATTTCAAAATATTGTGATTATCGCGGAGGGGATTCCAGAACGCGAGATCCGGGAGATTATCGCGTATAACGACGTAAATGCAAAAATACGCATTATATGACCAGCGACAGCAGGGGCAATTGTAGGAGGCACACTCAGAATGGGGAACTCAGGAGGCTCAATCGAGAATATCATAGCCAGTTGACTGTACAAAAAAGGATCCGTGGGATTTGTCTCTCGAAGTGGTGGTATGTCAAATGAGATGTTTCGAGTGATTGGAACTCGGACAGATGGTATTCACACAGGGATAGCACTCGGATGAGATCGTTTTGTATGTTCTACGTTTCGAGATATAGTGCTTGACTATGCAGCAAATCCTGAGATACGTCTAATGGTACTTCTCGGAGAAGTAGGATCCCGCGATGAGCTCGAAGTAGCAGAGCTCCTTCTGACAAAAAAAATTACTAAACCCATCGTGGCCTATGTGAGTGGATCATTTGCAGAAAAGCTTACGACGACAGTCCAATTCTGACATGCCTGAGCCAAGGCGAATGCAGATGAAGAAAAAGCGAGTTACAAAAATAAAGCCCTTCGAGATGCATGAGCTCATGTACCCGAGAGTTACGCAGATTTTGGTGATCTGATTGAGAGTGTTTTTGACTCCGTCATCGCGAAGAATGATCAGGTCCAGAGTTCCGAAAATAGAGAAAATGGATTGCTTCCTGTGTCGAAATGACAGAAAGATACTATACAACAAAAACTCGCGACTATAGCCAGTCGAAAACCCACCCAATTCACCTCTACGATTTCTGATGAACGCTGAGATGAGGTTCTCTACAATAATCGGCCTCTTATAGACTATACGCGTGATGCGAGTATTGCCAGAGTGATCGGAGCACTCTGGCTCAAGCGAGAACTCCCGGAGTACGCACTGAGCTATATCAATACGATTATCATTCTACTCGCGGATCATGGTCCTGCCGTGGCTGGGGCGACCAATACGATTATAACAGCAAGGGCAGGCAAAGATATCCTTTCTTCTCTGATATCTGGGCTTCTGACGATTGGTCCCAGGTTTGGTGGAGCGATTGATGGTGCGGCTCGAACGTGGTATGAGAGTGTTGCTAACCATGAGACTCCAGAAGATCTCATTACCCATATGAAAAAAAGTGGAAATCCAATTCAGGGTATTGGACACAAGGTGAAAAATAAATTCAATCCAGATAGTCGTTGCGAGATACTCAAACATCTTGCCAAAGATATTCCATCGAGTATATATCTCGATTATGCACTGGCGGTGGAGGCGCTCACACTCGAAAAAAGACCCAATCTCATTCTCAATGTGGATGGCCATGTGGCAGCATCCCTTCTTGATATCTTCACTTCGATCGGTATGTCACAGACTGACATAAAGATGTATATTGACGCTGGCATTTGTAATGCTTTTTTTATACTCGCGCGTTCTATTGGCTTCATTGGACATGCGCTTGATCAAAAGCGTCTCGGCGAACCGCTCTATCGAACCGCATGGGAGGATATCCACTATGGAGAGTAGTATTGTGTGGTTTTGTATTTCTGTGGTTTTTCTTTGTTATCATCTGTTTCTGTAGTTTTGTCATTCTCCGTAGGAGAATCCCTTTTTGATATTGATTACTATCTAAAATCCCCCCAAAATTTCCTATTTCCTCCTAGAACCCGAGGCTTAGCTGTGCGGAAAGATGAGGTTTTTGAGTTACTTTCTCAAGATTCCAGTG
>JAYSPL010000060.1:0-5995 GCA_043722085.1 Candidatus Altimarinota bacterium | reverse complement strand
CACTGGAATCTTGAGAAAGTAACTCAAAAACCTCATCTTTCCGCACAGCTAAGCCTCGGGTTCTAGGAGGAAATAGGAAATTTTGGGGGGATTTTAGTAAGATACAATTCTTTTTTGAGATTAGCATTTTGGATAATACCATGATTTCATTGAAGTTGCTTTGTCCAATTCTCAAGACGTATATAACGTAATGCTTCCATAATATCTTTGAAGTCATTTGATGAAAAAAAATCCTCATACTGAATAAGTCAGTTCATACAGATTTCTGCCCTTCTTCGTCTATCAAACAAACCTTCAGGAGTATAAATATGATTCCGTTTGGTAACCTCATACAAATCACGAAACAATGTCAGTATTTTTTTGAATCCTGGTGCATCCTGAAGAGAGGAGTCTAGTAATAATTTCAATGCATTTTTCATAAATCCTCGCAAGTGATTAATTGGATATGGTATTATAGATGATAACGATACTCATCGTCCAGTAGCTTCTGGTTCCCGGATTAATGTATCCATACTTTATTTTTATTTACTTAATATATTTATTATTATATTTTTTGGTAAATAGTCAATACATTTAACTGACTATTAAATGCAAGTCCGCATCTTCGGCATAATTTCTTGATAACTGAACCAAATATAGATACTCATCTAGTTCACGCCAACGACTTCCCTCACTACCTTCATCTTCGCATCGAGTCGAAGACTCTAGAGAAGCCTCATAATGTCATCAAATATTCCTTCATTTGTTGCTTTTTTCATAGCATCAGTGAAGTCATGTCGAGTCGATCAAGAGAAAGTCGAAAGTGGGAGTCAGTTCTTGAGGAGATAGAGTTCTCCGAAGAGTCGTACAATACGACCGTTGTAGTCAAAAAATGGATGAATCCAGAGGATTCGCCACATGACATAGGCAAGGAGTTCTTTTTTCTCTTTTTCTGTTTTTGCGTGATCAAGTCTCATCTCGATATCATTAGAGAGATTCTTCATTTCGATCGGTACCTCATGGTACGGGATAGGGACGAAGTCTCAGAGTTGTACCTGATGTCTCCTATACGTACCTGCATTTTCAAAATGACTTCCACAAAGAAGTCTATGGATCGAAAGAAATGTCTCGATATCCCATGAAAGTGTTTTATAGTTTCTGAGAAGATACGCCTTGGTCTGGATCAGATTATCGAAAATCACTCCTTCGATCTCAGCAATCGAAAGGGTGCCATATTTCGTCTCGCGATATGACGGGGTTGTTTTGCTCATTAGGACTTGAATATGAGATCCTTATGTACTCACTCTTTCGTGAGTCACTGTAGTGTGAGTCTATATCGCTCTGCGAGTTCTGCTTCGCTATATACTGCCTCATCCTCCATATGCATATTCATATAGGCAGACTTCAGGAAATAGGAGATGAATTTTTGTTCTTGGGTCATATGGGAATTATAGACAAATTCGGGAAAATACAAAATATATTCGTAATTGAATTATTGAAAAATTAAATTTTAATTCACTCCCACCACCTCCTTCACTAGTCGCATCTTCGCATCGAGTCTTGCATTCATGATACGAGCTCATTCTGCGAGTTTCGCTTCAACAAAAGGAATATCCAGAAGAAGTTTCTCTCGAGTCGCACGATACGGAGCGAGATAGCGAATCAATATATCAAGAAGTGCAGACTTTGCATGTCCATATCCGAATCCCATATTTGGTGTGAGGTATTTTTGACGGATTGATTCCACCTCATCGGGAGTCCCAAATACTCGAATTAGTGCGAACACATTGCAAGTATCTGGATCTTTTATATCGTCCATTCCAAGTGAATCGGTGACAATAGACATAACTCGTTTCTTGAGTGTCTTCTCATCATCGAATATCCCGATGAAGTTATCATAGCTCTTCGACATCTTGCGACCATCAATTCCAGGCAATGTTGCCACTGACTCATCGATGATTGCCTCGGGTTCGATAAATACTTCTTGTCCGTATGTCTTATTAAATGCTCTTGCAATATCTCGTGTCATCTCCAGGTGTTGGATCTGATCCTTACCGACTGGTACTGCCTCACAATCATATCCGATGATATCGGCTGCCATGAGAATCGGATAGTTAAATACTCACATGTTGATAGAGGATTCTCCTTCGATACGAATTGTACTTTTAATAAGTTCAGGTAAATATTCTGAAATAATACGATCCAAAACTTGCTTTGCAGATTTATTAGAATCAAAACTCTTTGTATCAACTTTAAGAAAATTTAGGATTTGTTCCATATTTTTTACAGACTCTAATCATCTCATTAATCATTGTATTTTTTCTAGAATTTTATTTACGGAATCTTTATCACTATGAGCGCGATTCATTAGTGAATATGGCGTCACATTCGTAAGAATCCACATGAGTTTCGTAATACCTACGATATCCGACTGCCTGAATATCGTGATCGGTGTATCGACTCCATAGATGGCAAGGTACTCGATCGCAACTTCGAGAGTCTGTTCTCTGAGGGTCTTACCATCCTTCACACTCGTGAGTGAGTGCAGATCCGCGATGAATATGGCAGCGTCATTGCCGACCGCTGTGCGTCCAAATGGGAGAACGGCACCCATGAGATTGCCGAGATGCATCGACGAGCCAGTGGATTTGACTCCGGTGATGATTTTGCGAGACATAGGAGTATTAATTTCTAATTAAAAATTGTTCGATACTGCGAGCAAGAATATTCCCAAAAATAGAAATCTTATCTGCATCAAATATAATCTGATTTGTATCGATCATATCTGAAGTATCAGTATTTGCAAGTGATCATTTTGTTATCTCCAGGAATGATGATGGTATGGTTTCCATGATCTTGGTTGCTGGATAATCTCATATGAGTTGATAGGCCGTATTCTTTCCTATGGATATATTATCCCTATTGAATGATCGAGTCAGTAATTCATCATACGTATGATTACTTTTATGATTACCGTTAGTATCACTTGTCAGGATGGTGCATTCTCTTTTGTTACCGGCATATCCTGAAGAAACAAAATCGTATATTTGAGATACTGACACACTTGAATCAAACTGGAATGATTGAATACGATCATATGAGCACATACTGTGGAGCTGGAGACAGAATTTGGATCGAGATAGCACTTCAGATATTTCTATTGTAGCATCACTATAGATATTTCCCCATTTCTCTGTATTCATAATTGGAGGAACTGCCAGTTCCAGTGGACGATTCAGATCACAGAGAGATCGTGGTATATTCACCTCGAGAATACCAATTGAGAAATCAATATCCACAAGACTAGCCATACATGATTGAGTCACTTCGCTCATGCCGATATCAGCTTCATGGTACATATATGATCCTAATAATGCATCAGATATATCATCTCTCGGTATCTGGAATGTCGATCTAGCAAACGATAACCAGTCTGTATCGAGAGATGAATGTGGTAGATATATGAGAAAATCGATAGTATCATCTCCTGTTTTTTTCCCGTATCGATGTAGTGTAGTGAGTATTTTTTTCATAGATAATTATATGAGTCATAGAGTTTGATTCGTCTGGAATTGGATACTACGAATCATTGGTTGCATATCAGTAGCCCAACTGATGAGTTCTTCAGATCATATTACTTTCTTCGTTTTCACCAAAGAAAAATCCATAAATCTCTCTGTTATTTTTTTGCTATCAATTGTCTGAAATCATGTATCTGTGATAACCTGTCCAGAAACCCAATCTCCAGAATTATCTACAAAAAATGAATTGCAAAGGCCTGATGATGTATTGAGTGATCTATTTTGTTTGGCAAAACTCGACTTTCATCAGCCAATACTAAAGCCATCATTCTGAATTGGCTCATTTGGAACCTTGAGACATCAGCCAGCAAATGATCCGTCACTCATAAAAAATGGGCGAAATTGAATCGGAAATTGTCATCCAGTTATGCTATCTTGGATAAGGGTTGGTTCCAGAAATCGAAAAATCAATACTGGGAATTCGATTGGATTTTTTAGTATAGCGTTCCGTTGTTCATTGTTACCAATGAAATTCACACTAGTTCATCATGCTGAGCCAGCATCTTCCTTGAGAACGATCCTCTGATCAGGAAAACCAGAGAATATTGCCTGAAGTTCATCAAGAGTATTGGCTCTTCATATGAATCCCATGGCAGATCATCCTATCAATTCCTGATTTGATTTTTTTGCATTGAGTGTGAGCAATCAGAGAGTGCGAAATGCGAATGATTCTCTGATTTGAGATTCTCTAGGAATTCGTGCATTGATAATATCCAGTCTTGGATCGGATCTCGGTATACTAGAGATCACAGTTGCATCTGGAAGAGATTCAATGAGAGATATAAGCCGATCATCAGAGGTAAATCCAGTTCTATTGACTCGGAGACCATTGATAGGATTTTTATCCTGTGCGATAGTCTGTACCCCCTTGATTGCAAAATTCCCAATTCCAAAAATAGATACAAAAAGTGAACTCAGAATATCTGAATGAGTATCAAATATAATCTGGTCTGTTATGAATATAAGTTGTTTATTAGCCTGCTGAATTCACTCGAGTATTCTCGCTAACATAGCGAGTGATTGATGACGAGATAGTGGATCATCGAGAGTGATCATGAGTCCAGCAAGGCTCCCACAATTCCATACTATCTCATAGACGTTCTGTGTACCAGGTATGCACTCAGCCGTGATACCAGCGTATGTTATAGGGAGCAATGGTGATCTTGAGTCAGTATTGGAGATGATTGGTTGTGTTGTTTTCATTAGTATAAAAATAGTAAAATAAAATCCGCCTATGATGGCGGATAAGAATTCTGGTGGAGAGATCCTGAAACAAGTTCAAGATGACATACGAAAAATCTTACCGCCAATATGAGAGATAGTGATGCCAGATGTTGATCCAGAGTTGTGAGCGTTTCATATATTATTTTGAGTAAAAAAAATCCCCCGTAAGTAGTGATACTCACGGGGGAATTGAAGAGATTATTTTGCAATTATCTACGATACAATACCACACCGTGAGGAGTAGTATGATACCAAGATGCAGATATGATTGTCGAGAACATATATCCATATGTATGGAAAAATGAAATTATAGCAAATCTATTTGCTAAGATCAAGTTGCTCCTGTAATTCTACTTGGATATGAGAATCCGCATAATCGGAATGTGCGGAACGAAAAAAACTGATTCTCTATGATATCATCATGATGAAGTTGCTCATTTGCCTGCGTATTCTGTTGGGCCAAGTGCGCGATACTGTCAGGTGTAATATAGAAAATACATCAAAAAAGATGAGAATTAAAAAAATCTCTTCTTCCAGATATCTGGAAGAAGAGATTTTTTTGAGATGATTATACTACAACGATTGGAGCTGGAGTAGTGCCTAATGGAGTAGTCTTAGTGGCTACTTTTGCAATAGTGAGTTTTTTCGTTGGAGTAGATTTAGCTACCAGAACCACTTTTTTGACTGGAGAAACTCCTGTTGTTTTTGTATCTCTTTTGAGTTTTTTTGCGTCTTTTTGAGCAAGCGTCTTTGCGTCTTTCTGAGCAAGTTTTTTTGCTTCTTTTTGAGTTTTTTTTGCTTTTTTAGTAACTTCCTTAGCGGCTTTTTTAGCCGACTTTTCTTGTTCTTTTTGCACTTTTTTCGCTTCCTTTGCGGCTTTTTTCATCATATTTTCATGCTTTTTTTCGAGCTTACTCGCTTCTTTTTGCTGTTGTTTTGCAACTTGTTTCGCGAGTTTCTTTGCGTCCTTCTCTTTCTCGTCGAGAATACTTACTCCTGATTTCTTGTTTTTTGTGTGAGCCATATATATAATTTGTTATATACCCTTTATAGTATTGCATTAGTTTTGGAAGTCAAATCTTTTATAAAAAATACCCACGAGGGGTATACACTTATTTGGGCTTATCCCGAAAATCTGAGGACTAAATTTTTATCCCATGGGATTTCCTATGAAAAAACCGTCATAATACGATACAACATATAGCGTTGAT
>JAYSPL010000059.1:0-2323 GCA_043722085.1 Candidatus Altimarinota bacterium | reverse complement strand
CACTGGAATCTTGAGAAAGTAACTCAAAAACCTCATCTTTCCGCACAGCTAAGCCTCGGGTTCTAGGAGGAAATAGGAAATTTTGGGGGGATTTTAGTTATGATAGACATATCCATATCTGTCGAAAGATGAAAAATTATACTTTCACGGACTCCAGATACTCCCATAACATACAATGGCATTCTTCTTGAATGGCTCAGATATGAGCATAAAATAGATATAGATGAGACCATCGATCTTGAATTTTCAAATCTACCAGAAATTGAGCAACATATCAAGAAAATATTCACTCAACATAGATGAATAGGTATATCGGACATGGATCGTATTATCTCCAAGATGCCTAGCAAAGATATTCTCAAAAACTCAGCCCGAGATGAGCTCGATCCACAGGTATATAATTGTGCTGGCATAGGCGAATTCAAGTTTGCCTATAAGGCTATTCTGGCAGATATTACATCTTTATCTCAAATATAATATGGATGCACTCCTCAAATATTTCCTCGCTCCACCAGGACAGTTTCCAAAGATCATAAAGCCACTATGAAGAGCACGAGATCTTTGTCTCATATCAGAATCAGACCCCTCCCAAGAGGGTGCTATACTCGAGGCAAAAATCAATATGATCACTGCGATTCAATGACCTCCAGGTACAGGTAAATCACAAACGATTGTAAATATCATAGTTGATGCACTCTACAATAATGAAACAGTGCTTGTTGTATGCGAAAAGGCTCCTGCATTAGAGGTTATTCTCAAACGAATGAGCAGTATTGGTTTAGGTTTTCTCGTGAACTATGTTCACGACATTAAAAAAGACAGACTCAAGATCATAGATAATATAAAGACTGTATTACAAAATGATCACTTACTCAAAAGTGAGTCAAAATATATATCTTTTCGTGCCGAAGATTCTTTGAGAATTGATTTTTTGGAAAAAAGAATAAAAGATTATAATCAGTTCTTGGATTATAAACTTGGCAATCTTTCCATCATAGATATCCGAGCATTTCAGAGTATATATGGATGAGATGAAATTCTCGGACGATCTAAGGAAATGATAAAAAATCAGATAAAATGATATGCAGATCTTTACGGTAGAGTGCGTGATAAGGAATCATTTGTAAACTATATTGCCGAAGTCAAAAAATATTCAGAACTCTGTACAGATATAAATTACTCAAATAATATATTTGGAGAGAAAAATGAGAAGATTAGAAAAAGAGATAATAGTGATAAAATTACACGATATCTCAAAACAATATGTTCAACCATCGATACAACATGATCAAAAAGAGACGAATATACGCATATTAGTTGGCTTATTTTTAGTCAATATCTTCAATCAGAAAAATTTTCAGCTCACACAAAAACAATCGAAGAAATCCGTTACATACTTGATGAATATCTCGAGGAGATTAGATCCATCATAACTGAGAAGCAATATACAGAAATCAGAAAACAAGTACATTCAACTGATATAGACAGCCTAAGAGATATGTACGATACATCTATCAGTCTCCCAAAAATAGCAGAAGTATTCGGATATCTCGAAAGAAATCCAGAAATGATCCATATTTTTGATGAGAATCCTCAGTATATACAAGAATCTCATGCATTCATGAGCGATGTACTCTTCACAATACTACGAGATCGGATATATAGAGAAATCGGATACGAAGTCGAAGATACAAGTGTTGATATAGAACGATACAAATTAGAGCTTGCTGATCTTCTTAAAAAAGAAAAGGAATATCGAAAAAATCTCCTCATATCAAAGTATAAAAACCGATCAGAATTTGCTAGAATACTCGAAAACCAAGATCTGCTTGCAAAAGTAAAAAGTAAAAATCGGAAAAAATCTACTATACGAGATATATACACATATAAATCGGAAAAGACTGGGACTCCTGATGTATTTAGTATCTTTCCTGTCATTCTTGCTACTCCTGATGTGGCTTGTTCTATACTAAAACTGGAAGAGGGTGTCATGGATTGTATCATCATAGATGAGGCATCTCAGATGTTCGTAGATGTAGCTATTCCTCTTATATATCGAGGAAAAAGACTTATTGTATCTGGTGATCGGGAACAAATGCCACCATCTGCTTTTTTCCAATCCAAAAACGAAGACTTTGATGATAATAACAATTTTACGCCATCAGTAACCAATGAACAATCACTTCTCGATGCTGTAGATGCAAAAGTCGATCCAGTATCTAAGAGTAAAAAGTTAGTTGGGATCTAGCCACGGTCTAAAGACACGTGGCTTTAGTTTGTTTGGATATGGAGGAATAATGTTAGATCTATACGTTACAGGAAC
>JAYSPL010000058.1:0-4866 GCA_043722085.1 Candidatus Altimarinota bacterium | reverse complement strand
CACTGGAATCTTGAGAAAGTAACTCAAAAACCTCATCTTTCCGCACAGCTAAGCCTCGGGTTCTAGGAGGAAATAGGAAATTTTGGGGGGATTTTAGTTCTCTATGGGTATCTATAGGCAATGTTCAATGTATGATACTACATCCTGGATTTGGTGTAGTATTTTGTAATGGGTATGTTATTTCTGTCTGAAATTCGATTCAGTTAGATTTTTGACGAAATACGAGTTTAGCAGAAAATCAAGAATCACTGTTCCATGCAAGACTATGGTCTGCATTATTACATGCTTCAACATAGAATTCTCCAGTAAGATGATTTGTTATTACTCAATTTTTAATCCATACTTCTGGTGTATTTACCGTTGCTCCTAACAAGTATGTTGGAATAGCTATTAATCATGCTATGCCTATTGCTATAGTCCATGGATTCCATTTGTTTGGAGTTTGCTTCTTTTTTCTAGGTGTCATCTGTGGTTAGTGGATAGAGGATAAAAATATAATTTTTTCATAGTTTAATTTTAATAATTTTTTACTAAAAGTAATCCTAGTCAATAACTAGAATTACTTTTTGTCAATATTTATCCACTACAACTCACGCAGTTTTCTCCACTCACTTCACTTGAGAGTGAACGAACATAGTAGACAGTCTTGATACCTTGTTTCCATGACTTGATATAGTATCCGTAGAGTTCTTTTGGAGATACCTTCGCTGGATCTACCATCCACTCGAATGAGATAGACTGATCCACCCACTTGTAGATCACAGAGATCATATCGATGACATCGTTCATATCCATCGTCACGTATTCCTTGTAGAACCAGAAGTTCTCAGCTGAGAGCTTCGGAGCGATACGGATCGTAGGAGAAGCGAGATTGGTCTCGACGAAGTATTTCTTGTAGATTGGGAGGAGAGCTGCTGTAGTTCCTACGAGACCTGCAGTTGAGGTATTCGGTGCTGGAGCTGTATGGTATGAGAATCTGACTCCATCCTTCGCAATTGCATCGAACACAACATTCCAGTCGAGATCTGACGCCTTACTGTCTTTGATGAATTCTTCTCGAGTACGTCCAAGGAGGATCCCCTTGTCGTATTCTGATCACTTGTAGAGTGGATAGGTTCCATGCTCAGCCGCAATCGCTGATGAGTTGATATACGTGTGATATGAATATTTTTCAAATAGTGCATCGACGTGTTCGCGAGCCTCTGGAGAGTCGTATGCCATCTGATTGGTCGCGAGATACTCAGCGAGTCCGAGGTATCCGATACCAATTGACCGATATCTTTCACTTGTGCGAGCGGCTTCCTTGACTGGGAATCTATTGAGAGTGATGAGATTATCCAGGAGTCTCGTGAGTACAGGAAATACAGCCGCTATCTCAGTGTCTGTATGTACCTTCGCTATATTGATAGACGAGAGTACACACGTGACGAGATCCCCGGGTTCATATGAGATCACGATCTTCTCTCCATCGATGGTCTCTTCGATGAACTCTGTTTCTGAAGTATTCTGGCATATTTCCGTACAGAGTTGTGTGGAGTATACGTGTCATACATGCTTGTTTGGATTGACGCGATTCACGGTATCTCGGTAAAATACATAGGGCATCCCGGTTTCTACGGTCGTTTTGAGAAATTGCTTGAAGAGGTCCTTCGCTTTGATAATCTTCTTGAGCTTGAGACTCTCATTGGCCTCGCACTTCGCGTAGAACGCCTCGAACTCTTCACAGAATGTATCCTCGAGTCTCGTTCCATAGGCCTTGTATATCTCGTGCGGATCAAATAGTGTCCATGCTCCATCTTCTTCGACTCGCTTCATGAAGAGGTCTGGTACTGAGATTGCTGGAAATATATCGAACGCCTTAGCCCTGATGTCTCCTGATTCTGTCTGGAGCTCGAGAAAGTCGTAGATATCACGATGAAATACATCGAGTGTCACACTCACGGCACCGAGACGTTGTCCGAGTTGATTGACGGCTACTGCAGTATCATTGATTACCTTGATCCAAGGTGTTACACCTCCAGCCGCTCAATTCATCCCACGAATAGAGGATGACTGAGACCGGATATGACCAAGATAGACACCAACTCCCCCTCCGTATTTGGATATCTGAGCGATATTCTCGATAGCGTGGTAGATCGCTCTGAGGTCATCCGCGACATTGATCTTGAAACAACTCGCGAGTTGACTCCAGTTGGTTCGTGGATTGTTGAGTGCCGGAGTCGCGAGTGAGATTTTCCCCTCACTACAGTATTCATATACCTTAAATGCGAACTCAAGTCGATTCTCGGCTTTTTCAGGAATCGCATAAAAGAGTGCCACGGACATATAGAGTTCTTGTGGGAGCTCATGGACTATTTTATTCGGATTGAGGAGGTAGCGTTTTGCGAGAGAGAGCACTGTTGTATATCCATAGCTCATGTCGGTAATTTTCCCTTTTTGTGCGAGGTGTTCTCAAGCCTTTCGGATATCCGCTTCACTATAGTGTTTCATGAAGTCCTTGTAGTAGAGCCCATCATCGATGTACTTCTTGAAAAACGCAAGGTATGAGTCTCCAGTATAGATATCCTTCTGCGAGATATGACGATTTTTCCCTGCTTTTTTATAGAGATCAAAGAGCGCCAGTCGGCCAGCGATATGTTCCCAATGAATATTGTCTACTGTAACCAGATCGATACAGGTCTTCACGAGGAGTTTCGCGATATCAGACGTCTTCATATCTTCGACGATATTTTTCTTGAACGCCTCCATCAGATCGTCGAAAGTACACACCTCTTCATATCCCTTACTGGCCATATCGAACATTTTCTCGATCTTATCGAAATCAAATTCTTCTTTGTGTCCACTTGATTTGGTGACTTTGAACCCATTTTTTTCGAATTTTTTCACGAGCTTCACGTGCGCTTCGACGCGTTCATCCTGCTTGGTAGCACGGTAGATAATATACTGCTTCGCTACTTCGAACTTGTTGAACTTCATAAGGTTGCGTTCGACGATGTCTTGCACATCTTCGATAGAGGGAATACGATTCGTAAAAATCTCACCATAGACATGATCAAGATCCTTGACGATGAAATCCGTGACCGCTGGTATAAACGACTTATCTGTTTCATTTACTGCATTGGCTGCAGCCAGGATAGCATCTTCGATACGAGTGCGATCAAAATCAATAAGTTCGCCATTGCGTCTGCGGATTGTGGAGATGACCATACAAGAAAATGAAAAATGAAATAAAAAATCGACCTATTTACACTTGGAAACATGAAAAGTTTCCGTATAGTGGTGGTCGACTAGCGTGGAGATGAAAATGAGAGAGAGTATCACATAGATATACAAGATATTGTGTGATAGACTGTACTCCTTCCACTACCTATTGTCAAAAGTTTTTTGAAAATTGTGCACCTTTTGTGTTCAGTGACATACTTTTTTCTTATTTGACTTCTTTTTGTATTATGTTGGTCACCGAGTTGAGTCATTGAGATGCGAAAAATAGCATCCAAAGTTCCCAAGAATTACCCTTAAAAAAACAGTATCATCACGTGATGTGTTTTGGGACTTTTGATATATTCCATCCTGGGCATGAGCACTATCTCAGTGAGGCGAGCAAGTTCGCGGATCGTATGACGGTGGTGATCGCCCGAGATCATCGCGTATTCTCAGGCAAGTGACAAGACGCGGTTCATACGGAGCTCCTTCGTCGCGATATAGTTGAGCGAGCCTTCCCTGATGCGCATGTGATCCTCGGGGATGAGCATGATATATTTGCACCTATTCGTGAATTACTTCCTGATGTGCTCGCATTTGGCTATGATCAGCGAGTCCCCGAAGATAAGATCAGAGAACTTTTCCCTGATATAGAGATTATACGAGTTGGTGGACATGAGGTGGAGAAGTGGAAGAGCTCAATTCTGAGAGAGAAAAAGGAGGTACTATAGTAGCCCATTTTGTGTATGCCTTGCACGAAGTGCTGGGATTTTTTGTTTCTCAGTCTCGGATAGGCTCCGGAAGTTCGCATCTCACCCGATACTCATGAGATTCTCGAGTCCTTCTGCTGAGGTGAGCATATCGAACTTCGCATCTCACCCGATATTCCTGAGACCCTCGAGTCCTTTCGCTGAGGTGAGAGCATTGAAGACTGCATCTCCCCCGATACTCGTGAGATTCTCGAGTCCTTCTGCTGAGGTGAGCTTCCTGAAATTCCCATTTCCCCCGATATTCGTGAGATTCTCGAGTCCTTCTGCTGAGGTGAGCATATCGAAATATGCATCTCCCCCGATACTCGTGAGACCATTGAGTCCTTCTGCTGAGGTGAGAGCATTGAAGATTGCATCTCCCCCGATACTCGTGAGAGCATTGAGTCCTTCTGCTGAGGTGAGATTCCAGAAGACTGCATTTCCCCCGATACTCGTGAGAGCCTGGTATAATGCGGATGTTAAAGTATGTACTACGTTTCCCTGAATTATGGTAATCTGATTTTTAATCACGGAAGGGATATCTGTCAAATCAAGTGTGAGTCATGATTTCTGACAAAACATGAATATATCCTTCATATTGTCTTGAGAGTTTAGAATCAATGACCCCTTGATCACTGTATATTTCCCTGATATAACTTTATCTTTCAGAGTATTATCAGTACTACTCTCATGAGTGCCGCTCTCATGTGACCTCAGGATGGAATATAAAAATGACTCACTAATCGTATCAATAGGATATCCCGCCAGTGTCAGTGCATCCAGTGTCGTCATGACGAGTTCTTGATTCTCAGGAATGGGCTTATCCCGAAAATCTGAGGACTAAATTTTTATCCCATGGGATTTCCTATGAAAAAACCGTCATAATACGATACAACATATAGCGTTGATTTTTGAA
>JAYSPL010000057.1:0-2476 GCA_043722085.1 Candidatus Altimarinota bacterium | reverse complement strand
CACTGGAATCTTGAGAAAGTAACTCAAAAACCTCATCTTTCCGCACAGTTAAGCCTCGGGTTCTAGGAGGAAATAGGAAATTTTGGGGGGATTTTAGTAATATAAGACGTACTGAGTGCTCATCTCAGTAGTAATTACCCTTATTACGGATATACGAGATGACCCAAGACTAGATAACCGTCATGAGGCAAATGCAAATGATGAGGCTCTATTTATCGCATACTTGCTTTCATATTTTTGATCTCTGCTTTAAGCACATTGATCTCTGCCTGCTGTTCTCGCATCGCTTCGATCATCGGCGCGACGAGATTCGAGTACTCGACCGACTTGATCCCCTTCGCATCGGTATGTACTATGTTCGGGAAGACCTGTTCGACTTCCTGAGCGATGATACCTATATCCCGACGACCATCTGATTTCCAGCTGAAGTCATACCCACGAAGGGCGAGGACCTTCATGAGGGATCCCGAGAGTGGCGTGATATCCGTCTTCAGAGAGCGATCTGATGTGGTTAGATAGTTCGTCGCGAGGACATTTCCAGCAACTTCGAGTTTCGCTCATGGCGTATTGGTTCCGATACCGACATTTCCATTGCTATTAATCCGTAATCTTGCAATGCCAGCATTTGCAAATACAAAGTTTCATAGTGCTCAAGTGGTTTGAAATAGCATTCCACCATTCTGCTCATTTGCCATTATAAACTGATTTGCTGCTGTTTGGAAAATATAACCCTGGCGATCACTTCCTCTGTATAGTGAGATATAAGGATTTCCAGATGATTCAAACCGAGCCACTTCATCCCAGTTAGTGGACACATGGAGTCTTGCATTGGGAGTACTTGTTCCGATACCGATTTTTCCATTCGCTCCATAGATCCAGTTTCAGATATTGAGTTGGTTATCCCCAGTTGGGGCAGGTATTGGTGTATTATATCATATCGCAATATTATTCGATCCTGCTGTGATATTACTTCCAGCCCAAGAACCGATGGCAGTATTGGCATCTCAGATAGTATTATTTCAGATGGCATTGGCTCCGAAGGCAGTATTATTATTTCCAATCGTATTGTAGACCAGAGCATTGTCTCCAAGAGCGGAGTTATTGATTCCATACGTATTGTATGCGAGAGCACTTGTTCCTATAGCAGTGTTCCACCAACCAGTCGTATTGGACCAGAGAGCATAGGCTCCATCTGCGGTATTGGCCCATCCAGTAGTATTTCTCTTCAAAGCCTCCCATCCATTAGCGACATTCCATCTTCATGTCGTATTGGAAAAGAGAGCTCCAGACCCGATCGCATTGTTCCCCGATCCAGTAGTATTATTGACAAGTGTATTGGCCCCCATCACCGTATTATTGAGAGTGTTATTACTACCCTGTCCTATACGGACTCCATTGATGAGTGCATCTCCAGCAACGTCGAGTTTCGCTCATGGCGTAGCAGTACCGATACCCACATTTCCGGTAGTATTATTGATATTCATAGCAGTGGCACTATTATTTTGGATATTGAAGAAGTATCCTCAATAGACCGGATTATTGGAATATCCAAAACTGTTGAACTGAAGCCAATTCCCGCTATTGGTCGCAAACTGAAGTCACTGTGGGGCATCAGAATTAGCTGTGCGAAATTGCATTGCCGAAGTAGCGTTGATTGTATTCGCAGTATTTTCTATGACAAGTTTACCGTTTTTTCCATCGTTATTGGGATTCGAGAAGACGATATGAAGCTTCCGATCTGGATCTGGATTCATGGTTCCAATTCCGACATTTCCAGTATCCTTGATCACCATTTGTGCGGTTTGGACTCCACTAGTCCTGGTGTAGAAAGTATATCATGGACGTCCTCCTGCTATTCCCATATCATAAGCAAGGGCTCATCCAGTATTTGATGCGGTTGACCAAGGTCACTGAGAGAATTGTATGGCTGCAGTATTGGGTCCATTGACACGGATATTTATACCAGCATTTCCGGTCGTAGAGATATTCTCAGCGACGATGATTCACTGAGTTCCATTATTGATGGGGTTACTCGTGATCACATGAAGTGGTTTATCTGGAGTCGTCGTCCCGATACCGACATTTCCAGTATCCTTGATCACCATTTGTGCGGTTTGGACTCCATTAGTCCTGGTATAGAAAGTATATCATGGACTTCCTCCTGCTATTCCCATATCATAAGCAAGGGCTCATCCAGTATTTGATTCGGTTGACCAAGGTCACTGAGAGAATTGTATGGCTGCAGTATTGGGTCCATTGACACGGATATTCATCGCCGCATTACCTGTAGGAGAGCTATTTTCCATAACAATCTGTCATTGCGTTCCATCATTGGTGGGATTATTCGAAACTACATGCAAGAGTTTATCTGGAGTAATGGTTCCGATACCCACACTTCCTGCGACGTATGATATACTTGTTCCCAATCTTTGCCAATTCACAGAACCATAGAGTGGGGTACCATCGGCATTGAATC
>JAYSPL010000056.1:0-6716 GCA_043722085.1 Candidatus Altimarinota bacterium | reverse complement strand
CACTGGAATCTTGAGAAAGTAACTCAAAAACCTCATCTTTCCGCACAGTTAAGCCTCGGGTTCTAGGAGGAAATAGGAAATTTTGGGGGGATTTTAGTACTATAAAAAAGTAATAATAAGTTTGATAGTTACGCACTCAGTAAATTATTTGGTATACATCAGTAATATAGTTGTATAAGCTGCAATATTCTATAAGATGACCCTACAAAATGGAGGACTACATCTCCAAAGAAAATACTCAAAAATATAATTCTACGCTATAGTGAAAGCGCATGAAAGATAAAAATTATTGAACTCTCATATATGCTCTCCCAAAAACTTCGAATCTTCTTCATTCCTATTTTTTCAAAACATAAGAAAATTTTTTGATTACTTCTTTTAGATGGGTTTATAACATGAATTCTTTCGATTGTTACTCCATTACTCCTCAAATTCGAAACAGATCAACTGATGGAAAAGCAGTCAATGATGACTTTTTTGTGAAATCTAAATGGCTTCCAGGTATTTGTAGGTATTCTTCTTATCATGCTGCTCTCAGATATTATATCTCGTCTGGTGAGTCGCATCAGTGAGATCATTCTCGCAGCGGAAAAGGACTATCTCAAGAATCATATACAACTCGAACTCTTCAAGCATATGAATGCGATGGAAGTAGGAAGGGCTATGAATTCTCGATTCAAAAATCTAACCCGAGTACTTGAGAATGAATTTTCAGAGTTCCCGAATACCATCATGGAATTTCCGAGAGATATTCTACAAAAAATTATACAGATAACCGGGATCACTGCTATATTTATATATTTTGATATCAAATTACTCATTATTGTAGTTATTAGCTCCATTATTTCTTATTTTATTGAGAGATATGCCGATATTTTGAGACAAAAATATGATATACATTGGAAATTTTCTCTCGGCCAAAAAGTATGGTTTTACAATGACCTCTTTCTGAGATCCTTCCCACAACTTGCCACCAATGGTGCCGTAAAATCAACCCTAAAATCATATCAAGAACTCTTGGATCAACAAATCCATTATGGACTCAAGAAAAATTGGACTGATCTTATTTGGACCGTTTCGAGACTTTTTACAGGATCTATTTCGCAAATGCTCATTAAGATGATCGTCGGGTATAGTGTATTCCAATGAACACAATCTATAGGAATGGTAGCACTCGTAGTTTCTAGTATGGGAACCGTAGAAGAGATCATGGCACGTCTGCTTACTCTCAGAAAAGATTACCTCAGATTTCGTTTTCAGGAATCATCTATTCTCCTTTTCTTGGAAATGTGTGAACCTATTGGAACGGTGCAGCAATTTCAGGATCATATCAAGTCAATACAACTGGAAAATCTTTCCTTTTCATATCCAAACCTCAAATCATATGAAAAACAATATATGGAAATAGTAGAGAATTTTATGAAATGATGAAAAACTGGATCAAAGTGGATAGATGAAGCCTTTGAAGATATGATAAAATGTATTCAAGAAGATGCGGAAAGAAAAATGCCTGTAGTATTACATGGGACTTCTTTGACCCTTGAATCCTGAAAAATCTACGGAATCGTCGGAAAAAATGGGGCTGGAAAAACTACGCTGATGCAACTTATATCATGATTTTTTCGATCATATTGAGGGGAAATACATTTTAATAATGAAAATATTCGCGATTGGAGTCCAGAACTTTTTGCAAGTAAAATTTCTTTTCTCACGCAAGAACCATTCTTTATGGGATATTGATCGACGATTCGACAAAATCTGCTTCTTGGAGTCTGAAATGTAGAAGACGCGAAGATATGGAGCTATCTTGAAAAGTTTTCATTAGCTGATAAGATCCGAAAAAGTGCTGATGGTCTTGAGAGTGAGATTGGAGAAAAAATAGATTTTTCATGATGAGAGAAACAAATCCTCACATTTATTCGCCTTCTTCTACAAGACAGACCCATTATTATAATGGATGAAGGAACTAATCAACTGGATGCAGAAAATGAGATTGTGGTGATGAACGAATTATTACAACAAAAGGAAAATAAAATTATAATCTTTATTACTCACAGAATGAGTACGATATCACGGGCTGATTGGATCTATTGTATGGAATGATCGACTATTTCATGATCTTGAACCCATAAATCGCTATTAGCCGAATGAAATAATGCATATGCAAGATTCTATAAAGCACAAGTACTGCATGAGAATGTTATATAAAACTCATTAGGGATCGTGAGGGGTGTAACAACAACAATGATAGTATCTATGAAAATAGAAATATCCCTAAAACAACGCGTATTACGAGAGAAACCAGAAATCACTCGTAACTGAGTGATTTTTTTGCATTTTACTCACTTTTTCATACAATACTCACGAAAAATCTACTCAAATAATATTGTAACCCAAAAAAATATATGTCAAAGTGAGATGTTATTATCCGATTCGACGAGGTCACCTACGGGTATGTCGCACCCAAGTGGCTCCTGGATGAGACGAGCTTCTCGGTACGCGAAGGCTCCAAGATCACACTCATGGGGCAAAATGGAGCTGGTAAGTCTACCATATTCAAGATGATCACGGGAGAATATAAGGTGAATGAGGGACGTATCCTCATCAATCCTGGACACCATATTGCAATCGCGCGCCAAGTAATGCATCCTGAAGATAAGGAACTCACACTCGAGGCGTATTTCCGAAAATACTCTCGCAGCGATGCACACAATATCGATCGTGATATTCAATTAGCACTCACCGCGGTGAATTTTCTCCCAGCCAAAGAAATCGTATTTTCGGATTTTCTGAGTCGTATCGTCAAGAGCTTTTCAGGGGGACAACAGGCTCGCCTATTGCTCGCTTGAGCCCTCATCCAAGATCCTGAGATCCTGCTCCTGGATGAACCCACCAACAACCTGGATACCGACGGAATCTGGCACATAACCGAATTTCTCAAAAACTATCCAAAAACGGTGATCGTGATCTCGCATGATGCGGACTTTCTCAATGAATTTACCGATGGGATTCTCTATCTCGACGTCTTCACTCGAAAGGTAGAACAATTCGTCGGAAACTACCATGATGCGGTCGAACAAGTAGAACGCAAGATCGAATCGCAGAACCGGGAAAATAGTCGTCTCGAAAAAGAGATCCAGACCAACAAGGATCAGGCGAATGTGTTTGCGCATAAGTGAGGAAAGCTCAGGTCGGTTGCCAAGAAAATGGTCGAAAAAGCGGAATCACTGGAAGCGAGTAAGTGAGAAACAAGAAGAGAAGATAAAACAATCCGAGAGTTCAAAATCCCCAATCAAGAAGGTGTTGGAGGACAGATTATCGAGATTACGAGTCTGCAGATTATCCGAAACCACGTGGCCGTCGAGAAAGATGTATCAGTCTCTCTGGGCAAGAATCGTCACCTTCTCTTATCTGGACCCAACGGTATCGGGAAATCTACCCTGCTCGAATCCATTGCCAAGGGAACTGCGAAGTGAGTCAAGATCGGACCAAACGTGAAGATTGGATACTATCGTCAGGACTTCTCCACGCTCGACTTCTCTCAGACGGTATTCGATTGTCTCTTCGAAGCCTCTGGACGAACCGCACTCGATCGTGAACTGCGTTCATTTGCATCTGGATTCCTCATCACGGGCGAACTCATGGCGACGCCCATTGGAGCGATATCAGAATGACAAAAGGGTCTCGTGATGTTCGCAAAACTCGCCCTTGAGAAGCCAGGACTCCTCATCCTCGATGAACCCACCAATCATATCAACTTTCGTCACCTACCTATCATTGCGAAGGCACTTGATGAGTATCAGGGCACTATGATCATTGTATCGCACGTGGATGAGTTCGTATGGCAAATACGTATCGATGAATACCTAGAGTTGGCGTAAGAATTTATCCATATATTTTTCTACTCAAATAGGAATTTATCCGTATATTTTTGACTTCTTTAGAAAAAAATATACAATCTCGGTATGTTTATACGAGAAAATACGGACATTATACGAAAACAATTCTTTACAGGAAAGATTATTTTCCTACTCGGGGCACGTCAAGTAGGAAAAACTACCTTGTCAGAAAGTCTTATCTCGTGAGAAAAAACTGAAGATATAGTTCGCTTTAATGGTGATTACGCAGATGATAGGGCACGCCTTGATTTCAAAAATACGGAAGATATGAAAAGAGCCCTCGACACGTATAAGTGGATTTTAATCGATGAGGGGCAAAAAATACCAAATATTGGCAACATCCTGAAAGGTATGATAGACACATATAAGGACTCGAAGACGATTATGGTAACAGGATCGTCTAGTATACATCTTCTCGATCAGACGAATGAACCTCTCACTGGACGGAAGCGAGTCTTCACGCTCTATCCCCTCTCATTTTCTGAAATCAAGACGAAATATGGCACCATAGAATCTATGAAGAAACTCGAATCTTTTCTCCTATACGGAACATACCCAAATATCGTCATAAGTGCTGGTGATGCTGAGAAAAAGGAGCAACTTCGTGAGATCCTCTCGGGACAACTCTATCGAGATATCCTGGAATTTCAAGACATCAAAAAATCTCCAACCATCACAAAACTCCTTGAGCTCCTCGCCCTCCACATGTGAAGTGAGATATCGTATCATGGCCTCGCGACCACACTGGGCATATCACAGGCAACCGTGGAGAGGTATATTGATCTTCTCGAGAAGAGTTTTATCATCTTTGAGCTTAGGCCATATTATACGAACAAAATCAAAGAAGTCACAAAAATGAAAAAAATCTACTTCTATGATCTCGGGATACGCAATGCTATTTTAGGTGCATTTCAGCCACTTCATCTTCGCAGTGATGTATGAGCACTTTTTGAGAATTTTTTCATACTCGAGAAAATGAAAAAAACAGAGTATGCTCGATGATGGGAAAAATACCACTTCTGGCGCACACAAAAATGACAAGAAGTCGATCTCATAGAGACTCTCGAATCGATCACACATGCATACGAAATCAAATGGTCTCTACAAAAATATACTCCACCAACTGAGTGGTCTCGGCTCTATCCTAGAGTAACGCCGATACTCGTACACCGAGAAAACTTCTTCGAGTATCTTTAGTTCGTGTGGCAAGTGAGGATAGATGAATACTTGGAATTGGAGTAGAGTGACTCAAAATGAGTCATAGAGAGAAGCGGGAAGGCTAAGCTAAGCATCCCTGATAGTCTGAATCAGTGCAATATCTCACCTCTCTAAATCGGCGAATGTAACGATCTCGGGCTGAGTAATGTCAAAATCTATCGTAGAAAATCAATGATATTCTCCTCATCCATTCAAGTTCATAGCTCTTTTGAGTCCTTCTGCATGGTCTTGTGCATGAGTGTCGGCTCTGCCCTGCTCTTCTTGGGTGAGAATACCACTTGCTACAAGTCAACTATAAATATTTTGTGTCTTGGTAAATCAATATTGTGCTATATATGCCTCAAGGGCTTGCATGCGCCTCTCAAGAAATATAACCCAATATGATTTAATCAGACTTATATCTTTTTGCAGTCAATCTCATATTTCCCACTCCTTGATTGATCTGATATTTTCGAGCAAATCTTGGATACGAAATGGATTCCCTGCACATATAGCGCTTGCTTTATTGTCTCGGATTTTGACGCGTGACTTTGTTCAGATTAATAGTGGACTTTTGAGTCTATCCTGAGTATGTGCATCGAAGTCAATACTATCTAATGATGCTACTTCCTCGATTATGCCTAAAATCAGATCTGATTCATGAGACATACCAAGTGCTGGTATAGCCTCCCCATAGACATGCTGGAAGTGTCGATGATACATCGATGACACTCGCTGAGGCATTTCACTTCATACGACTTCCTGGAGAAGTGTTTCATACTGCTGTGAGGTGATGCTCGATCCTGCAGATTGGAGAGATTCTCATATAGCCCGAACGATGATTTTATTAGAATATGCATAATGGGGTAGCTCCTGGTATTGATAAGAATGAGTGTCTTGTGATAACGATATTCAGAATTTTTTTGGGGTCACAACATACCCATCTCCCACGCTGAGAGACTGTACCAATAAATGATTACACTCTAATGGGGTAATCTTCCTCCATTTTGTAAGTAGCTTTAGATAGACTTCCTTCCATCTTTGTTTGAGTGCACGTACTTCATTAGAAGTATCACTCTTTGGATAATGTTTGCTAAGTACTCATATACATTTCTCATACTCTCTGTTAGCACTAAATGGATTGACTATGCTGAATTTAGGTGACTGTACTTCTTGTTCAAGAGCGTGTATAATATCCCATAAACCAGCACCTTTTGATCGAAAAAAAACGGATGCATAAAATCAAGTTACAAAAATGTCTCATCATTCTAATATCTTTTTCTTTGGGGGTGGATCGTCATATCTTCCTATTGCTGGCGTGGATAGTATGTGCTGTACGGCAGCTACAGAATCTCCTTGAACAGAATAATTTCACTGTCACCTACTGTTCATGTATTGAACCACAGCGGCTCGGGTGGGTAGCTTTTCAAGATCACCGAGTCCTGCCTGAGTCGCTTTCATAGAGTTCATATATAGGATATATTAAAAAATTACTAATATAATATAATCTCTCTCTCTCTCTTGGTAATCACTCACACTAACCGCAAAGAAGGAACTATACCGTAGTTCCTTCTTTTTCTTTTGTTTGGTTCCTGAGTTCCATGAGGATTATTTCATCAG
>JAYSPL010000055.1:0-5333 GCA_043722085.1 Candidatus Altimarinota bacterium | reverse complement strand
CACTGGAATCTTGAGAAAGTAACTCAAAAACCTCATCTTTCCGCACAGTTAAGCCTCGGGTTCTAGGAGGAAATAGGAAATTTTGGGGGGATTTTAGTATTATCAAGGAGTTCCGTGCTCTCAGGAACTCTCAGAAATCCAATAGCAAGCCTATAGGCCTTTTCAGAAAGCACTTTCTGGAGTGCAGCACGAGATGTGTAGGGGCGACGCGCATATATTTTTTTGGCTTCTCTCTTATCGATTCCAGATATATGGCCGAGTACGTAGATCGACGCCGTGTTGACGTTGATACCCACTTCATTCACGACATCCTCGACCACGTACCCGAGTTTTTCATTGAGTTTTTTCTCAGCAATATCATGCTGATACATGCCTACGCCGATGCTACCTACTGGAACTTTTACGAGTTCTGAGAGCGGATCGATATAGCGGCGTCCTATAGAAACTGTTCCACGATCAAGAGAATCAAGACCTGGAAATTCTTCTTGAGCGATAGCACTCACACTGTATACGGATGCTCAGGATTCATTGACGATAACCACTTCTCAAGAGTAGAGACCACCAATGAGTACGGAAGTCTCATCACATCCGGTACCATTCCCTATTACCACGGTATCTATGGTATATTTTTTGAAAATATCTACAAGCTTCGCCGTAGCCCGTGCTTCTTCATGTAAAAAAATTTTATCAAAAAGTATCGGATTTCCAAGCACGTCAATAATACACATCTTGCAACCAGCACGATATCCAGGATCTATCGCCAGGATTGTTTTCGAGTATTCTGGTCGTGACATGAGAAGCGCTTGGAGGTTGGTCTGAAATACCGCTATCGCGTCGTCTTCTCACATCTCACTTAGTTCACCTCGCATCTCATTCTCGACAGAAGCAAAGAGAGCATCGTATCCAAGCTTGAAGGCTGATTCGAGTTCCATAATCCATGCATGAGTGAGTGAGAGGCTCATCCTATAAGCCGTATAGATTGACAGAAAAATCGACTCATCTTTCTCGAACCTGATACTGAGAATGCCAAGATTTTCCCCACGATTGAGTGCGAGAATCTGGTAGGGCTTGATACGTGCAATTCGCGTATTGAAATCAAAATACAGTGCAAATTTTGGAATCTGCTCTCTCTCTTTTTGATTGAGTTTTTCGAGCATTTTATCACTTTTTTTGGCAGACACGATATCTCCCGACTTCTCTAGTTCCACTACGAGTGCCTGTCGCAAGAGTGTATTGGCTGATACTTCAGCGGCGATGATCTCTATAGCACCGAGAATAATCTCCTCTCTTGTATACGCAGCCAAGAGCGCGTCTGAAATAATGAGTATATTTTTCTTGATGGCATCAGCTACACCTTGAAATCCCTTCTCAATAGCTATCATCGCTTTTGTTTTTTTCTTTGATTTATAGGGCTTATATATTTCTTCTACTTCTTTGAGTGTTTTCGCTCACAAGATATGTTTCATGAGTTCTTCGGTCATTTTCCACAATTCTTCGATTCCATTCACGGCCGTTTGTTTTGCCTTATGGAGACTTACTTCTTTCGTATGGAGTTCGATAATTGCGCGGATATCATTTTCATCCAGATTGCCCGTTCGTTCCTTGCGATATCGTGCAATAAATGGTACGGTGGAACCTTCTGCGGTAAGCAAAAGAACCATATCGACTTGAAAATCCTTGAGAGAAAGTGCTCGTGAAAGGATCTTAGTATAGTCTGGGATTAGGAGGACAGTTTGTAACATGGGAGTATAGTTGGGAAGGAGAGGTTCTGAGTATAAGGAAACTTAAAAGAACTCAAAGTAATATATTATATATACACTATTATTCTTAATCAAAAAAATACCTATGTCAGTATGCTCGATTCATTTTTTTCAAAAACACACTATAAAAAAAATGAAGCCATTGTTAGGGTAAGGTTTACCATACTGCTCATTGTGAGCAAAACAATAAGGTTTTTTAGTTGTATGTATCGGCATTGTTATCATAAATATGATAGTATTGATTTTTGATTACAGTAATTACTGTATTACTGGCGGTTTTATGGTGACGGTTCTTGCATTTCAAGAATGCATTATAAAAAATACTGCAATAAAAAAGTCAAGCTAAAAACTAGAAATGTAGGTAATATTGTATGTATTATTATGAGTTTATTAATACGAATTAGAGTAATTTGCACCCTGATAACATAGAAGTGGTTTACAGATAATTCATAAAAAAATCTTAATTGGACGCCTATTAATGACCTAAAAAACAGCTATATACTATACAGAAGAAAAAACTTAAAAAATTGTTTTTTAAGTTCTTACATTCGTATTATATGTATAGATAAAATCTATACATATAATGAGTATCTCTACACAATATTACTAAAAAAAATAAAAATAAAAATATTAGAATACTCAATATAGTATATGTACTGATACAATTACAGTAACAATAATAGAATAAATACTGTATAAATATAGAGCATAGTATGCACCATTTGATTGTAGAAAAAAGTCTAAATAAAGTATATACTGTCCCATCTATTTTAGTAGATAAAAAATTCTCCTAAAAACGACATTATTTTAGTACACCTTACGTTGTTTCCTTGTATTCATAAAAAAAAATCAATACAATTACAGTATAATACCCTACTGGGTATATATCATATACTCATAGTACCTGTACGACATTAATGTACATTCTACATGGATTATTACCTCTTATATTTTAAGAAAATAGAACCATATACCGATCAAATTATGCACCATAATCGTTATCCACACTGGATTTCTTTATGAAAAAAATAACATGCCGAGATAATAATCAATATTTGCAAAAAAAAAATCTATGTGCTAGGATACTGGTAATATATATAAAACATACCATGTTGCACCCAATACCCACAGAACCACATGTTAACCGTCATAGATCGAGTCAATCTCGCCTCTTATTCGCCTACAGAAGAGTCTATACGAGACAAAATATCTTGTTGTGATTTCTTTTAATGCTTACATGTGTATCTCAAATACTCATGACACCGGTAGTTTTTGCAAAAAATATAGCTGCAACTCCTGAAACAAAGGCGTATTTATACATTCGATATAGCGAGGTCAATGATGACTCCTGGATTGGAACTCCTCAGACTCACAATAACATTGTAATCAATAAAATGTGAGAAAATACCGCCATACCGACCAAATCAATTCCTATAATACCGCCGTCTCAATCAGCTGGGACTGAACAAGTCAGTGATGGATCATGGATCCTGCCAGTACGTACAAGTCCAATCAATAGCACCGAAACCACTGTTACGGTAGTAGTAAAGCCTGTAAAAGATGTGGTAACTGCACCAATTGTACTTAACTCAGCATGAGTTACTCAGGCGGTAAGCACTGTATCTCAAAGCTCTCAAGCACCCATCAATACCTACATACCTGCTGGATATACTACACCAAATGGTACGCTACTGAACAATATTCAAAATATAAATGTGGCTCCTCGTCTCAGTGATGTTAGCCTAACATCACTTTCAGTCCTCTGACCACTTACTTATAATAATACATTAGGAGTATTCGGGATATCAATAGCAAGCTCGACAAGTACAGGAGCTATTACATCAACTGATTGGAATACATTCAATAATAAAGAGAATGTGCTCGCCTTCAATAATGGGCTGACTCGTCTAGGAAATAGTATTAGTCTTATTGCTGGATCCAATGGAGAAATACTCTCTATGTCAGGCGGTATTCCTACATGGGTAATTCCTGGTCTCGCAACATCACCGGTAAGTAGTATATTTGGTCGTCTTGGTGCTATTTTAGCACAGAATGGTGACTATACAACCAGCCAAGTGATAGAAGGAACGAGTCTCTACTACACACAGTCAAGATTTGATGCGGCATTTGGACTAAAAACCAGTGATCTCCTCACAGAAGGGACTAGCAATGTCTACTTCACGAACGCACGAGCACAGACTGCTCTCTCAGGAATCATAACAGGAATCAATACGAATATTGCAACAGCAACGGGGAATATAGCTACCAATACAGCAAATATCGCTACACTCTCGGGTTCGGTTTCAGTACATACTACCAATATTAGTAGCCTCTCAGGCCGAGTGAGTACTACTGAAACAAATATAGTGACTCTCTCTGGAGGTCTCAATACTACTAATACCAACCTCAACACTACTAATACCAATATTGCGACAGCAACTGGGAATATAGCTACCAATACAGCGAATATCTCTACACTCTCGGGCTCTTTCACTGCACTCTCTGGTAGCGTTTCGGCACATACTTCCAGTATTGGTACCCTCTCAGGACGGGTCAATACTACTGAAGTCAACATCACGACACTCTCTGGAAGTATTGCAGGAATTAATGGAAATATTGCGGTGCTTTCTGGATCATTACAATCACTGAGTACTGTGATTAATAGCCTTTCTGGAACTGTCGCAATGAACTATGTAACTCTATCAGGAGTTACGAGCAGCACCAATAATAATCTATCTATACTATCGGGGGTAATTTCTACACTAACGAGTAATGTTACTACACTTTCTGGGAACCTTGCTACACTGAAAAATACAGTCAATACACTTTCTGGAAATTTAGAGAATACGAATATAAATATTTCTACCCTTTCTGGATCCCTAGTATGATTAACGACTACGGTTAATACCCTTTCGGGGACTATTAATTCGGTCATTGCCAATGTAGCATCACTTTCAGGGTCACTCGCTATTACGAATGCAAATGCACTTGTTTTTTCAGGATCTCTTTCAGCACTCAGTAGTACCGTCAATGCTCTTTCTGGATCAGTGGATACTGCTGTAGGCACGATTTCTGCACTCACTAGTACCGTCAATAATAACTATACGAGTTTATCAGGGTCACTCGCAAACACGGCATCAAAACTTAGTAGTCTATCAGGGGCTGTCAGTGGGATTAATAGCAGTATAAATTCTTTGTCATGAGCTATCGTTATATTACAATCTCAAGCACACGCTGTGGTTACTCTTGGTACAAGCAATGGACTCTCTCTCATAGGACAACAACTCTCTATGAACAGTGCGAGCTCTACGACTACAGGGGCTCTCACATCAACGGATTGGAATACATTCAGTAACAAGGAGAATACACTCACTTTCAATAATTGACTCACTCGTACCGGCAACAATATTGGCATTATTGCTGGATCCAATGGAGAAATACTCTATATGTCAGGAGGGATTCCTACATGGGTAGTTCCTGGTCTCGCAACATCACCCGTAAGTAGTGTATTCGGTCGTCTTGGTGCTATCTCAGCACAGAATGGGGACTATACAACGAGCCAAGTGATAGAAG
>JAYSPL010000054.1:0-33415 GCA_043722085.1 Candidatus Altimarinota bacterium | reverse complement strand
CACTGGAATCTTGAGAAAGTAATTCAAAAACCTCATCTTTCCGCACAGCTAAGCCTCGGGTTCTAGGAGGAAATAGGAAATTTTGGGGGGATTTTAGTATGAATAGAAAAATGAGACTCACCCAGTAAAATAATACCAGTAAATGCTCACGGTGGTTCCCTAAAATCATGAAATAGAGTACCAAGTACCGTCATACGAGCGTCTCTCAGAAGAGAAGCGATATACACCTCTATTGACGCGATATCGAGAGTAGTGAAGTCTATATTACAATCTTGTCCATCGAGGATAATGTGTGTTCCGGTATTATGTGGCATATGTATTAGTACGGTTGGTGACGCCAGGGATGAATCCAGATGCCTGAGTCTGTTCATCAAAATAGTGATAGGCCTGATTATTCGAGACGGTATTGACTACTATGTTGTTTAAGTGTGCTGGTATATATAGGTTCAAGTTTTCTGTGGTTCTGGATATATCGGAGCGAGATCCCATGATGAGTCACATATTGCCGTAGGTTGTTGGCATATCTACTGAGAACGGAACTGTGTATGGGAAAATCTCTCTAAGAGTCTTGATAATACAATCAAAACATTTTGGAGTATGTTCGATCTCAGATCCTAGAGTAATAAATATTCCATCCTTTCTGAGGATAGTCGCTATATTGAGATAAAATTCTCTGGAAAATAACCGAGACAGCTCTGGGCTATGAGCATCTGGAAAATCAGCAATGATGAGATCATACATACCCGATTGCTCAGTAATCCAGCTATAGGCATCTGCTATATGTATATGCATTATCTGATTCAAGAATATATCATGATTGAACTCCCTGATATCTGGATCATTCGTACAGAGTGCAATCATGCCAGCATCGAGCTCACAGAGATCAATGCTACATACACTCGAGTACGTACTGATCCGATCGGCGATGAATCCATCTCCTCCACCGAGGATGAGCACTCGGATATCTGATCTCCCACTGAGATGTCTCATAGGAATATGGGTCATAGCATCGGTATAGATAGCATCTTCTGAAAAACTAAATTGTAGCTCTGCATCGAGTGTGAGCCTCAGATCGTCATCTGATTTCTCTATGATAATATCTTGCAGTTCCGTATGTATATGGCGAATAGTTGGCTCCATAGTATTTTAGATGATGATATAGGTATATGTCTTACTACCTGAGAGTACGACCGTGAGTATCTGATCTTTTATAGTAGCCGTGACGATATCATAGTCATACTGGAGATCCGTTCCGCAGAGAATACGAGACCTTGAGTCAATCAGTACGACTTGTCCATCATCCTTGGTCATCAAGAAACATGGTGTAGCACGATCTGCTTCACTCGGAGAGAGGCACCAGACAAATTGTTTGAAGTAGATAATATCCTGTTGATCGGATTCTGATATGCTGATGAGATTACGGTCGATAATGAAGGAGCCATTATCATTTTTGGCTACGATCACGTCAGCATCAGTATCGTCATATTCACGAATAAATACAAAATTCTTCGAAGGAGTGACTCATTCCCAACCAGAGACTACGGTGCCAACGTTTCGATCGATATGATACTTATCTCCATTGGTTATTGTGAATAGGATGGTGCCATAGGGATCGAGATTCCACTCCTCGACATACTGATCCTCGGGAAATACTACCTTGCCAGATATAGGAACAAAGTTATCTACCCAATACCAATATGGATCTGATTCCGTTGATCGTTCGTCTTCTATCATTATCACAAAGTGCTCTCCACCATTGGGATCAACATAACTCCGCCATCCATAGTAGTCAAAAAATCGGGTGATCTTAGCAAGTTTCTGGTGATCCCCAGAGAATAGAAGGGGATAATAGTAGTCATCATCATAACTGAGAAACATATCGAATGCGCCCAGAGGCGTGAGCTCATGCTTGTCTCCATCTGGTTCTATGGGTCGGGTGGACTTACCAAAATTCTCAAAATAGGTGAGTTCTTTTCCTATTTTTGCTATGATATGTGGCCTCCCATCGAATACATCACAGTAGTAGATATTGCTTACCTGGAGTGAGAAAAATGTGCCATCTGCCATATTCACGACATCCACGAATGCTATCTTCTTTCCTGATAGATTCTGCGTTTCCTTGTAACAGAGCGCATATGACGCCATATCGTCCATTAGGGAAATTGACGCCGTATCATAGAGGATGGGGCTGATATCTCATTTGATATCATTATTGGGATATTGGATAGCCGTGTATGGTCCGAGTTCCCGAAGACCCGCTGTGAGTGAATACGTCATATAGTATGTGGTTTAGTGTGAAGTTTATAAAATATGGCTAGGGCATCATAAATGAAATCGTTATAGTTCATAGAATTGCTGTGAGCAAGGAAAATAGTACATACGGAGATATATTCTCTGTGTTACCCACTTTTACTCATAGAATTTTTCCAATAATGAACAATAGTAATGATATATAGATAAAGACGATAACATCGCCAAAGGTAATAAATCAATGAGTCATGAGTGCTAGTATCAACAGTATAGATCATCCTACTATAGGATTTATTAATGCATTCACATATCATCATATAAACGTACCCAGGCTACTGATGGCCTTAAGTCTCCAACACACAATTATCGGAAATAAGATGATAACAGTCCAGAACCAGCTCGATCCTGAAAGCCCTGTAACTATACCAAATAGGGTTATGAGAACGGTAGATATAATAGATGCATTCATAGATATTATATAGGTGAAGTATAGATTAGCGTCACTCCGTTATAGGTATCGTCAGTAGTTCGAAACTCTTGTTTGCGAGATATCCAGGATATACAATCATGGAAGTCTGTATAGGCAGATATGACGAGATAGTCTCATCTGGCATCCACCGTCCAAGGAATCACTTTTTCTTGGTAGATGTATCTCTTGTCATCATCTATATTGGTATAGAACCTCTCGGTATATATCTCTCGTCCGTATCGTCCGAATCGCCACTTCGCAATGAATCTCGTATCATCTTCTTGGAAAGTACGAGTAGTGAATGGGATATGCTTGCGGATGATCTCTTGTTGCTCGGGTGTATATCTCTCGATATTTTCCCATACTACTGCGAATATGAGCTTGTCCTGAGGAATCATGCTCTCGATCGGATTGGCGAGTATACACCCTCCGTCTTGGATAATCTGAAAAAAATCCTGAGCAAAATCCATGTCCGTGAGAAAAAACTCTAATGGAAAATATGATAGTATGGCATCTACCGGCTCTCACTTGACCGTGATAATACTATGATCGATGATGTTCATATCATAGATATCTCCAACGATAACATTGTCTACTCAGTATATCTCTACAAGGATATCGGCGTACGTACGACAGACAAAATAGTCTTCATTCTCGTGAGTATATGCGGTGATGATGGCAATTTTCTTGAGTCAGTGTTTGGTTTTTTTGGTGGCCCACCAGTCCCTTGTATATCGTATAAGATTCCCTGATTGATTCACAAACCCACCTGGAGTTAGTATAAGTGCTGGATAGTGTGACTCACATATCATACCAGGCGTATTGGCATTGGTCTCGAGGAATCTGAGGGTCCTGGACTCGTCGATCATGATATCATATCTACCGATGAAGTACTCATCATATGGGAATTCTTTGCGAAAAAAATCCTGGAATCCACTGAATTCAGGGAGATTGTTCGAAAAATTCTCAAAATAGAAATCGTATGCATGTCGAAATATAGCATTAACTTGCCTGACTATTTCATTATTTTGTTCTTGTTCCTCGACCGAGAATTCGATAAAGGTTTTTGCGTCAATATATTCAAAATGATTCTTTGCAAATTCTTTGAAATTATATTTTTGTTCAAAAAAATCGAGCCAATATTTTGGAGTATACTTCTCGGAAAATGTAGGGTCAAATTGAGATAATTGCATATATTAGCCACCTCATTTAGAGAATCCGCCACCACCGAATGAGCTAATTGATGAGTTCGTACTCGAGGAGCTACTATGAGTAAATGCTCATCCCCATGAGGTACCACTCGAGCGAATACTCGATCCGCCATTGTAGTTCCATCCACCGGTTCCATTTTTCACGAATACACTTGACCCGCCACGAGCTTCTACAAGGAGAAATAGTGGCAATATGATCGCGAGTCAACCAAGATAGGCGAGTGACTCTTTGAGTGGTATGGGTGTTCCTAAGTTTTTGGAGCCTGAGTTGCTTGATTTTTTTTGTGTCCATTTCTCATTCCCGCCACCTTGTAGCATTGTCGAGCGTAGAGCGGTATTCTTTGAGAATATTTCTTTTTTGTATATAAGGTATTCTTGATTCTGAGCTATGACGTAGTCCTCATAGTATCAGATACTGTGTGACGTAGATGAGGTGATAGTATGGCTCTGAAATGAGAATATGTCTCCAAGCTGTGCCTGATAGTAGGAATCGATTGTAGTAGAGGTATCAGTATCAAAAAAATATATATCCTTGATGCCGTATTCTAGTAGAGTTGTTTTCTGTGGAAGCTCATCTACCCGATAGATCACTATATTCTCTTTCCATCCAATGGCACTTTTGACATATGGATCTACCCTGGATATATCCCAATCTGGAACAGTATCATTCTCATCAAGGAGTATGATACTGTTTTTCAGGAGATCTGTATCGGATGTGAGTCGTACATCAATCGCGAGTTGCGCTATTTTTTCTTTGAGCCAAGGGAGATGTTCCCATGAGACAAGAAATAATCCTGCTTCAAGCGTCTTAGATATACTATTGATCGCTGGCATACGATTAAAATTGTATACCACATCAACAATACCTTGGCTCTTAAAAAGCTCTCAAATAATGACAAGTTCAAGAGGATTCGCGTGTATGATAACCAGAGATTTTCCTGCCTTGATAGTGGCCAATATCTCGATTATCATGGTTTTTGCAGACGCAAATAATCAATCCCAGTGAATATTTTGTAGAAGTATATCCATGTTGGGATAGTATTTTGCAAATGCCTCTATCTCACTCGAATATATATTCATATAGGCAAGTAGCTTCGCATCACCGGTGTAGTTATATTTCCATGTTGATTCATCGCTCCCGGCAATATCCCCCCAAGGAAGAATACCAGTACTGGTGATCCACTCTTTGACGTCCTTAGCTATCGCAAATCTACTCGTATTTGATATCATATATTAGTAAGAATAAAAAGCTACACTGACAAGAAGTGCTGTTGCTATAAGAAACGCCTCGATAATCATCCCAAGAGATTCATTGTGGTCCACAATAATCTCTTTCTCTATCGTATAGAGCCGCATGATAATCCAAAGACATCATTGCAATACTATCATTCCGATGAATCCAAATACGAGGGTCATGAGTATTGATGGGAGGAATACATTCATCTGAAAAAATGCATGATCAGGAGTATATCCTGTGAAAAATATCAATGCGCTAATAATGATGCCCTGAGCCATAAACTGTCATCGTATGATGAATCCAAGTGCCTTGTTCTGTGTTCGTATGATTCCATGTCGGACGTCAAAAGGTGTCCAATATTCGAATAACATCATATTCAAAATGAAGAGGAAGATTCCAATAATAAGATAGAGGATTCATCCCAAAATAGGAAGTAGGAGTGTGTCCATGATTTAGATTTTATGAGTAAAATACGATAACAATATCTGTATTTGTGTATGGAGAATATGTATATTTTGGAGGAGGTTCTCAGTGATAGTTTTCGCTCTCTCTCTTGAGAAGGAGAGTGTCTGTATGAGATTATCGCGGGCGGTTGTACTGTCTAGAAACGTATCGATATCGTGCTGAGCTATACCAATAGCGAGTAGTTGTTGCTGCAGAGTATAGTGAAGATAGAGGAGTGAGTCAAGAAGATTTTTATTGTTAGGATCATGGAGCTTTTCCATGTCGAGCGTTGCTATATCTTTGATGCTATATTTTTTACCCTGGTTCATATCATCGATATGATAGACGCTGTCGTATTCTATGAAATATTGATCCGATAGTGTACCCGAGAAAAACCTCACAATCGTGTTGAGAAAATCATCTACAACGCTTCTCTCGAGATGAGAATCTACGAGATCCACACTCAAGATCATGTGAGGTATCCAATAATTAATCATCTCAATATCTTGTTTGATATCCAGTGATAGATGGAGATTTTTATGAATATAGCGTATTGTCTGGTATATACTACTACCAGTATGGTTGACCTGAAAATCTTCACCAGAGTTTACGATAAAATCTCATACCATATCTTGAATCTGTAGTTCCCTATGTTCAGTCGTATCTATAGATTCTATAGGGGTATGGAATGTAATAATCTTGAGAATATTATGCATGAGCAATTTATTTTTTAAGAACGAGTTTTGATTGATATCCTTCGAGCATTGTGATAACCCTGCCAAAACTCCCTATCTGCATCTCGAATCTGTCTCTCTGAAGAATCAGTGGTTTCTGAAATGAGGCATCGGTAGTGCCCGTGATCTGAGTATTGAGTTCGGTAATCGTCCGAGTGAGTGTAGTACGATTATTATTGAGGAGTAGGAGTATCTCTTCGATAGGGGAGAGGACCTGATTTTTGATCCAGTTCCCATATTTCACGAAATTGAAGATATCTTTGTATTTGGAATTCTCGAGGATTTTCTGTAACTCCACTGTTTTATCTGTAGCTATGCCTGCCATCTCTCCAATGACTTCGAATGATTCACTTAGACGTTTGGAGAGATTATCTGACCATTCACCTTGACCCGCGTCACTCAGGAGAGAAACTGATTTTTTCTGTCCACTCTTGAGCTCTATAGATGATTTTGTGATATCAGAGAAGAGACTCTGTATCGTATGCTCCGTGTTATTGAGTGCGAGGAGTGCTCGGTGGGCCATCCATGAGAAGACTCGAGCCAATAGCGATACAAAGAATATTCCAACAAAGTAGACTCAAGCCATCATTGCACCATAGAGTACTCATGCGATCATGAGTACCATAACAATAGCACTAGCATCGCGAGATCGTCCGAGGCTCTGCACAAGTTTACCTCATCCTGATGCGATATTTTTCATCTGTTCTATGAGTCAGTCCTTCTCCGTGGAGATATGCTCGGCGAGTACTGACGGACCGAGGAGTGGCTCACGGAATGTTCTCTCTAATTCTGAGAACGCTTCTCTTTGCTTAGAGAAGTCAGATCTCTCCACGACCACACCGTTTGATACGTAGTGATTATCCGTTATAACAACATTACCCCCACGAGTATAGAGATATGATTTTCGGAGCATCTTCACTATGAGGATGACGACCACGAGCGTGTAGAAAATACCGAGAAGTCAGAGTATGGCCAGCGTGACTCATATGATACCACCAGAGAGTCAGATAAATCCAGCAATCAATGTCATGATGGCGAGTGGCATACTCGATGCCCTGATGATAGAGAGATAGTCTGACTGGACACTGAGGCGGAGTTCAGCAGGAGAGATCCACTCATAGAGATAAAATCCCCGCTCATCGACTTGTTGCTCGATGAATTCTGGAGATTCTGTGTTTTCGGTTTCACTCCCTCTTGATCAATGGGGCTGGGGGGATTGGTTTTCAGGAGAGGGGAGTGTACGAGTAAGCATAGAGTCAATTATGAATACAGGAAGTATAGAGAAAAAGTGGAAAAACACAAAACATCTCTTTTAGGTAATCGAGAGAGATGTTTTTGTTCTACTTTTTGAAATATTTATTCGCGTAGCCTACTGCTTGCTTACCAATCTGTTCTCATAGCATGCGCCCTGGAATGTCATCCATGGGTGGATGAATTCCTCACCAGATACGAGAGAGCGCTGATTCATCCGCTGCATCACGATAGGTTGCCCACTGGAGTGTGATATCTGTATTCGGTCACTGCTCGAATATGAGATAACTCATTCTCGGAAGTCGAGTTTCCATGATTCATCATGGAAAGTATTCATCTCCAGTGATTGTTATGAGTGTCTCAGCGGCTGCCCGAGAAAATGTCGAATGTCCCGATACATATCCGGCAAATGGCGGAGTCACGAAGCTTGGTCGCTGATATGGCCACCAATTGATAGCGAGAATCCAATCGACTCATGCTCTATCTATCGATGGATCATTGATATATTTTGGTCACTTCCAGGCCCTGATTTTTACTTTTCCGATATTTTGTCCACTTTTTCCAGCGAGTGTCTCGCCGGTACCGATGAGCTCAATATATCCAGGGATCAGGGGGAGTCCCATGATATCGTATGAGGATGCCGTCGGATCTGATGATTGACCATGAGTTGCCATGGCTCTGATTGCTGATATTGGCCTGACACCATCATAGGCTCACTTGATCCCCCAGGCAGCTATTGCCGCATCATGCATAGCACCACCGAGCGCGTAATATCCCTTCACATCCCATTCGAGATTGTCTATGATTGGACCAGTTCATTGCCACCGCTTCTGATCTATCTTATCGGATACACTATTGAAAATAGTGAACCAGTGTCCTGGTGGAGTTTCTGACTTGGGTCCATCTGCCCAGAACTCGGATATGGCACGAGTATAGTCGCCTCGCAATACTATATTGTTCTTATACGGTATTCCAGTTTTTGGATTTATGCTTCTTCCGAGCGTCTCTGTACCACCGTTTTTCATATCGTAAAAGTCAATCATTCCTGAAAAAGTGACAGGTAGAGGAGATGTATTTCCCAGATGAGAGGGTGATATATCGATACGAGCTATATCACTTGGATCTAGGTGTGCTGACCACAGACCAACCAGGGCATAGTTCCATTGCCAGAGTGCTAGGGTCGATCCTGTTGCCTGAGGAGGAAGTCCTGGATCGAGGTAGGTGATATATCTATTTCCACCTCGTTCGTGTATGGTTTGTTGGTATTTTTGAAGTGAAAATGGCTTCACATTTCCCCATTCTGCTCCGATAAATGTCGCCGCTCCACCAGCTATTGGAGTTCCTCACTGATCGATAAATGTCTCGAGCGAAATCGGTTGCCATCTATTCCAATCCACGATATTAGTATTACCTCATCCCGTACCAGTCATATCAAGAGGTGGATTAATTGGTGTATAATACTGGTTGGAATATGATCAATTTTCTCATGTTATACCTGTTTTTCCACCTTCATTTGCCCCATCTTTGAGTCCATACCGGATATAGCAGTTAGCAACAGAATTCCCGAGTGCAGCTGGGGTTATCGTTTTTGAAATATCTGATTTAGTATACTTGGTATCATAGCCGAGTTGATTCATCAGATTGTCAGCTGCTGCAATTGTATCGCTATATCCTGGAGATTCTCGGTATCGGTGAACAATGAGACGATAGCTCGCATAGCTCATCGCTCATTCTATGTCAGCATCTCGGTTGCCTAGGGGAATCTGAGCATGATGACGGAGACATACTCACATGACGGTATTATCAAAAAGGTATGTCTGATTCCCAGGATGGTAGAGTGCCCAGATATCATAGCTCATCGCTCCAAAATGGAATAGGTTTCGGGCCTGCACTGGAGGTCGGACACGGTCTTTGCGTATGGCTCATAGCATCACCTCATTCCAAATTCGAGCTATAGAGTGTGTTTTTATTGGTTTGCTATCAGGGATAACAGTTCAGCCAACATCAATCACTCGCTTGTTGATACGAGGAGCAATACAAGTATTGGGTGTGTAAGTACAGGTGATAGTGTGTTTCCCAGTTCATTTTTTATCTATCTGGAGACCAATGAATGATGCGCCTGTCTGAGTATACCTGATCGATTGACCACCAATGCCTATGAACGAGAGACTCATGCTCATCGATCCTGTCTGCGATGGCCTCTCTCTACCAGAGAGCGAACAAGTTGGCGTGAGAGTATCACCCTCGTAGATTCCAGTTGCTGGGATAGTAACTATTGGATTATTATTATTTGTTCGGCAGAGTGTGCTCGCATAGTCCTTGATACGATCGAGGATAATCGGATAAAAAGCAATCCCCTCAGCTGGAGTATACGTCCCAGAATCTCGCATACTCTGTCTGATCTCACTGAGAATTATCACAACGTCTTCCCCATTTTTTAGACGATTCTTGTAGTCTATGAGAGAATATTCGATATTATAGTAATAGGAATCTCATAGACACACGAATCCGAGAGGCGCAGAGGTGAGTATGATATAGTTATGCCCAGTAGGACAGGGGGGCTTTGGTTTCAATATCTTCGCCGATACTAGATCACTCTGATACAAGGAAACAATGAGAAGGATAGAGAACAAGAATGATCGCATGGGAAAGAATAAAGAGTATTTCAACATATTAAAAGCAGTATGATCAGAAAGAATAGATAATAAAAGCTATGATATTTCTATCATAGCTTTTATTTCAGTTCTTTGCAAATATACTATTCGCTCACCATCCGGATATAGTCTCTCAGATTTTCATGAACGATATCAGCATAAAATGCCTGAAATCTATCGAGACCCCCTGTAATTGAATGAAGTGCGCTGATATAGTCAGCCCGTCTCACGATCGGTACGATGATCATCGGATATCCATGACTCATGAGGATCAGATTCGACAGGAGTCTCGCTGTCCGCCCATTGCCATCGACAAATGGATGAATTCTTACAAATCGATAGTGGAACTCGCTGGAGAGGAAAACTGGATGCAAACCTCCTCCTAGTCTCCTCCTTCGGTATAACTCGTCGCCTAAAAGTGGCGAACTCGAAACCTTATCAAGGGAGGAATGATACCATACTATCAGTTCTTTCATGAGTTCTGCGACTTCACTCGCCTTCGGTGGACGATGATCATCCCCTGATATATAGACCTGTATCTTCCTATATTTCCCTGCGTTCTCATCATCGATGCTCTGCATGATGAGCCTATGGAACATGAGGATCGTATCCTCAGATATCTCGAGATCCCCTACGAGGAGTGCATCGATCGCACGAGCGAGACCCTCAGCCTCGTGCATCTCACGTGTCGTCTTGCCACCGATGGTGATTCCATCCTCGATGATGAGTTTGGTTTCACCAAGAGTGAGAGTATTCCCTTCGATAGCATTGGAGTTGTAGACCTCCATCACTCTGAGACTCTTCTGGAGTTCTCTGAGTTCTCATTGTGTTAGTGGTCGCATAGACTGTATCTGCTCGATGAGAGCATCTATCTTTGGCATGAGAATCGAGAGAGGAGGAGATTGCATGAGCCAGATTATATACAAAAAATAAGAAAAGTACAAAAAATCTACCCCATCTTCTCGATCATGATATCTAATTTCTCTATATTCTCCGTGAGCTCTATCATGAGTGGCTCAGTTCTCGCTGATGCGAGATCTCTGTTCTCACTCGTCCCACCCACCTGAATCCGTATTCGTGAGAGTTCTTGTTGTGTAGACATGAGCTCGGTCCTCTTGGTTTCCAAAAATCCTCGAAGAGAACGAAGCGGTCATACGATATCTGATCTGAGTGAACCGATATACTTAGCCGAATCAAATAGATTTCCCTTATTTGCCCGAGCTTCTACTTTCTCCAGTCGGATCACGAGAGATACGATCTGAGCAAAGGTCGAAGCAAGTCCATCGAATCCATCACTGAGTACACTATAGCTTATATCTGATGCAAAGTTTTCCTCTATCGCCTTGCTCTGAGTAGCTATCTGTGGTGTGAGTTTTTGTATCTTCTCACCGAGATTTCCGAAGGCATAGAGGGGATTGAAGTATTGATATATTTTTGCGAGTGTTGCGATGATTAGTGGGATGCCAAATATTGGTACTATCAGTATAAGAACTAACCACTTGAGTTTCAGTATAGCAATCAATCAGATTATAAAAATTAGCACGATTAGGATATTTTTCAATATTTTTGTTATCGTATCGTTTCAGTTTATATTTTTTATCGAAGCGACTTTCGCATATGATTTATATAATTTATCTAATTTTTCTCTATTAAAGTTATCTTTTTCCGCCTTTCAAAATATGATCTCAGTATCAGTAGAGTAAAAAAATTTTCACATACCAATATAGTACACTACGGATCTAAAAAAAGTGAATCAGGTAAATAAAATTGGTGTAAGGATAAAATATAAAATCCATAGAAGATTAAATGAAAATGCAATAGACATAAAGAATAATCAGCATCATGCCATGTACAACATAGATAGTCATAGAAAATGTACGAATATATCTATTAGATTTTCTATTCAGAAACCATCTTTTATATAAAAACCCCTTTTTTCAAGAATTTTTCTTTCTACAATTGTGAGTCCTATATTTTCCATATTGTACAAAAAGCTACGATACTTTTATCATAGCCTTTAAGTGATTTCTTTGCAAATATATTACTTGTTGAGCTCTTCTGCGAATTGTTCTTGATCCCTGGCGCCTAGTACTTTGATCGCCTTGAGCTGTGCACTCGCCTCTTCGAATGACTTTTTCTGTGCATCCGCCTCGATCTTGATCTGAGCTCGGTATGACTCGATAGTATCGAAGTGATTCTTGAGCTTGGTTACATTCTCGACGAATACTGAGGCAGAGAGTACTGGCTTGGACGCGAGTTCTTCACTACGGCGTGAAGATTCAATCGCCTTATCCGTGAGTTCCGATGACATTTTATCGATAGTTGATCCCATGACATTGATGGCTGCCATAGAGGCATCGATCGCCTTCTGACTACTCGTTTCGATAAGCGCTGTTGAGAGGAGCGTCTTGAAAATCGGTCGAGATGAACTCATGGCGAGCGATAGCTTCGATGCAGAATCAAGACGCATCAGAAGACGTTTTCGAGCCATATCGAGATTGCCAATCAGCACCACAAGATTGGATTGGAAGTATTCTACATGACGAACGAACATATCATATTTCATTTTCTCGGTTTCATCCTTGCTATCAATTCACTTTTGCCGAAATTCTTCTATTTTGATAGCGAGGAATTCTTTGTATGCGACCACCTTTCCGAGATTTGCGTCTATTCCATCAAGAAACTTTTTTTGCATATCGACACTTGTATTGAGAGAGTTATACGCCTGATCAAATCAAGAGAATATCATCTGAATTTTTCCTTCGAGTGATTTTACATTAAAGGCCGCCTCATCCCATTTTGCATCTAGAGACTTCATGAGTCCTCCAAGAATTGGAATAGATTTTGCAATTCTCATAACGGCGCCGTCATTGTTGATAATCTCCTTATAGACTGACTGGACATTGTTGTTCATCTGCGAGAGTGTATCTGATACATTCATGATTGGATCTGAGTCGATGATTGCGGCGGTTTCAGATATTATCGAGTCGATTGGTGCCGTTATCTTTTCACCGAGCGAACGGAAGTCCTTTGCTTCAGAAAACGTTTTTTCAACTTCTGCCGTTTCTATCACGGATAAGGGACGTGATTTGATATCAGCGATGATCTCAATAGCTTGATCTTTTGGATCCTGTGTCTGTACTTGCGCGTCGGCCATAGTGTGGAATATTAGTAAATAGTAGGCCTATTGTATTGTAATGTAGCTATTTTTGCAAATAATTTGTACCTCTATTTACTGAAGTAGCTCGATATGGGCATATATATCAAGACGTCCATCCTACACAATACGAGCCTACAGTATGGACAATGGTTTCATGAGTTCTGAAGGTCCACGCCTTCAGTCAATTGCAGCTATAAAAATATTTATATCAAAAATGTATAGTAAGATATTGCAAAAATATATAACTTGAATATACTGTATCAATGAGTAAAATTGAGAATACAGTTTCTAACATTTTCGTAAATAAGATGGCTAGTTCAATGTGAAAAATCCTCTCCAAGGATGAGGTTATCGAATATTGGTTGCGGTCTGGATGATCCAAAAATCGTATTTCCTATGCGATGAGTATCCTGTTGGGCAGGGGAATTGTCGTAAAGATATCGAGTGGAATCTACATCGTGAAGGGTCCAACTGAAAGTATTGACGCCTGAAAGATATACTGGTCACTTATAAAAAAAATCATTGCTGTACATGCTCCTGGCTGAGGGGTAGTTGGAGGTGAAAAGGCGATTGAACTCCACCTGCAGAACTACTCTATCCCAGAAGTTCTCATCCTCTATACTCGTGATACGTCACTCCGAATCAAGTTGACTGATGGTAGGGAAGTACACTTTCGAACGCTGGTATCAGGACCAAAAACAAGCAAAAAAAATCTCTGGCGAACGATTGTGGATCATGCGATCACGCTCGATACTCCAGAAAAAATACAAGTATGTGGATATGAACTCGCACTCCTCGAATCACTTTCGCTACGTAGGCATGATATGGGCATCGAAGAAGCAAATATTGTTCGTTTTTTGCGTTCTTTTGCTCCACAACTACATCGTGATGTTCTCGGGAATCTCACTCGTCTACGGTATATCCGCCCATTGAACCGTCTCCGTGTACTCGCCCGTGACCTGGGATATACGAGTCTCTATGCTATGACTCTGGAGATCATTCGGGATGAGGGAGGGGGGTGTTACCTGAATCTATAATCTCAATTCTTCTTAGACTTCATTTCCATGAATCATGTTGGAATATATTTTCTACTCATTTTTGTACCTGACTTGTAATATCAATTCACTGTATACGAACTGCTCATCCATTGATATGGAGACTTATTCATTTTTTAGGGATATTGTATTTTTTTCCATTATGTATTAGCTCAACTGGCCAAGGATTTCCTGCATTATCCTGTACCCTTATATTCGTTATAACTTCTTTTGGTCTACTCCATCATTCTGGTTCAATTGTATTCATTCTTATGTGAAATAATCGCAGATAAAAAATAAGTGTAAAAAAACTTCTGATTCTGTCAAAAGTTTTTTTGCTTTTTTTGCTTTTTTGCCTATGATGCGGACTCATAAAACAATCATCCATATTTTATTAGAAAGTGTAAAGATTATGAGGCTTCGCCTCTTAGTTCTGCATTCCGCTCGAAAAGCTAAAATTTCTTTTTACTTTCCTCACTCCATTTGAACTATGAAACTCCAAAAATATCTTGCCCATGCCGGTATCTGTTCTCGTCGAAAAGCAGAAGAATATATCGAACTAGGATTGATCACGGTGAATGGAATCGTCTCTCATATTGGTCAAGTGATTGATCCGAGTAGTGATGAGGTCAAGTTCTCAGATCAGATTATCCGTGATCAAGAGAATCTGGTGTACTATGTATTTAACAAGCCCCGTGATATTGTCACTACTTGTCTGTCTGGAAAGGATGATGAACAGGGAATTATGGACATCGTCAATATACCCGAGCGAGTATTTCCAATTGGAAGACTTGATAAGGAAACTACTGGACTCATCATCCTCACCAATGATGGGCGACTCTCGAATTATCTCATGCATCCTCGCTACGAACATGAGAAGGAGTACGTCGTAGAAGTATACGGTAAGATCGATGATGAGGCACTTGAGAGAATGAGAAAATGAGTTCGTATCGAGCTCAAGGACAATGGATCGCGTACTCGGATAGTGAGGCGTGTCGAAGGAAAAGATACTGTTATCACAAGAAAATATACTACCAAGCCTTGTGATATCACTCGCCTTTCTTCCTCGAAGTTTTCGATTACCCTTCGAGAATGAAAGAATAGACAAATTCGTCGAATGGTCACGGCGGTCGAGTATGACGTGAAAAAACTAAAGCGTATCCGCGTAGAAAATGTGATGCTCGGAGATCTCGTGGAAGGGCAGTGGAGAAGATTTACCGAGAGTGAAAAAAGTGGAGTCCTTGAGAGGGTTGGGACGGAAGAGAGATAATTAACAACCGATTTCTTCGGTTAGTTGCTCACTCAGAATACGGGCAATAGCTATCCTATGTTTAGCAAGTTTCCCTATACAGGCTGCTCTTTTTTGCTGACAAATATCACGAAGATTACCTCATAGAATTATTGCCTGAGTACCGTCAAGAGAACTATGAGTGATTCACAGATTGTCCAAACAATCTAGAAAACGTACTAATAACATATTTTGGATAGTTTGTGTTGATGGTACTCATTCACGTTCAGTACTACCATCAAATCCACAGATGCAAGAGGGGCAGCGAGTACGAGTCATAATGGAGTTATTTACCTAGATCTACCATTTCTTGCGATAAAATATTGGGTAATTTTTTCTCGAATTTCTATTTGTAAATGTGCTAGTAGTGATCAGTATAGACCTAGTATACACGAATACTCTTCCGATACGGTGGGTTTATTAATTTGTATAGAACTAGCCAATATTTGCATGATTGATGCGGGATGTCATTCCATGATAATCTGAAAAGTTACCATTATTTATAATGCTTTTTTCTCATCTTTCGTCATGTTTTCCCAAAATTTTTATACTTATGTCGATGCGCTGGAGTTTAAGAGTATCGTCTGTTGACGAAGACGATCAAGTTAAACCATAAGTTTGGATTGGCATATGGTAGGTGTTTATTTATGATATTTCTGGTGAGCTTCTTAGTACACTTTATTTCTTATTTTCTTGTAGCATTACTCACTCGAATCTTTCCTTAAATGGAAGAGTCATATTTACCCATTCTTGCCATATTTCAATTGTTGAAAGGAGTCTTTTTGCTTGTTCGGGTCTGAGGTCTCAATATACATCTTCATCTCCCAAAAAATGAGCAATAAGATTATATATATTTCTAGTGGTCAATTCTTCTCATGATTGTATCGGGGGTTTCTTTAACCCCGTAAGAACTGTAACGGCATCTTGTAATATTCTTTTTTGGAGTCTTCAAGCCTTTCATGATCAATATATTCTTTTTTCAAATAATAAAGGAACAGATTGGGCATCAAGATTTTTAAAATCTAAATTTGCATTTTTTTTAATCTTTTTATATACTTGTAATAATTCGAATACATCAAAACCCTTATAGTTATGATAAGAAATTAGTCATTTACCATAACGCCCATCATAATTTGATAGACCTCACGCTCTTAGTAATTCTTCAAAGGTTTGTTGAGCCATATTTTTTTATTTATGATATTTCTGGTGAGCTTCTTTGAGTTTTGGATTGGTCACATGCGTATAGACTTGGGTCGTCGTGATGGAGGCATGACCCAGAAGCTCTTGGATTATACGGATATCAGCACCATTTGTCAATAGTGTTGTAGCAAAAGAATGCCTGAGCGTGTGTGCGTGCATATTTTTGAGTATGCCTGCCTGGAGTCCGTATGCCTTTACCATGTTGGTGATATGGAACCGAGAGAGGCGAATCACGTCATCGGAGAGGAGGGAAGAGTTGATGTCGGATTCACTGTAGTTATGTCGGATGAAGAGGGAGGCAAAGTGGTCACTACGAGCCTCGAGATAGGCCTGTATGGCGTCTCGGGCCGTAGGAGTGAGATAGACGACCCGGAGCTTGCCTCATTTTCCTCGTACAGCGAATTCGAGCGTCTCGAAGTTCACATCCTGACGATTCAGTGCTGTGAGCTCGGATATACGCAATCCAGTCGAGTAGATGCACTCAGATATGGCGTAGTCTCGTTTTCACTGGATGGATTCTCTCGGGATCGCCACGAAGTACCTTTCGATCTCTTCTCCCGTGAGGAATGTCACCTCTCGATCCTGTACCCGCATGAGGTCAAGTGTGGTTGGATCGAGACAATCAATCTGTTCCTTCTTCATATATTTGAGCCAAGACCTGATCGTGATTATATGAGCGTTCACGGTTTTTGCTGTCAGTCATGAGTCAGAGAGCTCCAGTCGCCAGGCGTCTATATCTTCTTTTTTGACTGATTCTATTAGGGCAGGGAAGAGGACAATGAGATCTCGTATGACCTGACGCTTCTCGGTACTGTATCCAGAGTTGTTCGGTAAGAAGAAAAAATGATTCAATCATTGTGGTAAAATCTTTGCTCAGCGTGGCTCCAGCCAGCGAATCAGTCTCCAGATGTGGAACGCATATTGCTCGAGTGTCTTCGGCGAACGACCCTTGTGCAGACGGAGATATATGAGAAAATTATCGAATGCTGTAATGATGTTCATACACATAGTATGATTATGAAAATAGAATTGGCGAAATAATACCCTAAACGAATCACTTCACATAATGTAACTTATGTGAAGTGATTATAGTGAATTTTACTATAATGCAAGTACATATCGAGTATTTACGTAGCTGCTAGAATACACTTTGTGTAGAGATAGAAATATCTCATGCACCAGATACGAAAGATATGGAATGAGAAAAGACGGAAAAAAGAAAAAATAGGGATAAGATAAAAAGTATCAAATCTCTATTTTTCCCAAAAAGTCTCAGGAGTGATGACGAATCATAGTGATATATGGGCATCTCCTTTGTTTTTTATCACACAAGATGATCCCGTTTAGTCGGAAAACCAATAAAAACACGCCTACGAGCCAGTTTTCATAATATGGTATTGTAATAGAACATATAATGAGAATAATTCTCATTATATGTTCTTGCCTTTTTAAAATTCTCTATACACTGCGACTATCTAATATACTTCCATGAATACCCAAATGCTTGATCAATCTTGCTCTGATATCCTCAAGAAAAATCTAGAATACCGAGATCAATCGGTATATCTCTTATATGATACGGAGTCCCCATTGGCTCAAATAGTATCAGATGCCTGGATACGGGTACTCTCAGATATCGATACATCAGTGGTTCGTGAGTTCAAAAACCCACCACAGCCACTCTATCGTGGTGGACTTATCAATCCCGACAATCCTCACCTTACAGAGCAAAACCGCATTATTACTGCACATAATATTGATGAAAATAAGCGAGTTGGACTGGACCATCATATTACTTGCAAGACCACACCCAATGAGGTCGCGATTGATCCACAGATTGAGATTCTCAAGAATGAACTCACTTCCCTTCCGGCTTGATCCATTGTAATCCTGGTTCAGTCTACCAATTTCCGTCTTTCAACTTTTCGCATTAGACTCGAATTGTTTCATCTTGGTATTCATGTTGTCGAATTTAACCATCTTGCCTATATTTTGGAGTGAGAATTTGATACTTTCTCGAGCTCGCTCATATACCATACTCCCGAATACGTTAGGCTACAAAATGTCATAGAATGACTTATTCTATGAGCTGATTGTACTCGAATACAATCTGTGAACGGCGAATTTTTGCAGTATTGACCTCTTGAGAAGATTCGCGGTAACACGGGAGACTATACGAGTAGTACCAATAAGTGAGGAACATTCCCTATAGGAGAAGTATTTACTGAAGCAATCGACCTCTCGGGTGTTCATGGAAAATGCCTGATCGAATCATATCCACGCGAAGATTTTTCAGTGGAACACTGTACCCCGTTTGAGCTTATTATCGAAAGTGGACGAGTACTTCCGAGTAACGACTTCCCTCCCGCCTTTGCCAAGCTCTATGATTGGATTGTCCAATTCGAATGAGAAGTTATGGTACGTGAGCTCGGGATGGGTATCAATCCTGCAATTACCCGAGATACTTCCCTTTCGGATATCAACTTTTATGAGAGAAAGACCGGCGTACATCTCTCACTCTGAAAAAAACATGGAATCTATGGGAAAAAACTGCCAAAAAATGAAATACAACGATTTCATATTGACGTCTTTATTGCACTAGAAGCGGTATATATCGGTGAACGTCGAATATTTGAAAATGGAAAATGGACTGTTTAATATCCGTTTTCTATCTGAGGACATCTCGTATTTTTTCTCTCGTATCAAGAGTATGAGTTTTACTATTATTAGTTGTCTTAATATCTGGAATTCGCTCGCTGTGTTTTACTATAGTATCCACCTTTGCAGCAGTATCTTCATCGATAAAATCTTGGATATGCGCGACTGTTTTATCAGGGTTGGTCACGTAGTACATACTCATTGTACCGATCATTGCATTATCTCATTCCGTGAGGATATGGACAGTTCCATAATTAAAAAAACTGGCAATTTTACTGGGAAATATAGACTGTACTGTTTTTATCTTCTCTCAATCTATTGTTTGAATAACTGATAACAGTCATGATTGGTTCACAAAAAATATCTTCCCTTGTACCAGGATATTATAATCCATCTCCAGATCCATCATGCGTTTTCGATATTGTCGCAGCAGTCATATCTCTATCAAGATAACAAGCGTATCTAGTGTCAATATCCAAAAATTGTCTCCAATTTGTTTTCAATAGTTGAGTACGAGAGCTATTTCCATACAGAATATTCAGACAAGAAACCACTGATTGGTGATAGACCAGTTGAAAAATGATTGAAAATAAATATCTCATTCTGTGAGTTCATTTTTTAATGTAGCAATATCGTTTGTTATCTGAGGCTCATGGTGAATGGATCTAAAGTGTCTAATATAGTTAATAGTTGATATGATGAGTATGCTTGCCATCAGTATATTACCTCCGATGAAAGTATATCTAATATTGATAACTTCGATACTACTATAGGCGATATATATACTCAGTCCTGCAAGGACTAGTATAGAAACCGGTATCCAGAGCATAAATACTGCAAAAATCCATGATCTTTTTATAATCATAAATTCTGTATATCATTCGCTAATAAGACGATCAATGATGATTGTTTCTCAGGAAATATTGAATGATTTAAATAGCCAGCTATAGAGTTTGTGAAATGGAATCATACGTATATGATATCTATTTTTAGAGATAATCAATACCAAAAATACCGATCCACTATGTGCTAAGTATTTTTGGTATCCTTTTTTCGATCTTTACGGCCAGTCCTCACTTTGGACTGACTGAAAAAGTGAGACTGTCAACGAGTTTTTCAATTATATGGAAGAGCCCTCTTCCTCGTTTATTCAGATAAATCTCGTTACCCGTATGCTTGAGTCGATCCCTTCGTATATCGTTCATATGCGTGGCGTCTTTGGAATCTTTCCCATATCCAGTATCGTGTACTTCTAGGGTAATGAAAAATTCGTTTTTTTCATCAGTACCAGCTTCGATGATACAACTATCAATATCACCGTGGGTACTGCCATGCTCGATGGCATTATTAATGAGCTCATCAGTAATAAGAATAAATCGACCTTTCCACGGATAATGAATAGAGTATGCATCAAATATGATACCTATGAAGTCACGAATAATTTTGGATCTACTATGATCTGCGTCAAAATCTATCTGACAAGAGATATGGTCATTGCCACTTATAGCCCCTGAAAGACGATGTATTGCATCTGTATAGCTCAGATGACTAATATCATAAAACAACATGGGTCGAATGTAATTATCGAATATAGAGATAGTATATATCGATTTCTTTTAAAAAGCAAAAATTATCAAAAAATACCTCAAATAAGAGGTATTTATGAATCTATATGAATAAGAATGTCGACTAGCGAACTGCTTCCTTCAGAGTTTTACCAGCTCGAAAGACCGGAGTCTTCATAGCGGCGATCTGAATTTTTGCACCTGTTTTAGGGTTGACACCATTACGAGCCGCACGATTCGAGATCTTCCATGCACCGAAACCAGTGACATTCACTTCTTCACCTTTTTTGAGTGATTTTGTGATTACTTCGATCTGAGCCGTGAGCGCCTTTGTAACAGCATCTTGACTGAGACCAGCCTTAGCTGCAACTGCTTTGATAAAGTCCTGCTTTTTCATGAGTAATAAAAAATTAAGAAATAAAGGACAGATACGATTATAGGCAGAGGCAATAGAAATGCAATTTTTTTATTTTTTTTATGGGCGATTTCACTTGTCAAGAGTTTTTTTTCCTGTCTAACAAAGGGATATCGATGGTATACGCCTCTTCCCTTCTAGATGCGGAAATGGCTCTGGGATGCGGAAAAATAGATATACGACTGAATACAAAAATGATACAAGATAGAAAGTCGTAATGAGATCTCTCTTCCTAGAGAAAAGGCCTGTATATAAGGCAACGCTTCTATATCAACGGTAAAACTTATATCTTACCAATAAGTGCGATAATGGTACCCGCTATGGTCAACACCATTCCTATAAGCCAAAGACGCATCACGATCGTCTCTTCTTCCCACCCAATAGCCTCAAGATGATGGTGGAACGGAGCAATTCGAAATATTTTTTTTCCATTACGGAACTTTTTACTTGCTATTTGGATAATCACAGAGAGGGTCTCTCCTATAAATATACTACTCATCACAACAAATGCGAGGAGTGTATCAGTCATCATGGCGATGACAGCCAGTGTGGCCCCGAGGGCAAGTGAACCGGTATCACCCATAAATATCTTAGCCGGATGAATGTTGTACCATAAAAATCACATAAGGACTCCCACGATAATCATACAAAAAGCCGATAAGATAAACATTCCCTGGAGATATGTAATGGCTCCATAGGCGAGAAACTGAAACAGTAACAGTCCACCAGCGAGTCCATCCAGACCATCAGTGATATTGACACTATTAGCAGTTGCGATAAGGATAAGGATAAAGAGTGGTATATAGAGAATCCCAAGCTCAACGTGCCCGTAGAATGGAAGATTCATACCACTGTAGCTGAGTTTATCATAAAACCAATAGGCTCATACAAATGCAAATAGGATGAGGAGTCACATTTTTACTTTTACGGAGAGTCACTTGGTTCTTCCAATCTCTCTGATATTGAGGTAATCATCTACCATACCAATTATTCCAACGCTGACGAGCGTAAATATCACAATATAGGTTTCTCGTCTGTTCCAGAGACTGTATCGAAAACTGACCCCAAATATTTCCGAGAGCCCATGTCCATAGTACTGTATCAGCACCGAAACAAGCACGACTCATAGAATGATCGCAATTATTATCACACCTCACATGGTTGGCGTTCCTTTTTTTTTCGCATGGAGTTCTGAAAATTCAAGTGCTTTTCCAATGAGTCATTCGCTTCGTATATTTTTCCCCAGTCAGAGTCTTGTAAAAAGTCGTATCCCCGATGGCATAAGCAGTATCGTAATAATTGCCGTAATAATCAAACTTGTGAGAATAAAGATAAGATTGGACATGAAAAGTGGGAATACGTTACAAAAAATCCTAGTGATTATAGGAGGATTTTTATTTTTGCAAATCAGAGATTGTTCAGATCCTTGCTGTCTCTATATGCTCCTTTTCTGGCTCTATAAATATATGTCCCATAAGGAAGTGCCTCATCTCAGCATCGAATGTTTCGTTTGCTTCTGGAAGCATAATGGTAATCTTGTAGACCAAATCAACCGCATTTGGGATCTCCGTCTCATAGAGAACTTCAATAGGATCATAACTCGCAATCTTCCCTTCAATGATACGCATACGAGTTCTGATATCATCAGTATTTGATTGCTTGCGAAATGGGATACGATATGTATAGTCAAAAAAACGGCGCCTGGATATATTTTCGAGAGTTTCGGTATAGATCAATCGGTTTGGGATAAATACTACTTCTCCCGTTAATCGGGTCATCTTCGTATAATTGAGGGTAATCTCCTCAACGAGTCACTCATAGGCAACGCTTGACTTGAGTTGGACACGAATAATCTCACCGATCTCAAAGGTTCGAGAGAGAAGGATCGAAAGGCTACCGAATAAATTGGTGATAATATCACGACTCGCGATAGCGAGGAGTACTCATCCGATTCCCGCACCGGTAAGGATACTGCTCGTATTGACGTGGAGACTATCGAGTATATAAAAACTACCAGTAATCCATATCACGGATATCGTAATAACCTTGATCAACGGAAGAAATCGTCTGATAATTGTTCCATCAACCAAAAATGAGTGTTCGATCTCACGAAAGAGCGCACTAATCGTGTGTACTGCAAAAATTATGAGGATCAGTATCTGGGTAAATCTATAAATAGTATCAATAAAGTTGAGATCCGATGGGCTCCAGTGTGCCGTATTTTGAATATAGCGGTACAAGATCGTCGTGGAGATACTCATCAGTATCCAAGTAACAATACTAATGAAACTATTTTTTCGCGATGTCATAAGGCCGGATGTCTTCATATATGCAGTTATCATGCCATATATTTTGTATTTATGCAAATATGTATTGAGTTTTTTCTACGTCTCGAAATCAATTGGTATTCGTGGGAGTTTCTACTGAGCGTTTTATATTGTATCATTCTTTTTCTCGGTGTTATTTTTAGTTGATTTTTCCGAGATTTCCATATGATTACCTCGTATATTCCCACCCTCTTTCTTTTCATGTCGTTTCGTCTGACTCATATCCACGATTATCATCGTTTTATCGCTATTGATCTTGGTCTCTACCGCGCGAGAGTCGGAATCTACAACGTTTCCGAATGAGCCTTATCGTGTACAGGATTTTCTAGTGTACGACAGAGTCGTAAGAATTTCGCGCAAGGAGTCGTACTTGATATCAGTGGTATTGCTTCTATTATCGAACAAGCGATACTGCAGGCATGAGATCTTCATGATGATATTCCTGAGGATATCATCATGAGTTTTCCATCTCATGCGTTTATATCAGATCTCGTTACTACACAGTATAATAGGGATGATCGAGAGAGCGTTCTCACGATGCAGGAAATTGATACGATGATCAAACGTATTGAGAAAACTTCGTATGAACGGGCTCGAATAAAAAGTCAAACACAATTTGGGGTCATCAGTGATGATCTCAAATTAATCTCATCTACTATTATCTCAATTCAAATTGATGGGCGTAGTGTATCGAGTCCGATTGGTTTTTCTGGCTGACGTATCCGGCTCACGGTACTCAATGTATTCGTTCCATCAAGTGAATTCAATATTATGAGGTCCATTGCTTCGCGCTTGAATAAACGTATTATATCGCTTATTCCAGAGCCACTCATCCTTCCAAAACTGATCGAAGCCCTGGAAGTCATTGCTGACAATACCCTTCTCGTTGATATTGGCTACGGACATACGACGGTGACCGTGCTCCGTAAGAATGAAATATTGGGATTTGAAACCTTCTCCTATGGTACAGAGATGCTTATGGAATTGATTGCTCTGCATCATCCCGAGTATTCCCTCCTTCAGATTGAAAATATCATCTGCGCTCACTCTGAGTTTCAATCTGGAATGTATCGTGAGTGTTTGGACGAGTTTCTCTCCTATATTCGTGATGCTATCTTCGGATACCTTCAAAGTGAAGGGATGAGTCTACAATTTAAGTACCTTTTTCTTCATGGAAATATTTTTGAAAACAGTGTTATCTATCGGGAATTTGCTCATTCTCTTGAGGAAGAATTTGGGTATGAGATCAAAAAAAAACACCTGTATGAAGCACTTCATCCGAAAATAGAACATGATCAGTGTGTAGTGTATGGTCTCTCCCTGATGGCAAAGGAGCTCCTTCTCGTTAAAAAAGATCCACTCGTTCGAATACTTCGTTATGTTCTCTATCAATATGAATAAGAAAGTACTCTACATTACTCGTGATATGACTCAGATGATGGCGCTCAAGGAAATTGCCCGAGAATATAAGGACAATCATGAGTGTATGATTATTGATTTATCGGCCGCCAATTTTCCGCTTTCTCGGGATTTTTTCTTGGTACTCACTCGTCGTTTGCCGAGTGATACATACCGTGTGATTCTCTCAGATAAGGCCTCCGCAGTGATCGCTAGGTCACTCTGAATTCAGATGGAAATGACTGGAACACAGGCAGAATTTGATCGTCAGTATGGTGATAAGAATCTGACAACCCATAATATGTCGATGCTTGAATACCTTCGTTATGAGATCAAACGAGGAATCCAGTACCTGTGGTTTCTTATATTTGAAAAAACAAAGGCGAATAAGAGAATTATTCATATCAAAAAAAGCGGATCTCATTTTGCACTTATTATTGTCGGACTCATTATGTCCATGACGCTCCTTCTGTTTATTTTTCATTTTGCAGTATCAAAAACGATCATCACTATCACTCCACAGATATCAATTCGCCCGATCAGTACGAATATCGTCTATACTACCACATCAGGATCACTTCTCTCTTCCAAAAATACACTCTCTCTCAAAAAAATAAGAATTCCCATAACGCATTCTATGAAGTTTCAATTGGAGACGGTGGATCCCAATTCTACGACGAACGCGAGGGGAACGATCACTATCTTTAATGAGCTCCCAACTGCCCAGGCACTCAAGCCACAGACAAGGTTTATTACCCTTGATGGAATTGTGTTTCGCTCCGTAAACTGGATCAATGTGCCACCGTCTCGTTCGATCAATGGAATCACAGAAATGGGATCGATTGATGCGAATGTGATTGCCTCGGTTCGAGATGATGCTGGTAGAACTATTTGAGAAAAATGAAATATTGCATCGGGAGTTGATTTTACGATCCCAGGACTCAAATTCAATCGAGATAAAATCTACGCAAAATCAAAGAACGATTTTGTGGGAGGAGAGCATCCCCGTATCCATATCGTTGCTGATGAAGAGATAAAAAAAATTACTTGAATCCTCAAGGAGCAGTTGCATCGAATCGCTCGTAATGCACTCCAAAAGAATCTTGATGATACAAAAGAAACCTCAAGTGATGACTTTGTTCTCTTTTCCGGCGATGCGGTCGCGTTCACGGGTGAAACATTCGAGATAGTATCTGGACAAAAGTATGGTGATTTTGCGGAAGAGATCGAAATGAAAGGATTGGTCACCGTGACAGCACTTGCCTATGATAAAAAGGCGACTGTCGCCTACCTTACGGATATATTTCATGACGGACTTCTCAGTGGAACGGATCGCGAAGTCGCCATACTTACGGATACACTTCGCATTAGTTCGATTATATCAAGATCTCCTGATGATTCTACGATTAAGGCGACGATGGAGATGAATACGAGTATTGCGCATGACTTTGAAGATCCAAAAAATCAGTTGACCCATTACCTGAAGGTGACCATTGCAGGACTGCTCAAATCAGAAGCCATCACGAGACTCCTCAATACGGGTCACGTCAAGGAGGTAACGATCAGTTCGTATCCATTCTGGAATCGATCCGTTTCTGGAAATATCGATAATATTGAATTTGTGATCAAAAAATAATATGGCACTCGCACAAGATATCGAATCTCGCATCCAGATACTTGATATTGTAAACCGGTATGTATCTACCAAAAAAGCAGGAGTCAACTATAAGTGACTCTGTCCATTTCATAACGAAAAAAGCCCATCATTCGTCATATCTCCTACCAAAAATATTGCCCATTGTTTCTCTTGCGGTAAGGGTGGTGGGCCTATCAATTTTCTGATGGAAATTGAGAAAATTGACTTTCGTGAAGCGATTACGATCCTGGCCAAAGAGGCAGGGATCGAGATGAAAACACAGTTTTCCGTGGCACAGAGTGAACGAGGTAAGGATCTCTACAAACTCTATAAGGAAGCAACAGAGTGGTATCATCAGGCCATTTTTCTTCCAGAAAATGCATCTGCCCTGGCCTATCTGACTGATCGAAAGATTTCTCTGGAGACCATTCGAAAATTCCAGCTTGGATATTCTCCATCCCCTCGTGATCTCTTATTTTCACTGAAAAATTCTGGATTTGATACGGCTTTTATTATCGAATCTTGACTCTTTGTTTCCGAAACTCGTGATAAGTTTTTTGGTCGGATAACATTCCCGATAGCCAATACCATGTGACACACCGTTGCATTCACGGGTCGGGTTCTCACGGATGCACTCCCGAAGTATCTCAATTCACCGGCTTCCCATATTTTTGATAAGAGCTCGATTCTCTATGGACTCCACCTCGCAAAACAATCGATATCAAAAACAGGAGCAGCGTTCATCGTGGAATGACAGATGGATACGATTGCTCTCCATCAAGCGGGTATCGATAATGCGGTTGGGATCAGTGGAACTGCTCTCACCAAAGAACATATTCGAATACTCAAACGGTTCTCAACTACGATATACCTTGCGCTCGATAGTGATAATGCTGGGATGAAGGCTACCTTCTCCTCTATTGAGAATCTTCTCAATGAGGACATTGAGATTCGTATCATCCATATTCCCAGTGGGAAAGATCCAGATGATTATATTAAGTGAGGAGGTGATTTTCTTGCACTTCGCTCGAGCTCACTCTCTGTCATTGATTTTTATCTGCAGGAGTGAGGTCGAGAATATGATATGACGACGATGATCGGCAAAAAAAAATTAATCGAAAAGTGTCTTGAGATTATTATTCGCCTTGGGAGCCAGCTTGAGGTGGATTTTTATCTTCAGGAAATATCCAAACAACTCTTTGTGGGCATGGAGGCACTCTATATCGAATACAAAAAAATTCGCCAAGAAGTCAGCAAAAAGCAGCGAATTGAGGTAAAAAAAGAAAATGAATCAACAGATAGTACAACTCTCAAAAAATATGCACCGTCCCTCGCGGATACGATAGCGGGCTATATTTACCGGTATCAATTTTTAGACTTGTTTTCTGATAATTTTCTGTATACTGTAGGCGATTTGACGAATGAGACAGATACTGCACTCCTCTCGCGTACTCTCCTCGCTACACTCGAGAGTGATGATATTGAGATGCTCCGTATCATTGATCTCCATCTTGAATCAGACCACATTGACGCCAATCCTGAACTCATTGAACGAGGGTTTCGGGATCTCTTACGTTGATTGCACTCCCAGCTTTTTTCTCTGGAAAAACAAAAGAAACTCGAACATATTGACCCAAATAGTTCTGAGTATCTCCAGATCTATACGACCCTCAGTCAGAAAGAGAAACAACTCGGACTGAGAAGATAATCCTAACATTTTCCCATGACCAAAGTAAAAAAAACAAATGATGAATCACAGATCGAAGAGATAGATCTCTCCTTGATAGATCTTACTTCTATTAGCCTCGATAGTCTTACTTCACGGGATACGAAGGTACTATCCTCAGTAAAAGAAGAAAAAATAAAAGATTTTTCTCAAAAACGAGAAAAGTCGAATGATGACGATGATGACTTTGAGGATTCTATTACTACTCGTGATTTTGACGATGACTTTGATGATGATGACGATTCCGGTGACGACGATTCCGGTGATGATGACGACGATTCCGGTGACGACGACACAAAAAAGAAGGACTCCTACAAGACACCGAAGGACTTTTTTACGGATAAACGTCGCCAAAAAACACTCAAAAAATTTATCGACGTCACGGTTCCTCAAGAGTTTTTGGATGGACTCAGTGATGATCTCCAGCTCCTTATAAAAAAAGGGAAAGCAGAAGGAAAACTCGTCTATGATGAAGTCATCTCGGCGCTTCCACCAGGAGATGATATTGAAGTCATGGATGAGGTATTCTCTCGTCTTGCCAAACTCAAAATTGAACTCGTGGATTCGCTTGATCAAGAAGATGTATTTAAGGATGCTTGAAAGAAAAAAGATGAGATTGATCTCTCAGAGATTTCAGACGATTCCATTCGAATGTATCTCAATGAGATTGGTCGATTTTCTCTCATTGATGCGCATGAAGAGGTCAGACTCGGGCATCTTATCCAGCAAGGTGATCAGGAGGCTCGCAAACGACTTGCTGAAGCCAATCTTCGTCTGGTAGTCTCTATTGCCAAGAAGTATATGGGTCGCGGACTTGGTCTCTTGGATCTTGTACAAGAAGGAAATGTGGGACTTTTTCGTGCGGTGGATAAGTTTGATCCTGATCGAGGATTCAAGTTCTCGACCTATGCCACCTGGTGGATTCGTCAGTGAGTCACTCGCGCCATTGCTGATCAGGCTCGTACTATCCGTGTTCCGGTTCATATGGTGGAGACGATCAATAAATTCAATCATACGTACCGTCGTCTGACTCAGGAACTTGCTCGTGAGCCACTTATGGAAGAGCTCTCACTCGAACTAGGCATGGACGTACGCAAGGTCCGTCAGATCATGCGAATCTCACAAGATATCCTGTCTCTGGATTCTCCAGTAGGTGGAGAAGAAGATACGACACTCGGTGACTTTGTGGAAGATGATAAGTATCTAACGCCCGAAAAAGCCACCAATCTCGCTATTCTCAAAGAGAACCTATATGAGATGCTTGACTTTCTCACTCCTCGTGAAAAGAAAATTGTGGTGATGCGATTTGGTCTCGATGGGGGTGATATGCATACGCTCGAAGAGGTAGGTCGTGAATTTGGTGTGACTCGTGAACGAGTTCGCCAGATTGAGGCAAAAACACTTGAGAAGCTCCGTACGCATCCAAGTGCTGATCGTATTAGATTCTTTCATTAATAAAAAATTCCCGAAATTTCGGGAATTTTTTATTATGCGGCAATGGCGAATCTATCATCATTTTCGGCTCATGTTGTCTTTTCTCTTTCATGCTTGAGATAGGTTTCCATCTTTTTCGCATGAGCTCGTTCAATGAGCATCTTCTGGTGTTCTGATTCTGCGCTTTGCTCGAGTTCTGCAAACTGTTCTTTCTGTGTTTTGTACTCATCTCGTTCTACGAGTTTAGCATCATTCGCGGCATCAAGTGCGACCATAAGTCTACCAACTTCGATAATAGCATGATCGATATACTCTGCAGTATCTCGAAATATTGGTCAATGGGTATTTTCTGGTATTGATTTTGGTTCATTTATAGTAATCTCATTCATGACTATAGCTGCTGGAGTAGGGTCGGCTATCATATCAAACAATGGAAAAGATATATCTGATTCAGAAGCGACGATGTCATTCGAAATAGTATCTGTTGGCGTTACCTCTGGTATAAGAGGTAGAGTATCGATACTCGTGATCACAACTTCATTCGCCATTTCTATTGGCGCAAGAGATGAGGAATCGGTGATTACTATTTTTGGAACCGGTGTCGGCGCTCATATTTGGGCCTCAGTTTGTATTGGTACTGGTGACTCTACTATATCACGACTCGTGATAATAGGAGTTGAACTACTCATCGTTATAGAATTATCATAGTCAGTACTCATGAGTGGATCTTGTTGTGGTACATATCCAGTTCCCCCAACTGCAGCAGTAGAACTGACAGGACTGGATACTACTGGGGGAGGTTGCACTCTTGTGAGGAGATTATCAAACATTGACATATGAGAAGAAATTAAGAATATGAAACTATGATAGCAGGACGAGCGTAAAAAAGCAAATTTTGACTATCTTTTGAAATTCTATCCATTTTTCATATACTTCGGCCATGTCCTTCGTCCATCTCCATACCCATACACACTATACATTTCAACAGGCGCTTGGTGATCCAGAAGGTCTTGCCAAGCGCGCAAAGTTACTTGGCCAATCGGCTATAGCGATTACCGATGCGTGAAATATGTATGGGGCATTTGAATTTTATGAAGCCTGTATGGCAGAGGGGATTCAGCCAATTATTGGAGTAGAATTTCAGATTTCTAAAAAATGACGCGCCAACCGCGATAAAGATAATGAACTCTATGAGATAGTGCTCCTTGCTTCGAATTATGACTGATACAAAAACCTCATCAATCTCGTAACAAGATCCCAAATGGAAGGCTACTACAACGGTCGGCCTCGTATCGATTTTGAACTTCTTGAGGAATATAAGTCTGATATCATCGCGCTCTCTGGATCGATGTATGGAGAGATATCTCAGCATATCATCACTGGAAAATGAGACGCCTATATCTGTGAACGTATCGAATACTATCAGACACTCTTTGGGCGCGATCGCTACTACCTCGAACTCCAGGAGCACCCGGATCGTCCTATGCAAGCGAGTATCAATGAGACGATGCTGCGTCTCTCGAAAATCCATTCCTATGAATACGTGGCAACCAATAATAGCTATTATCTCACTTCCGATGATGCTGGAGTTCAGGATATGATGTCGGCGGTAGCCTCAGGACGGGCGCTCGATGATCCAGACCGATCGACTCTCATGAATGGGGACTATAGCGTGAGGTCAGATCGAGAAATGGAAGAGTTATTCGTGCACGCCCCAAAGGCTTATGAAAATGCACTCAAGATAACGAAGATGATCGATCTGCGTATCGAGCATGGCGGGTATAAGATTCCTACTTTCCCTCTTTCAGATACTGAGTCAGAACAATACAGAACCTATGTTGCCTATACAGCAAATCAAAATACCTGAGTGATACAGTTTCAAACACTTCCATCTGAGGAGTGGCTATTGAGAACTCTCTGTATCGAATGACTCAATACGCGTTATGAGTTTGCTATCTCTGCATATGAACAAGACATATTATTGCATAAAATTGCAATAATAAAATCAGAGAAAAAAATATCAGATAGATCGGTAGAGGAGCTCTATACACTTGCCGAGTCTTATTATTCAGTCGATAAAATAGAGCTCATTCAGAGTTGGTCAGAGGAAAAGAAAAATATTATTCGTCGACTCGAATATGAGCTCGCGGTAGTAGAACTTATGGGGTTCAATGGATACTTTTGTATTGTAGCGGATTTTATCCGATATGGTAAAACCAATGGAGTTCCAGTATGACCTGGTCGTGGGTCAGCTGCATGAGCGATCCTTGCATACCTTTCGGGAATAACCGATATTGATCCACTTCGATACGGACTTCTTTTTGAGCGATTTCTCAATCCGGCTCGTGTATCGATGCCCGATATTGATGTGGATTTTTCTGATGAAGGTCGCGATAAGGTGCTGGTCTACGTCAGACAAAAATATGGAGCAGATCGAGTTACGCAAGTGTGTACATTTGGTACGCTTGCGGCTCGTGCCGCGGTCAAAGATGCCGGGCGTGCCCTTGGGATCCCATTTGAGGATATGAATATCTTTGCGAAGCTCATACCAGCTCGTCCAGGAATCACTCTCAAACAAGCCCTCGAGGAGTCCAATGAATTCAAAAAAGTATACGATGAAGGGGGAATATATACGAAGGTGATCGATGCCGCAATCCGACTCGAGGGAACCGTTCGTCAGCTCGGAGTCCATGCCTGTGCGGTCATCATTGCACCAGAGCCCATGACCAATTTTTGTCCACTCCAGCCACCTCCCAAGGATCTCACGGCTACCGTGACGCAGTTTTCAGCAGGACCATTGGAAGCACTCGGACTCCTCAAGATGGATTTTCTCGGTCTCAGGAATCTCGCGATCCTGGACCGTGCTGTACGGATTGTGGAGGAAGAACACGCGATCAAGATAGACCTTCTCAAAATCGATTTTGAAGACCAAAAGGTACTTGCTCTGTTTGGTGAAGGAGATATGACCTGAGTATTTCAGTTTGAATCAGATGGGATGAGGCGCTATCTTAAGGAATTGAAGCCCTCTAGTTTTGAGGATCTTATCGCGATGGTATCCCTCTATCGTCCCGGTCCACTTGCCTATATCCCAGAATTTATCGATCGTAAATTTGGACGTAAAATCGTCGAATATCCTCATCTCTCTCTCGAAGCGATTTTGAAACCCACCTATGGAATTGCGGTCTATCAAGAACAAATTATGCAACTCGTACAAGCATTTGCGGGTTTTTCTCTGGGTGAAGCTGATATCCTACGTCGAGCGATCGGTAAAAAGAAACTCGAACTTCTGATGGAACAACGGGATAAATTCATCCAAGCCGCTCA
>JAYSPL010000053.1:0-25032 GCA_043722085.1 Candidatus Altimarinota bacterium | reverse complement strand
AGCATCAAATGTCCGAGAGAGTGCCGTCTCCACATCGATATCCATATAGAACACGATATCTGGCAATATCCCTCGTATTGCATCTTGATTGACTGATAATATCACATCAATACCGAGTCCCTGAGCCTCACCCTGATACGCACAAGATGAGAGAAATGACCTATCTGAAACAACTATACTACCAGCATCCAGTGCTGGCCTTACGATCGTATGAAGTGTCTGTGCTCTCGCTGCAGCATAGAGATACGCATTGGTGAGTGGATGCATCTGTTCGTTTTCCCACTCCTTACCCTGACAGAGATGACGGATATCTTCTGCAATCGGAGTTGATCCAGGCTCACGAATATGGATCACTGCTCTTTCTGGATACTTTTGACGCAAAAATTCTACCAATTTCTTGGATTGAGTAGACTTCCCAGATCCGACGATGCCTTCGAAAACGATATACATGTGAAGAGTGATGAGATAATCCTATTGAATAGGATGAATTTCTCAAAAACAAGAAGTTCGAGGCAGAAAAATTTTTTCGAAAGGAGTTTCCTAATTTGGAAGTAACTGAGAAATAAATTTTTATAACGATGAAATTCGTAGTTTTTCAGAGATTCTTATACGGCTATTGGCGCCTTGATGGCTGGATACGAGTCATATCATTCCAGAGTGAAGTCTGCATATTGGAATGCAAACAGATCAGTCACCGCTGGATTGATTCGCATCGTTGGAAATGGACGGGGCGTATGCGTGAGTTGTTCGCGAACTTGATCATAATGATTATGATAGATATGCACATCGCCAAAGGTATGCACGAATTCTCCGAGCTGGAGCCCACTTACCTGAGCGATCATCATCGTGAGGAGTGCGTACGAGGCGATATTGAAGGGAACTCCGAGAAACACATCAGCAGAACGCTGGTAGAGCTGACAGGAGAGCTTACCATCAGCCACATAAAACTGAAAGAGGGTATGACATGGTGGCGGTGCTGTGTCCTTATCCTTGATAAGCTCATCGATCTCCCCGACATTCCATCCTGAGATCAGGTTGCGACGAGAATAGGGATCATTCATGAGGGTAGAGAGAACATTCTGGATCTGATCGATCACATTCCCATTTTTGGTTTCCCAAGCTCGCCACTGTTTGCCATAGACAGGGCCAAGGTCTCCCCAAACGAGCGCGAATGCTGCATCATTTTTGATTTTCTCTATGAAGGCAATAAGTTCTGCATCCCATTCGGGTGAATATCTGGGAAGTGTAGTGTCCTTACCTGTTTTTTTCAGGTATTTAGCAAATGCCCACTCATTCCAGATCTTGACGTCACTGAGAACCAATGGTCGGATATTGGTCTCACCAGAGATAAACCAGAGAAGCTCATGGATAATTCCTCTGATAAATACTTTTTTAGTCGTAAGGAGTGGGAATCCTTCTGAGAGATCAAAGCGGATCTGATGACCAAAAATAGAACGAGTCCCCACACCAGTGCGATCCATACGATCTACGCCTGTATCAAGAATTTTCTCGAGCAGATCCAGGTATTGTTGTTCTTGGTGCATAGCTATACAATTAAGAATTTTTTTTGAGCGTGATGAACTTTCATCCAGGAAAATCGAGGAGTGAGACCTCATGGAAATTCGAACGAAACTCTTGAACACGGACATCGCCTTCATGGGGTACATCGATAAGGGTCAATTCTACAGTATCAATGAGTCCGAGTGCAAAAAACTGATCATAGATCTTGGCTCATCCGATCACACAACATTCTGGATTTTGTTCTATTTCCATAGCCGCGAGAAACTGATCGATACTCGAATAGGTTTCTACTCCCGCAATTGGCTCTTGTGTAAGTACAATATTCCTGCGATTCGGAAGGGGGCGATGGCTCTCTGGAATCGAAAAATAGGTATTTTTTCCCATGACAACGGTATGTCACTTGGTGAATTGTTGAAATCGTTTGAGGTCCTCGGGAATATGCCAAGGAAGTTTTCCAGAAGCTCCAATGAGGAGCGTAGAATCCATAGCCAGAACAGCCGTGATATACATGATTATGTGGGTTAGATTATACGCCAGTGGTACCGAAACCGCCTCGATCTCCACTCGACATTGTATCTACTAGTTGAAATTCTGGTTTTTCTATTTTGACGAACATTCCCTGTCCGATACGTGCTCACTTTTTGATAGTCACTACCTCCTTTCTCATATTGATGTATGGAAACTTGATGGTATCGCTCTCTCCAGAGTAGTCCTGGTCTATGATACCTATACTATTAACCTGCATGAGACCATAATTCTTGAATATACTGGATCTTGGTGCAACGATAAGACAATAGCCAACTGGTGTGGCTATCACCGTACCCGTTTCTACGAGCTTCCATTCTCCGGGTACAAATACGACATCTTCGTCGGCTTCAAAATCAAAAGCACAAGCTCCAGGAGTCTGATACTCGAGAACCTTTCCAGAACTATTTTGGATCTGAACTTGCATAGAAAAAAATAGGGTAAAAAAATACACGGCGATTATATATAAAAAGTTGACTTATGGAATAAATAAAATAAGATACGGTTGACTTTTATTTTTATTTAATTTTTATGACATATTGAGTGTTAGTAGAGGATAGCAATCTGCGTGTACTGGTGGAACTTACCAAGTGATTATCATGAGTAGATCAAGTATTAGGTTCTACAACAGATGCGGTCAAATGGCTTATTGCAAATCCAGAGGCAACTTTGATAGTACGTATGCCCCTTGATGAGGAACAGAGAAGAGAAATCGCTGGCAAACTTGATGCTCATGCTGGTAGCATCATTGCACTTGATCCAGCGAGACTACTGAGTGGATCAAGTAAACTTTTTACAAACACTTTTCCATGAGAAGTGGCAATAGTAGCACAAATCAAAGGAATAATAGAAGCTCAGACAGTATACAGTTAGTCTTTTCTAATGTACCCCACCATATTATCCGCGCCTTCACCATATCTTCCTACTTTTTTGTAATCCTGATCTGGTGGGGATGACATCTCAGCAAAGAGAAGTTGCGCGATATCCATACCCGGACGAAGGATGATCGGAACAGAGTTCATATTCGCCAGTTCGAAGGTGATATTGAGATAGTGTCCAGGATTGATGAGACCTGCGGTATTGTGTACGATGAGTCCAATACGTGCGAGTGATGACTTCCCTGAGAGTTGAATCAGGTATTTTTCAGATCCAAATTTTTCTATACTCGTTCCGAGTACCGTAACTCCGGGACGCAGAATGAGTCACTTTTCTGCAGTAACAATGAGCTCTTCATATTCTGGAAGGATATGGTTCACAGGATCAATATTGACGACCGAATGATCCTTGACGATCAAGAACTTGTTTCCCAGTCGGATATCATAACTGGCGGGTTGCAATCGAGTTGCGTCAAAATCAGTGATCATAATAGTGCCTGATTCAATCGCTCGACGGATATCAGAGTCAGAAAGATACATATAATTTATATTAAAAATTCCTACAATATCCAAGATTTCTCAAAAACAAGAAGTTCAAGGAAGAAAACATATTTTGACATAAACTTACATGAGGCTAAGTGAACAAGAAATATGGATTCGTGACAAAGAAATTCGAAGTTTTTCAGATATATGGGATGAGTATAGTCTATTTTTTCTGGATTTCAACTCACTTCAGGTAGTATTGTATGATTTTTTTATAATCCCATCCGGATGAGGCCCAATAAGTAGCACCGACTCATGAGATTCCGACCCCATGCCCAGATCTCGTATGCCCGACAGAACCTGGATCACTAACGGATTGCAAATACGCTATATCAGTGCATTTTGTAGATCCATTTTTCTGGCAATATTCCAGTGCTGAGAGCGTACGGCCATCCGAAGATGAGTGATACCATGCTTTGATAAGCGCGCCTGAATAGGTGATGACTTGTCCACGAGTGACATCGACCATCCTAGCCACATTGGGTGATCTACTCTCATATCCATAGCCCAGATACTTCTGGAATTCATCAGGATTATCAGAGCCGTCATAGAAGTTGGTTGCAAATTTTCTATTTTTTACGTCCATATAGTAGCGAGCATAGGATCTGGCGGCTACTATGATTACCTTGACCTTCTCCGCGAGATCACCATTGGACACTTCTCAGAGTCACTTGAGATACCACTCCACTGGAAGATCATTGATGAGGATGAGTTTTCCATCTTGGCTCTGTACTCTGATAGTATCGCGGAAGACATTATCATTGTATTTAGCACTCTTATCCCAATCAGGTACTCGATTCCACGAATCAACACGAACCACGCTATGGGTAAATCTGAGTATAGATCAGGTAAAATACTGTTCTCACACTCGAAGCACTATCCTAGTATTCCCAGCAACTTCGATACTCAGTTTTTGAGAAACTTGCATATGTATTATTTGTTTATCGAGCATCACTTTTGGAATTTTGCCATCAGCTGTCGCAAGTACTACCCTCTTTTGATCAGGGTACGAGAGCTTGACTCGGAATTTTGGTCCCGTATAGACTATGGGTTTTGGAATATGTACCATCAATAGAGGGGGTTTCATAAGTGGGAGCATCGTATTTACTACAGGTGCAACTGGAGTGGACTTCAAGGTGAGATTCATCACGAGGCTCGATGGTGTAGGCTCGATAGAGGTACTTTCAGGATTGTATACGGGTGCATATACGGTATCAAATTGCGCAATCCATTTTTCGATGAAAGGGTATACATTCTCTCCTGGACAATCCGTTGCACGGACATCCCGATGTCCAATGAGTGATTTTGTAGTAATTTTTTTGAGGGTATCACATGCTGAGTTCACGCATTCGACTCCATCCACATTTGCTCAGAGAGTGATGCCGTATTTTTGAGCTAAAAATGGGATCAACTTCTCAAGTCCAGCAATCTGATCTTTATTGAGATGATTTTTTGTATAATCCCCAAGGATAACTACTCCAACAGTTCCCCTATTATTATAGAGTGCGTGGATTCCAACAACATAGTCACCTCCAGCCTTTCCTTCGTAGATTTCTCCTCGCTGTCCGATAATATAATTATAGGCAATATCTCACCATTGTTTCGAGAGTGTATGAGACTTATATATACGACGAATGATGACTTCATCCGTTTCGTCTCTATCAAGATTCATTCCTTCATGGTGGATAACAATACGAGATATTTGTTTTACTTTTTCGATGGGATTCACGAGTGGATGCCCATTCTCGGTATATCTGATACTCGTAATCTGTCAGGCAAGTCCAAAAGTTTTCTCGATAAAATCTAATCGCATATCTGCTGATTTGAGAGCATCAAGTTGTGTTTGTGTTTTTTGGGATTGTATATACTGAAGCCAGGAAGAGTATATATTCTTCCACTCTGGACTATCCGCATATCTGAGCGTCTCATCCGCTCACCACTCTTTTCGAGAAATAATATCAATACTCGTAGCAGATATCTGAATATATTGAATAATAGAGAAGAAAAAGATGAGAAAAAGTGTAAAATAACGCATTTTATTTGCTAAAAAGTAATATAAACGATAGAATATAAAAAAGATTACTTCTAAACTATGGTTTTCACGAGCGAAGTCAAGAGCTTCATCAAAAACACACTCATCCTGACACTATTCTTCACATTGGTTCTCCATCTTTCATGGTGATATATTGGGCCGATGCTTTGACTCAAGACCAATGCCGGTGCGAACGATCTCTCATTCCAACAAACAGATATCACCTATATGGGAAACATTGCGACCGCTATGAGCCTCTCTATAGGACAGAAGAAAATCCTCATCAAGAATATTGGAGTCAATCCTTCCTCAGATACCATATCGATTGCAGAAGTACTCTCGAGTCCCCATGCGGGTCAGCAAAAACTCATCGGGAGCAATATGCTCGCGGTATCCAGTTATATGAACGTGATGTCGACCGATATCCCAACACTTCTCGATAACGCCGTTGACCGAACTACAACACTCAACGAGCATATATCACTCCTCAAGAGTTACTACAACCGCACACTCGAACGACTCACGGTGATCGGTGAACAGATTGCAGACCTACAGGGTATTATTGCGCAGTCAGCCACAACCACCAATGAATCCAAGTCGATCATGCAATCTTCGTACCAAGGATACGATTATGCGGGAGTTGATGGTGCTATCGATACCTATATATGAGCCAAAAATAGAGATACAAGAGCTCGAGTCTACCTGATATATCTCGAGAAATACCAGAAGAGCTACCTCGCGCTCCAAGTGAGAAACTTGCAACTCATCGATACACTCATGAGTAATCGAGAGGCGCTCATCAAACGCACTACCGTCGTCATTCCGAATTCTGGGAGCGATCTCATAAAGGCACTCAAACTGATACAAACCCAAGCTGAGGCTAATGCCCAAAAAACTCTCCAATAAGGAGAGTTTTTTGTAAAAAAAAGTGCCAATATTTGCAAAAAAAAACAAATTGTGGTCTAATGACTCTATATTACATAGCTACCCGTATTACGTCCTACCAATTATGTTCAAACATATTCTTACATATTCGATTCTTACCGTTGTAGCGCTTGGTGGATTTTTTGGGAATATACATATTGATCAAAATAATTTCAATCAGTGAGCACTCACAATATCAATTGAATGAAACACTATGTATGCTGGTGATTTTGTTGGTCCATGTCCACCAGGAACAACGCCAGGAAAAACTGAATGTGAAGCAGTATCTTCTTTTGAAGCCACAAAAATGTACAATGATCTCATAAATGGGTTGAATATCATACTTGGAGTCATAACCGTGATTGTATCGCCGGCGATTATGTTTGCAGGCTGGCTCATGTCACCCGACTGGACGAGTGGTGATCTTTTCGGACTCAGAACTCCGATGTACGCACTCTGGGTGACAGTATCCAATATTGTCTACTTCATCTATGCGATCCTGCTCATACTCATTGCCCTCGGTACGATGTTCGGACAAGATAAGTTCAGCTACAAGGTGATGCTCCCGAAGCTCGCACTCGGTATGCTCATGGTTCCATTTACCTGGGTATTCGTCCAGTGGACGATCTCGATTGCGAGTTTCGTGACTGCCTCTGTGATCACAATTCCCGCAGAGACCATGTCATCCAATAATCAAGTAAAGTGAGACTTCTGGACTACACCAAGTATACCCAATACTATTGTAATTAGTGAAACTAGTGGTACAGCGAAGCCTATAAAAGTAGATTGTAAACTAACACAATTACTTTGTACAACTCCTGAACAATTTCTCACAAAAAGTGCTGGAATGTATGGATATATGTTGGTATATGCCTATTCTATATTCAAGTTCCAAGATGTAAAAAATCTCCCAACAACGACTGATATTCTCAAGCAGTGAGTTAGCATTGTGCATCAAGGTATTATTGCCGCAATCATGTTTCTCGTATTTGGACTCCTGACCATGGCACTTGTAGCGATGCTCCTCATCAGGGCGATCAAACTCTGGGTATATGCGATATTTTCACCGCTTTTTACCTTCCGATATGTCGCTGGATCCAACCTCATGGGATGAGATGAGGATACTTTTACGATTAAGGAATTTATTGGACTCGCATTCGTCCCAGCCATAGTCTGACTCACTCTCTCATTTGGACTGATTATGATCAATGCGGTATCGACTGGATCGCCAACTACAGGTAATACAGGAAATGCCTGTAATGAGGACAAAATAAAAACAGAGCCATGATGTACTCTTGCGACGATTATGGGGAATCCAAATAATACGATTACGAGGTGGATAGATTCAATAAAAGACCCGACAAGTCCGACTACGATCAATATGGTGACGTTTGGTGGTATAAAGATGCGATTTGAAGGAAAAGCAGGAACAGCACAGGATGAATCAAAATCAGCAAATAGTACAACTGGTGTCCTTGACGCAGCTTGAGGCATCTTCGGTACGCTCATTATCGATATCATCGCACTGGTATTCATCTGGATGGCGTTCATGGCAGCCAAGAATGTGAGCAAAGCCGTGAAGATGGCGGTACAGCCATTTGAAGATATGTGAAACAAGATTGGTGGAATCGCCAAGAGCATACCCAAGTATGCGCCTATTCCTGGACTTGGTATGAGTGCCAATAGCCTATCCAAGGTTCCTGATAAAATACAAGCTGGTATAGAGACAAGATCAAATGAAAAAGCGGCAGACAGTGCACTTGGTAAGTTGGTTGGACTCGAAGGGAGATTATCGAAACAATATACTTCACTCAAACAGGCCGAAGGTAAAGATAAACTAACTCAGTTAGAGCTCAATGCACTCCAGCAAGATGTACGAACCATTGTTGGTACTAAGGGTACTATCTCATCAGAAGCACAAGAAGCGATCAATAGGTTTGCGAAAATCGTGGAAAAAAGCTCTGATAATGAAGTACTCAAAAACAACATCAAGGATGCCAAGGGGCTTATGGATGGATCACAATTGAGTGAAAAAGGTTCACATCTTATACTCGGTAATCTCAACGATAGGACCCATATCAGAAATATGGAAACAGTCAAAAAACTGACTATAGCTGATAGTAACTATTCATGATCAGTTGGATGAACGGATGGAAAAACCACGAGCATAGTATCAGCTACTGTGAAAATAACTGAGGATGGTATAAATAAAATTACAGTCTTGAATGAACCTATACAATTCAAACTAAAAACAAATTGAGATATAGATGGCGTGATTATATGAATTGACAAATTAAAGGATAAAAAAGCTGGAATGAAAAAATCAGAATTTATAACACTATTACGAACTAATGGCAATCTAACAGTTGATACAGCGCAGGCATTTGCCGAGGCAGCAGATAAAGTTCCAGGCTTCTTTGAGAAATAAAAGTGTAGTATTTCTCTAATCATAAAACACCCTTGCGGGTGTTTTATTATTGTACATGGACCACATCGACGACTTCCCTGTTTATATTAAATATTGGAGCACCACTATCTCCACCTCGATCATGAAAAAGTTTTGATTTTTAGAACAGATGGATATACTATCCAGTAGATATATATCTCACAAACTATGCAAAAAACATACTCCAAAGATGAGGCACTCATCATAACTGGACAATACATAGATGAACAAGCTCAGATCATGAGACAGAATCTCAGAGAAAAACAAAAACTCACGGGTAGACAGTATGCCTAATGTGAAGTTCTCAGCATCAGCGATAAAATCAATAAATGAATACTCTCGAAAATATCGGGAGTATTATGAAGATCTCTATACTGATACTGGTCTATGGTGAGAGGATCAGATCATCGATAACTATCGCAATGAGTCATGCACTCGTCGTGCTGAAATGTTCGATATCATAGATACCAAGCTCCAGCAAGATATAGTGCTCGGAAGGAAACCATGAGATACTATACTACTCTCATGGAGATCGAAAACACTATTGATCGTATGGGAAGCTATGTGAGACGAGAGAATAGTGATACAAATATTGATTGTATAACACCCTTCCAGGTGTTTTTTATTGTACGTGGACCACATCGATGACTTCCCTACTGGAAGTAAATATTGGGGCGCCGCTATCTCATGGCAGGAGGGGGAGATCAGTGAGGACGACTCACGTGAGATAGGTAACTCGCCCGAGAGCATCATAGCCCATCACGGATCCACTGGGACTGAGAACCTTGCCGGTGAGTGTGACTATTTTTTTGGATCGACTCACTTCCGTATAGATACTCTCTCAGACGAGCGGACTCTTGAGTTGCCATATATTCTCTGTATATCATCCTGATACAACGCGCTGTGAGAGAATCGCTCGATCACGAGGTGTATCGAGCTTCACTACCATATACGTCTCACCTTCTACTATATATCTCAGAGCATCATCGCGCACAACATGCGCACTCGTGAGTATAGATCTATCACTTCATCTCACTCACATTCATCTCACGAGCGTTGCATTGTTCTGGTTTTTTCAGATGATCTCCACCGTAGTATATTGCGAACTACTACAACTCGCGAGAAAGAATATCATCGAGATGAGTAGAGATATTGTATACATAGAATGGATAATGAGATAATATATCTGAGTGATTCCTGTTTATTTATTCCATTTTCATTTACGAATCTCGTGTATCTATCAAGGATTATTTTCGTGAAAAATCTCAAATTGTCTGAGTAAGATACGAGATGTACCCCCCAAGGGTATTCCCAATGCAACAAGTCGCAAAGGGTATCTTTTCGAATTTCCAAAAATGAATCAACCAAATAGGACTGAGAACTTAGATTAATCCAGTCCTGTTTTCTTCGTTATGTGAATTTTAGCTATCTGTCGACGAGATTTTCGTGAAAATTGCAACGTATCTGAATTTTGCAATTTTAGAAAATGAGTCGGATACAGATATCAAAATGAACAGAGAAGATTTGGAAGGATTTTTGTTACTTTTTATCCAAAAAGTAAGGGGAAATGAATCTGAAATATTGAAGATCCTGAAATAAATTCAGGATGACCGATACATTAGTAAGCTCCACTTCAGGATAAGGAAATAATCCAAAAAGAAAAGTTGAATTTCTCATGGATAATCCTAGTATGGATCTATGCGGAAAAATATAATACATATCACTGGAAGTGACAGCTACGGTATCGAGATCGAGCTCACGAGATGGATCCAAGCATTCAAGTGAAAATACTGAGATATCAATATCGATCGGTTCGATCTCTCAGATACTAGTAGTCTCAAATGAATCTGAGATATCATCCTGATGGCGGGACTCTTTACTCAAAAACGACTCTTCATCTTCCGTGGCGGCAGAGATCGCAAGAGTAAGGGAGCAGGACTCGAGGTACTGCTCGAAGAAAAACTCGAGAGCATTCCGACTGATCACTTCCTCCTCTTTCACAATATCTGAGAAAAAGAAGAATGACTCACGAGCTGGCTTGCCAAAAATGCAGATACCAGAAAGATAGATACACTCTGGGACGCAAAATCATGGATAGCACGATCAGGACTCGAAGTTGCAACGGTAACACGGATACTTGCAACGTATCGAGAATCCGAACTCGGTCGTGAAAAAACTGACAACAATCCTCTCCTTGGACATGATATTGCTCACACGATGGAAATGGTATCACTACGCCAAGAGAGTGGCGAGATACTCCATATTGTCGATATTACCGATCTCTGTCATGGATATGGGGGAGATACGATGTTTGCACTGGCGGATGCCATCATGGCGATCAATATACCATTCGCGCTCGACATATTACATCGGATCAGCACTACTAGCAAAGTAGATGAATGGTTTGGTGGCTTTATGGGGACTTTGCGAAATAGCCTCTATATCAAGTATCTCAAATACCATGGATCGAGTGAGAGTGAGATCGCGAGCATCGTCAAAATACACCCTTTCGTACTCAAAAAGTGATATTCCAGTCGAATAAGTTATCCATCACTGAAAAAACTCTATGAAAAATTCGTTACGATGAGTGTCGCATACAAAAGAGGAAAATGACTCCAAGATAGTGAATTATGACGAGTTTTGACGATAGAGCTAGCCCTCTTGGACTTGCAAAAATAAAAAAATTCATAAAATATCTGCAATTGGTATTCAATACTCTTTGTTTACCGTTACGTTCTATTTTTTTTAATACCTTGCTTATGCGTATTTTGATAGTATCAGTTCTCCTCCTTTCTCTCGCGAGCTGTACGGCTCCATGGTCAAAGCCAACTTCCACTAACACCCTAAGAACAGATGGTTCTGGTGCTGTGACTCAAGTAAGTACTGGAATGGTAACTCCTCATGCATTTGCGGTTACTGGAATGGTAACTCCTCGTGAATTTGCGGCTACTGGATCGGTCGTCACTATCAATTATACCCTCCATATTGATTCTCCTTCTGGCCCAATTCAGGAAAGTACATTGCAAGCCGTAGCACAAGCAAATGGGCTCTACAAGACTGGTGCGACGTACCAACCATTCCAAGTAGCACTTGGACAAAATCAAGTCATCTACGGTTTTGAACAAGGACTGATGGGGGTGAAAAAATGAGAGAAAAAAACGATCAAAGTAATTCCTTCAGAAGGATACGGTCGTCCAGTAACTATCTCAAAAGATCAGATCGCTCCAGAATTCTCAATCACTCGTGATAAGAAGATGTTTGAAAATACCCTCAAGCAGACCATCAAAAAATCTGAATTTCCAGTAGAAATGCAGGCAAAAGTGTCAGAAGCAAAGATTGGTGATACTCTTACTGGAGCACAGAATGCTCTAGCCAAAGTCGTGGAAGTGACCGCTGACTCCATCACTCTCACGATCGAGAACTCTGCAAATCCATTCTATAAAAAAGAACTCAAGGTTGGTTCCATAGCTACTACAGATGATGCTGACTTCAAAATCACTGCCATGGATGATAAGACAATTACTCTCTCGATTAGCAATAAAAAGAGTCCTTTCTATGGAAAAGCATTTGCTATAGGCGAATCTATTACTCCACAAAATGGAAGTAAAATCACTATCAAAGCAATTGGAGATACGACCGTTTCTATCCTTGCAGAGCACCGCTTCATGAACAAGGACCTCTACTTCGATGTCGAAGTCGCTGATATCCAATAAGTCCTATGTTCGAGATCCATATCATCTCTCTCTTTCCAGGGAGTATTCGACCATACCTCGATTCGAGTATTATGCAAAGAGCCCAACAAAAGGGGCTCTTTCAGTATAGTATCTATAATCTCGCGGATTGGACCGTTCGAAATACAAGGAGAGTCGATGATAGGCCATATGGTGGATGAGCCGGTACACTGATCACTATTGAACCACTCACTCAGTGTATCCGTTCTATCCAAGGGAAATATGGGAATATACCAATTCTTCTGACGTCTCCGAGGTGAGATATACTCTCACAGGAACTCTCACACGAACTCTCAACTACTTCGAGTAGTTATATTATTATTTGTGGACACTATGAGTGAGTCGATGCTCGAATATTTGATCTGTTTACTATCAGGGAAGTATCGATTGGCCACTATGTACTCTCGAGCGGAGAGATAGCGGCACTGGTTATTATTGATAGCATTGTCAGACTACTTCCATGAGTTCTCTCTATAGAATCACTACAAGAAGAGAGTTTTTCCGCCGGACTCGATGGGAAAAAAGAATATCCACAATACTCTCGTCCAGAAATATTCGAATGACATACAGTTCCATGAGTACTTCTCTCTGGAGATCTCAAAAAAATACAAGAATGGAAAATAAAAAATCTCTCATAATTATTATGAGAGATTTTTTATTTTCTGGGCTCATCCAGAGGCACTACTCATTGGCCAGTGCCAGAATCAATAGGACCGACAGTATTTGGTGGTACAATATTGACTTCTGGAGCTAACCGAATGGGTACTACATCGATTACCTGCACAGGAGGCACTTGATATATTTCCAGTTTTCCATCAGACCGTATACTCGGAGCAAACATACCACCTATATCCACTCAGACATATGGAGATACTTGATAGTCACGATACTTTCATTCACTGATCATATCCATGAATCCGCCGATTCGGCGTACCGAATCTCGGAATGAGATGACAGCAAAAGGTGATTCTTCATTTTCAAAAAGTGGTACAATTCTCTCATACATATGATTGAGTACGAGATACGCAGCATCGATATTTTCTCGCATACTCGGATCAAACTTGATAATATCACCATCGAGGTATTTTTTATCAAGAAATATCTTCTGATCTATGTGGACCGAATACTTCCCATAGAGCGACTTAGCAATCGTATTGGCAATGGGTGCATAAAATTGTATAGCCAATGTCTGGTACGCTTGTTTTTGTTCACCGAGGGGAAGTCCTTGAATATATTTTTCCGTTGCAGAAAAAATCGTACTAATAAGGTTATATGTAGCTTTTGACGAAAGAGATTCGTTGGCAAAAATCTGTCCATCTTGCGCTTTTTTGAGGAGCTGATACGCGTAGAGTGCAATATCAAAATAGTCCTTTGAATCGATATTATTGCTGTCCACCGACCGCTGAAGTCCATCAGCGGTCGGGGTGTAGGTATCAATTCCTGAAAAGGTTGGATCGCGTTTCTGTAAGGCAATATTGCGAGAGTAAATATCAGAAAGATACTGGAAAAATTCTCATTTACCCGTACTCGGCGTAATTCCAAGGATACTCGCGGTCTCAATATAGATATCATTGAACTTCGTATTAGCATTCTTTCCAAAGAGAGAAAATCGTGTATCTGTCAAGAAGGATTCCAGCGTGAACTGAATACTATTTCCTTTTACGAGTAATTGGGATTCTGAATATATACTTTGGATTTTGTTTCGGAAATCAGTCGAATCCATCTGAGATTGCGTAGCTCGAGAGAGGATAGACTTCAAATCATCAAGAAGGTAGTGATTTTTCTTGCTCGGATTATAGATCATCGTATTCGTATCTTCTGATGTATAACTTCGATTACTCGCATAGTTTTTGAGGTTTTCAACCTGTGCAATACGATCGACAAAGAGCGCATGGAGCATCTGGAAGAGTGGACGAGTACTCATCGGGAGCTTGAACATAAAGAATATATCTTCTCACTTGCCATCTGTGACTCGAGGATTGACAAATTCAAGTCCTGTAATTTTACTACTGTTACCATCCCCGAGAATCAACATAATCTTGAAGAGATCCGCTCACTTCAATGCCAGATTCGCACGAGGATCAAAGCGAATATACATTCCTGGAAAAAGAATCATATCCGTCATTTTGACGTCTTGATTAAAAAAGGAGAGTTCTACCACCGCGTCAATAGAGTAGATAGAAACGGTTCCATCTGGCTCATCCGAAATATAAAAACTTCCATTAGTAATCTGGTTGATTTGGTAACTATGATTGATTGGGTAGAGCGTATAAAGAGAGAATGGGTCATAGAGAGAGATAATACCTTGGAGATTTTCAAATTTGATATCATTCCCTCCAGAGTAGGCAATCATTGGTATCGAGTGTTCCATCACAAATGCCGTGGAAAGTCGTCCAAAATCAAGAAAAATAATTCCTGATGCCGTTGATCCACTCTTATAGGAAGAGTATTTGATATCTCATCTACCATCTCCCACCAAGGTTGCAATAGATTTTTTGATATCATGGCTTCATGGAGTCCGTACGTTTTTAAGAGAGGTCTCACCAAAAACAAACGATCAATAGAGTAAAAGCATAGTAAGTCCAGCAATTCAAAGGGAGGTGAGAATATGTTTCAAGATTTTCATATATTTATCCTAACATAATTCTACAAGAAAAGCAAAAAAAACTATCTACAATGATCACGAGTAAAATCACTCTCAATTTGATGAATCATTGTATTTGGATGACTTAAAATAATACCCATTTCTCGATTATTTTCGATGGCATTCGTCGTGAGATTATGACTTCCAATGAATAGTGTCGTATGATCGACAATAATCACTTTCGCGTGCAGGTATGGCTTACGGATTGTCTTCCAGGACCAATATGGATATTGTCATTTGCGAGCTTGGTTGGACTCATTATCGGCAGTACAGATTGTGATATGCTTCTTCTCGAGTGAGAGCTGTTCGATAATGGAAAGGATATGCGCATCATCGAGCGTTTGAACATAGATAAGCAACTCCTTTTGAGTAGATAGGAGTAATTGTTCAATCTTGACACGAGAATTCATCGGAGATACGACCATCTGCGGTGGAATATGAGATATATCTCTATAACCAAGATGCGCTGCATCGGCCAAAAATACCGCTTCTAAGAAGGCTCGTGTACCCGGGTCACGGTTATGATAGATATATTCTCGGTTTTTTGTAAAAAATGAGGCGGTCCAATTGCCCGTACTGATAAAGTAGGCGTCATCGATAATCCAAAACTTGGCGTGCGTAAAAGTATATCGTTTATTATCAGCATATACAACCGTAATGCCAGCATTTTTGAGTTTTTTGGTAACGGAAGCATTGATACTGGGCGTTCCATAGACATTTCATTCTAGAATCACCCGTACATCGACTCATCTGATATGAGCCCGTATAATAGGATCTACGAGTTTCGCAGCATCTGTCCATGTATACATCTCAATCCAAATCCGCGCTTTGGCAGCATCGAGCCGTCAGATCAGGCGTGATTGTGAAGTCTGATTGGGGAGTGATTCTATCTCTCCATCAGATTGAAATATTTGCCCAGAAAGCACATAGGAAGGCGCGAGTTCTGGGTGTTCACGAAAAAAATGCTCATGGTAGGTGCTACTACAACTCGTAATAAACAATATAGAGATGAGAAGATATAGTTTCAAATGAGTAAAAGTGAGATACTAATCATCCCAACCAATGAGAACCGTCGCATCGAGAGAGTCGGTAGGGGGGAATATTTTGACAAGTTCAGTATGGATAGGAGTACTCGGTGATCCAGAGATCACATTGTTCGCCACTACCTCGGGGAATGGAACTCACGGGAAGTATACTTCACCATTAGCATTTTGAGATACGAGTGGCGCTACTGGTGCACGAAAATGCTCATTGTGCAAAAATGCAAGAACATACTTGCGACGCAGTACCTCATGGACTGCGTGATTACGAGACTCTTCATGAGATCGTATCCATGAACGAACCAGTGGATCAATTTCGATAACAGCCGTAATTCATGCAATATTTTTGAGTATCTTTTTCTGTGTTTCTAGTTCTGAACGAACCATGGGTTTATCAGAGAACTCAGATTTTTGATGATGGTCATGGAGCTTTTCGATACTATCGATCCTAGCTCGTTCATCATCAGAATACCGAGAGAGTGCGTTAATCAGGGCATAGATTTTCCCAACTTTTGGAACATAGTAGGCCCTGAAATCCCCTTCAGTCGCAGATGATCTGATGAATAATGAACCATACTTAAAGAGGTACCCCCAGATGCTGTTCTTACTCACGGCGGAATCACGGATATTGCGATACCTGATATTCATCGCATACTGTGACCAGAGTCCATTGCGAATCGACAGCGTTACCTTCTGATTCCCTACCATCAACCACGAATGACTCCAAAGATAGTACGTATATACACTGAGGAGCGCTGCAGCACCAATCCCTATGCAAATCGTAATTATCCATGAATATCCAGACACAAAATACGTAATAACCGCAAGAGGAATGGGTATAATACAAATCAATTGCAATGCATGAATAGTCGGAATAATCCAATGCTGATGGCATTTATAGATGATTTTTTCTTCAAAATTTGGCTTGCTCGACATAATGAGACTCTTAAAAATTATATTAATGATGTCCATGTGCATCCGCAGCTGGAGCGTCATGACGAGCATGTGCATCGTCACCATGTTTTTCTGATCCTCCCACCTCATGAAATTCAACCCGATAGGCGGTATCTTCATTTTTTCGATAAAATCCAATATGAGAGAGATTATACCAGATAGAGAGTCCCACCGCACTCACAATATTCGATAAAAGGAGCTTATAGAGCATCAGAAGTACTCCAAGTGGAATAATACTATCTTTATGCCCCATAATATAGCCAAACACCGCTGATTGATGAATCACGCTCTGATAAAAGTGTGTATCTCGAATCCAGACAAAAATAGTTCCTACCTGAAATACGTACGTCTGTTCTATCATATAGAGCAAAATAGCAGCTCCAGAGTATAGGAGAAACATACTCACAACTATAAACTGAATCGCGTAGATTCCTTGATGCGTCGTTTCAGATATTACGAGTCCGCCATGAAGAGGAAAGAGTACCGCGAGGATAAATACGGCATATACCGAAATACTAATTACCAGTACTGCGAATGGAAATGGAAAGAGTCCTCCGCTCGTTCCCATGGGACCATTTCAGAGAAGGAGAACGGAGAGAAAGATATAGATTCCAAGTCCGACAATAGCCCCAAACGCAATCTCGTAGAGCGTGTGCAGTGTCCAGAAATAGTACATGATCAGTGTCATAAAAAATATCACAAAGAAAAACAGAATATCAAATTCTGTTACCTGAAATGTCTGTGCAAATGCGGAAAAAATATCCATAGATGAGCGCAGTTAGCAATATGCTCTTCATAATACGGAAGAGAGCGTGAAAGGCAAGGTTTTTTTCCAGGTTTTAGAGACTTGTATATTTGAGTGATGTCAGATAGGCGATCGCAAGAGCGTCAGCCGCGTCATCAGGTTTTGGAGTCTCACTGAGGCCCAGGAGCATTTTGAGGGCTTTTTGGACTTGTGGTTTTTTCGCAAAACCATTTCCTGCTATTCCCTGCTTGACTTGCAATGGAGTGAATTCCACCAAGGGAATTCCACGAGTTGCCATAGTGTAGATCATCACTCCTCTGGCTTGTGCTACATCGATTCCATTGGTGACATTACGCAGAAAAAAAAGTCGTTCAATACCACATACCGTAGGACGGTAGGTATCCAGGATGCCACTGAGATCAGATCCAATCTGTACGAGACGATCCGAGAATGTGGTTCCAGCCATAGTCGTGATGACTCCGTATTCGAGAATACGGAGGGATCTTCCCTCTTTTTCAAGGACAGCAAATCCGGTAATGGCAGTTCATGGATCGATTCAGAGAATTATCATGAATAGATTATATTGAAAAGTTTCAATACTAAGAAGTTTTTCTTTTTTTACATTGACTCTCTAGTCAATGTATGTTAGCTAGTAAATGCACAATATTGATGCTACTCTATATACGGTCTATTCGGCCGAAAATATCAATTCGAGAAAGCTATCGCACGCGATACTTCCGATCATCACTTCTCGGATACTCTTGGCATCACTATAGGTCACCTTGGATTCATGTCGTTTTCGGGTGAATACTTCCCGCTTGATCAATGCTGTGAATGGTACAAAGAATATATCTGATACGAAGATATCAAAGAGTAGATGATAATGCTCTTTCCAATACATCACGAGAGCTGATACCAATGGAGATAATTCCTCGTTACGCCGTACACTCTGGAGTATTTGATAAAACCTTCAGAGTGAGAGGGTATAATTTTTGGTGATAATACTGAATATATCTGCATCAAGTCTTGATATGCTTACGTCTCTATGGACATAATTCATATGTATTCGAAAGGGCGCGATCAGTGACTCTTCAATCCAAGCATCAAGGATCTTTTGATAGGCGAGCACTATGGGAAGTGCGTCCATATGAGGATACTGCTGGAGCGTATGCCAATAGATATCAGCGTCAATGAGCCGTTCAAGCGTATAGCGTGGTGCATGAGGAAGTATCACTGAGAATTGAGATAGTATCCTCTCTGTAATCATATCAAGCCCATCTTGTTCCCAGATTGTATTCACATTCACGCGGGTTTTACGAGAGATATTTTCTTTTTGGATTTTTAGTATCGAAGTAGCCACTTCTCGACGCATCCATTTTTCAGCAAATTCTAGGCGTGACCGTAGTATAGCATTTTCAGTGATGAGATCTTCCAGAATTATCATAGACCGAGTATATCATATATACTTGACCAAATCAAGGCTATAAAAAAGAACGGACTCTAGTGACTGCTCGATTTTCCAAATGTCTGAATGTGACCCATAATTTCTCCGTAGAGTGCATCAAAACGCTCCTGGGAACACGCTTCCATATTGAGTCTGAGAAGTGGTTCATTGGAACTGGGACGGAAGTTGTACCAAGAACCATCTCTATAGCTCACGGTGAGCCCATCGAGGTGGTCTTGGTCCTCATTTGCGTAGAGCTCGGTGAGTCTAGCAATAGCGCGCTTTGGGTCATCGACTTCGAAGTTCGTCTCCTCCAGGGTGATATAGTCTTGGTATTCTAGTTTGACCTCTTGGAGTCTCTTCCCTTCTCGAGCGAGCGTCGCAAGGATCACCATAGCCGCCATAATCCCACTATCCATGTAGTAGTTACCCCTGAAAAAATAATGTGCCGAATGCTCTCACGCATAGACTATGGATGAGTCTCGCATCATATGTTCGCGGATATACACGTGTCCCACCATCTCACTCTCATAGGTTCCACCAAGCGAGAGTACCGTATCTCGATATATATGAGAGATTGTCGCGTTCCCAACAAACCCTGCGTTCGGAAACTGAGCGAGCATCACGCGCGCTATGATAGATGAGATAATACCCGAAGTCATGAGCTCTCCCGTATCATCCAGTATCATGACTCGATCCGCATCTCCGTCGAAGATAAAGGCGAGGTCTGCATGACTTTCGAGGAGTGTATTCTTGGCATCGGCTCGATTTTTCTCAAGCATAGGATTGGGATGGTGGTTCGGAAAATTACCATCTGGCTCCAGATAGAGTGGAATCATATGAAATCCAGCCCGTTCAGCGAGCCGTGTCATGAAGGCTCAGGCAGATCCATTGCCACCATCCGCCACAATCGTATACGGCGAAAAATCGACATCTCGCCCAACGAAGTCGAGAATATGATCCACCCAATCTTCGGTAACGTCTCGATACTCGACATTCGCTCACTCCGAGATACTCACTCCGTGATCATCCAGTGTTTGCATGATGGTAACCATTTCAGGACCATATTTTTTGAGATTATATGGTTCTCCACGGTGACTGAGACTCTTCATACCATTGTACTCCTTCGGATTGTGAGAAGCGGTGATCATGACTCAAGCGTCAATATCTGAGTAGTGACACGTCGCGAAGGAGAGCATATCCGAAGAACAGAGTCCAATATCGATAATAGTTGAACCTGCTCGATTTGCACCTTCTGTAAATGCTGCTTTCAAGTCTCATGAAGAGAGCCTTGCGTCATATCCGAGTGCAATTCTTTTTCGGCCGGTAACTGTTGCGAACGCATAACCAAGACGATAGTAAAAATCAGTATCGATATCAACTCCATAGATGCCACGAAGGTCATAGGAACGACTAAGAATAGAATAATCCATATGTATAAATTTTTTAGAAAATGCGGACCCACATATCATGAAAATACACGTCATGATCCGCAATCGATGACTTGAACTGAGTATACCCAGCACATCCCGATGATTGACCGAGATCTCGCATGTGATCGAGGTCACAGTATTGTATTCATTTCTGATATGAGTCAAGATACCATTGGTCCATCAGAGCAATTCCAAGATGATAGGGACGCGATGCTCTACTGTAGAAAGACGTAAAGTACTCACTCGTAACTCCTTCATCGATACAGATAGCTCCAGCGAGTGGGATATCATCTATATAGGCAATATAGATACGCATATTGTCATTTCCGATGGCGAATTTTTTCTGACACCACTGCGTCAGGTATTGCTTGTGTGGATCAGGAACTGGGGTTTTCTTGTAAATATCTAGGTATATTCCTGGATCCGTTATCCTAACTATTTTGAGCTTCCCTGTTTTTTTGAGTTCTAGCACCTTGCGTCTGTGTGCTCTCGCGGGTGGAGTCCACTTATTCCAGTAGTCAGGGCGATCTAGAATGGAGAATGCACTCCGAGAGGAATGAAAAAACCGTTTTGCAAGAAAAGTCGGAAGCCGAAACCATCATTTTGGCTTGTTGAGAATTCGCATGGGTCACCAGAATATGATCCCATGTTTGATACCTAATTTGGCGAGTATCTCGGGTGTGAGCTCGATGTCTACCTTCTCGGCTATAATACTATATACGCCTCTCACAATCTGGCCTGCCTTGATAAACTCATACCCAGAACCAATGCGGTGGATAATGAGTCGAGTATAGTGAGAGTAGTAATCATACCACACTCGTGAACCCGTTCGGTAATAGCTGAAATCAGTGGGGATGAGTGAGCGATGGAGGGTTTTCACGTGTTTTATTTTGATGAAAGGAGTATCTTGATTCCCAGGAATGCTAAAACTCCTCACATCACTTTGTTGAGATAGTATTGGACTCCGGTAATGTACTTTTTAATCTGAGAAAAATTCATAATCGTTGTCAGTGTCATAAACCATATTGCGATGATACTGGCCATCATGATTCAGTATCCAATCTGAGTGATAATCGGCGTTGTTGGATTGATGACTTGGGTAAATACTGAAAGGAAAAAGAGGGTCGCCTTAGGATTGAGAACATTGGTTACAAATCCTTCTCGTAAGGCACCCAGGAGACTCTGATTTTTGGTAGCTTCTAGAGTGGTATTCTCCCCTCTTCATGCACGAAACAATTGATACGCAATATAGAGGAGATAGAGCGCCCCGAGTGTTTTGATAATTGAAAAAAGAACAATTGATTGAGAGATAATAATTCCAACTCAGGCTATACAATACGCTACATGGACAAATATGGCGAGTGCAACACCGAGTGCGGTCATATATCCGAGTTTTTTTGATTTGAGTGCGTTTTTCATGACGATGATCATATCGGGACCTGGTGATATAGCGGCAAGGAGAGTAATCGAGGCAAGAATAAGAATTTCAGACATAGTATATAAGAAAGATAAAAAAAAATTATACCATCTTCTCTAATTTCCAGAAAGAGCCCTTTTGAGTTCGGGTAAAGATATTTGTATAGTGTTCCAAACAATCCGATCATCGATACCAGCATAGTCGTGAGATATCTGATTACGGAATCCTGACATTTTCGAAAATGGGATATTTTTGTAGTCTTTCTCGACTATTTTTGCAAGCTGGATGCCACATTCTCAGATATATTGGAGTCTCATACAACAAGCATCGAAAGTTTTTTCATCGAGTATAAATTCTTCAAAATTCATTTCTCATATATATTCGATAATTCTTTCTATTGAATCAATGATTTCTTCCTCATAAAATAGTGGGTCTTTTGTCATACTAAAAAATGGTGATAAGATCTTTTTCTATATATCGTTTGAGTCTCGGATTGAGTGACCTCAGTGTAACGATATCGACAGAATGTACTCAAAGTTCTTTTTGGAGAAGATTCTCTATATCATCAAGTATCGAGAGAGTAATAGGCTTCTCATATGAGAGATCAATGAGAATATCGAGATCACTTTCTTTTGTCGCTTCCGACCGAGCATATGAGCCAAAAATAGAAAGATGCAAAATACCAAAAGAAAGAAGCTTCTGTTGCATCGATTTTCTCATAACCTTGGATGTGATGGCTTGCAACTGTGTCATGGTACGATCATATATAAATATACCCTCAAATCAAATCTATACCAACTTCTCAAACTCCTCCACCATCTTCTCGACTTCACGAAGTCCTGACTGATAGAACTCTGGCTGAGCGATATCAATTCCATAGCGCACCAGCAGATCACGAGGACGCTCAGATCCACCAGAACGGAGGATATCCTTGTAGTCTTCTTTCGAAAGTGATCCGTCCTGCACTTTGTTGTAGAGAGCGAATGTGAGGAGATTGCCGAAGGCGTACGCGTAGCAGTAGAACGGCGTATGAAAAATATGTGGGATCATCGACCATCCACTCTCATCTTCAGGCTCAGTATCATAGGCAATTGTCCCATTATAGAGTGATTCTTGTGAAGTTCTCCACATCGCATTGAGTTCCTTGTAGGTGAGCTCTTGTCCAGTATATATCTGACTGTGTACTTCTCGTTCGAAGATCACGTACTGTACCTGTCTGAATATGGTTGCAAAGACGTCTCCAAGGCGTTCATTGAGATATTCTCGGTATTCTTCTGGAGTCACGAGTGACTTCACTTTCTCGCCGAGGAGCATCTCTGAAAATATTGAGGCAGTCTCTGCCATCGAGAGTGCCGAGTCATAGACTGGCGCTTCTTGTCCCTGTGAGAGGTGTCCATGGATAGCGTGTCCGAGCTCATGAGAGATCGTTGAGACGTCCCTGAGCTTTCCGGTAAAGTTGAGAAGCACGAATGATTCTTCTCATTTGCGATAACTCGCAAAAGCACCACCACGCTTGCCGGCACGAGGAAATGCATCGATACGTTCTTCTTCGATCATGCGCTTGGAATACTCATAGAAGTCATGATCAAAGTCCTTCATCACCGAGAGATGCAGATCATACGCTTCTTCGAATGTGAAGTCCTTATCCACGGTTCCCAGTGGAGCACCGACGTCATATACCGAAAAATCTCCTTCGAGACCGAGCATCTTTGACTTGGCGATCAAGAATCGTTGATACATGGGGTAGGCTGCCTCCACTTCAGACAGCAACATATCTACAACCGCATCATCCATCTCCTCAGAGATATTTCGCTGCGCCATCACATTGTCTCCATACGCTCGCATCTTGATCTCTGAACTCCAATCTTTGACAATACTCGTGTAGATATTTCCGAGAGATATCTGGGATTGTTTGGAATTATAGACGCGCCTCAGGCTCTTATACGATTCGATACGAAGCACTCGATCCGTATGCTGACGATAGCTTCTCACTTCTTCTTCCGTGAGGCGTTTTTCTTCTCAGGCAATCATTATCGTGAATTCATACGATCCCGTGAGTTCATCGTGGAGAGATGCAGCGAGGGAAAGAGGACGAGATTTGAGATTGAGGACTTTTTCTTCCGCTTCACCGAGGATATACCGGATACTATCAGCGGTGGAGAGGAGATCATTTTTGAATTTTTCGAGCTTGGGATCACGAGACCATTCGAGAATCTGGTCATATCCAATCTGTTTCCACCCTTGGGCCACGAAGAGAAGGAGATTCGAAGCCTCAGTATAGATATAGTCGACTTCCCCGAGTTTCTTGGTCACATCGAGATCCTGTGTATCGAGTGATGACCTATAAAAGAGATAATAGCTCGGCGTAGCCATCTGATGTGACATACTTGTATAATCCGAATAAAATCCAAGTATTTGTTCGGGAGTGGTAAACGTTGCGAATATGGTTGCGTATTTTTCTGAAAAATCTTGTGTAAGGGGAAGAATATGGTCAATATCAGCCTGGAGCTTGGGATCATCGAGTCCAGTATAGAAGTAGCGGGAAAGGTTCCACTTGGTTGGGTACGTCATAATGGGAAAGTTTAGATAAGAAATTGGGATGTCTTCCAGAAATGAAGTATATAAAAAATCCCCTCTTTTGAAAGGGAAAATTTTTGGTTTGTCACTTTAAAAGTTAAAATGTCGTAAAGATAAAAAATAGAAATGTCGTAAGGATTGGTATAGGATAATGAGGTATCATAACTCATTATCCTCTCAC
>JAYSPL010000052.1:0-6970 GCA_043722085.1 Candidatus Altimarinota bacterium | reverse complement strand
GTGAGAGGATAATGAGTTATGATACCTCATTATCCTATACCAATCCTTACGACATTTCTATTTTTTATCTTTACGACATTTTAACTTTTAAAGTGACATGTCAACCGATTATTCTTGCATTATATCTATTATTTGATATACTGGACTTACTTTTGGGATTACCCATCGATTCCGCTCTCACGAGCGGATGATAATTTTCTAGAGCTTGAGCAATTGCTTGAGCTCTTTTTTTATATTCTCGAAATCATGACTATCGATCTGTCAGACTTTTCGTTGGAATCGATTTTTGTGGATCATACGTATCTGATAGAGGAGTGCTGTACCCACTTCACCATGGAGATCATATGCTGTGAACCAACTTCATTTTTTCTGTTGTGAGCTGAGAGGTATAGCAATACAGGTATCACTCGAGAGTTTGGTGAGTACGAGGATAGGACGACGAAAGCCCTCTCACTTTCCACAGGTTTCACTCTTTATATTGAGTCCGACACTACACCACCATATATCTCACTCTGAGAAGTATATATCTGATTTGAGTTGTTCGAGAGATTTCTTTTGTTCATTCCATGTATCGAAGTCTTTTTCCATAAGATGCACTATTATTGATAATTTTTCCCTCCCCCATCTCCTGTCAACCTATTTTATTTGCATTCTATCTATTATTTGATGTACTATTTCCATGAAAGGTAATTTCCCTTCGTGTGGGGCTCCGTAAGGTTCCTCGTAAATAGCACGAAGGGTTCTTTTTTGTCGAAAATTATTTTATTTTGATATACTATTTTCCCAAACGTTCCTCTTTTGCGATAAGTTCCCCTGGGTTCTTCTTCGGATAGCAAGAGAGGTCTTTTTTATTTTTGGAGTATTCATTTGAGCTTTTCCATCACTTCCCTTGCCTCTGTATCCAGTATTTCCATATCGGCTATGATATCGAGAGGAGTTCTGAGTGTGACTGCATCTGTTTTGTTCGGATTTTTCACGGAGAGATCATAGGTCACGGTATCGATAGTGCTCACGTCGAACGTCCATGAATTCGGAGAATCTCCTTGAGTTTTCTGGAGCTCTATGAATTCAGCGAGATCACGCTCGGAGAGTGGATTGGTCTTGCCGAGATTGCGACCTGGATTCAGACTATAGTACCATATCTTCTCTGTAGGAATTCACTTGGTGAAAAATAATACCACCGTCTTGACTCCTGCACCAGTAAATGTCCCACCCGGGAGATCGAGAACGGTATGCAGATTGCAAGACTCGAGGAGGTGACGACGGAGTGCCACCGAGGCATTGTCGGTGTTGGACAGGAATGTGTTCTTGATGATGATACCAGCGCGTCCACCCGCGCGAAGTGTCTTGATAAAGTGTTGGAGGAAGAGGAATGCCGTCTCCCCTGTTTTGATCGGGAAGTTCTGTTGGATCTCGGAGCGGATTTTTCACCCGAATGGAGGATTCGCGAGTATGATATCATAGCGATCCTTCTCATCGATATTGTTGATATTCTCAGCGAGCGTATTGGTGTGTCTGAGATTGGGCGCCTCGACGCCGTGGAGGATCATATTCATCGTGGCGATGATGTAGGCGAGTGACTTTATCTCTTTTCCATAGAGTGTCTTCTTCTGGATGATGTCATCTTCTCTCATAGAGCGATTCGGGAACTTCTCGATGAGATGAGTGTACGCCTCACAGAGGAATCCTGCCGATCCGCATGCACCATCATAGATGGTTTCGCCAATCTTTGGGTCGAGAACCGAGATGATCGATCTGATGAGTGGACGAGGTGTATAGTACTCACCCCCATTGCGTCCTGCATTGCCCATCTTCTGGATGCGAGCCTCATAGAGATGCGAGAGCTCGTGCTTCTCGGCACTCGACTGGAAATGGAGAGTATCGACGATGCTGAGGATCTCACGGAGATTGTATCCACTCGTGATGCGATTTTTGAGTTCTGAGAATATCTCACCGATTTTGTACTCGATTGTATCTGCATGCTCCGCATCATGACGGAAGTTCTTGAAATACGGAAAAAGCTCTCAATTCACAAAATCGATCAGATCTTCACCGATTTTGGCTGTATGGTGGTCGATCTTTCACTCTGGAGTTTTCGGGACGGCCCAAGTATTCCATTGGAATTCTTGGGCGATGAGTGGAGTATATGTACTCATCGTGAGTTCAGCACTGGATCTGCGTTCACTTTCGAGATCGTCGAGATACTTGAGAAATAGGATCCACGAGCTCTGTTCGACATAGTCGAGCTCACTGCCACACCCGGCATCTTTGTGGAGGATATCATCTATATTGCGGAATGCTTGTTCGAACATGGTGGCTTATTATATAATTCGCTTCATTCTATGATTTTCCTCACTTTCTCCAACACTTTCTCATCACATATCATAACCATAAAAAAAGAGGCTCGCAAGCGAGCCTCAGATTTACCAATTGAGAAGTGTGTCACTACTCAAATGTAGAACACATTTTCTCCTTTCTGTAGATATTGTTCCGACTTGCGATCACCTCTGATGGTTACCACAGCAGAGATTGGATCGACAATGTAGCTAACGCAGCCATCATCGCCTGTGAATTTTTCACTACCAAATCCTCGGTTACTGGAGTACGAAACGCGAACACCCTTTATGGGTTTCTTCGTGTTGGAATTCAATACCTTAATTACGACAGCCATTTTTTCCTCCTAAAGTTGATTGGCAAAACCACTATACCACACACACACAGCATCTGTCAAATTATCTTTTGCTTTTTCTATCATTTCGCCTATACTCCGCTCACAATTTCTTTTTCCCGAGGAGCTTATATGTTTTCTATATAGTCGCTTCTCCACATATTTGGAGCTATTTACTCCCCGTTTCCAATATTCATATCTGGACACCCTCATTCCTTGTAAATATTCCCTATTCCCTGTAAAGAAAATACAAATCACTCTGATATTCGTATTTCATGACTGTCATCTTTCTATAGTTCTTACTCTATTCGTAGAGATATACAGTTTTCTATGAGTCTCACCCACGAGCGACGTATTTCCGAATATTCGGATATTGTACTTTATTTTTTCTTACGATATTTTTTCGTGGGATAACTCCTTTTTTCTATGAATTTCTCTGACCTAGCACTCCGTGCTGAGATCGTATCCGCTGTAGCCAAGCTTGGCTACACTGAGCCAACTGAGGTACAAGCTGCCGTGATTCCTGTTGCACTCGATGGTAAAAATATCATTGTTCAGTCTAATACGGGTTCCGGTAAGACTGCCGCATTCGTCATACCTGCGCTCAATCGTATCGATCCACGCCTTCGTAAGCCTCAAGTTTTGATCCTCGAACCAACTCGGGAACTCGCTATGCAGACTCGCGAAGAAGTGATGAATCTCTCTCGTGATATGCGTATGGGATCGCTTGCCGTATTCGGTGGTTTTCCAATACGTCGTCAGATCGAACAGCTTCGTGATGGACCTCAGGTAATCGTTGCGACTCCAGGTCGTCTCGCTGATATGATCGAACGCCGAGCCATCGATCTCTCAGGCATTACTATGCTCATTATCGATGAGGTAGATCAGATGATGGATATGGGATTCTCTCGAGCGGTCGTAGATATCTGGGAACAACTCTCAGCGCTCGAGCAAGTGATGACATTCTCCGCCACCTATACTCGTGAGATTACGAGTCTGATCGATGACAATATGAAGGGGGGATATGAGTCACTCATTCTCTCAAAGACACCGACTGTGGACACTATCGATCACGTATTCATGCGCGTTGGAACTCGTGACAAGTACCCGCTTCTCAAAAAGACACTTGAGCGCTTCCCTGATCATAAGGTGATCATATTTACCGCTCGCAAACACGAAACTGAGGAACTCGAAAGATACCTGCATCGTGATGGATTCTCAGCGGCATATATCAATGGTGATATGATGCAACGGGATCGAGTTCGTGCAATAGAAGCGTTCAAGGCGGGTAAGGTTCGTATCTTTATCGGTACTGATGTTGCGTCTCGCGGTCTCAATCTCAACAACATCGGACTCGTAGTCAATTATCACGTTCCACACGATCCAGAAGCATATATTCACCGTATTGGTCGAACCGGTCGAGCTGGGGCTGATGGTCATGCTATCATGTTCGTCTCTTCTGAAGAGTCTCGCCAACTCCAGCGTATCGAACGTATGCATAAGATCGAGATCAATGAAGTTGATACTGAAGGGGTTGTGATTCCACGAGCTCGTGATTCTCGTCCACCTCGTCGTGAAGGCGGATCTAGTGGAGGATATCGCGGAGGTTCATCTTCAGGTGGATCTGGTGGAGGATATCGCGGAGGTTGATCTTCTGGTGGATCTGGTGGAGGATATCGTGGAGGTTCATCTTCTGGTGGATCTGGTGGAGGATATGCTCCTCGTCGAGATAGTAATGGAGGTGGTTACCAAGGTGGATCGTCTTCTGGTCGTAGCGCTGGAGGATTCGACGGAACTCGTCGAGAAGGTGGCGAGAGCCGTGGTGGATATCAGGGTGCTCAAGGGGGAGGTAACGGTGGATTCCGCGATGGTGGGGCTACTGCTGGTGGAGGGTATGCACCTCGCCGTGAAGGCAATGGAGGATACCAAGAACCTCGCGTTACTCAGCCTCGTGGTGATGCATCACACCATGCACATTCACAGCGTGGTGAATAATTGGCTTGTTTTCACAAAAAATCCCTGAAATTTCAGGGATTTTTTTGTATATCATAGTGTCATTGAACATCAGTCTTCTAATCTATGTTAGAGCTAAGCGCATGCCTATAAATAAACTTACAATATTTAAATTGCACTTATAGAGATACTGCCCCTGCATGCTTCCCTTCCAAAAGCGAGAGGATTTTATCAAGCTTTTCTATTTCGATGTGATTGAGTGTTTCTTGCAGTGCCTCGATCTCTTTTTTGGCTTCGAGATTGGTCTGATAATCGGCTTCCGCATTGGCTCGATCTCGCTGACTCTGGCGATTTTGTGCCATCATAATGATCGGCGCTGCATAGGCGGCTTGCGTGGAGAAGAGAAGATTGAGAAGAATGAAAGGATATTCATCCCAATGGTAGAACCATCCAATCACATTGAGCGTCATCCAGAGAATGACTATAATTGTCTGAATGATGATAAATTTCCAAGAACCCATACTGCCTGCTACTGTATCTGAGAGTCGTTGTCAAAAATTGAGTTCAGCCGTGTGTGCTTGGTGCCAGGTTTTTTTGGAAGTCATGGTAGATATATGATAAAAATCTAGACGAGTATATTGTATACTCGCTATAAATCAATATTTATATTATCTATGATATATTTGCTTGTGATGATATGATAGGTTCAACAAAAAAACGTTGCTAACGATAGCATTCTTCTTATACTGCCGGTATTATTCTTATTCAGATTACTATGACAAATTCTACCATACAAACATCTATTAATAAAAAAGTTGAGTCCTTTGCACTCACTGCAACTCATTGGATTGGATCACCGATGTCCCTCATTGTTCATACTTGTCTTTTTATTGCGGCATTCTGACTGATATTATTTGGAATTTCACTCGACCAGATTCTCCTAACTGTGACGACTATTGTATCATTTGAGGCTATATACCTCTCGATTTTTATACAAATGACGGTTAATAATCAGTCTCTAGCGATTCATGAGGTCCAAGAAAATGTTGAAGAGATTCAGGAGGATATTGAGGATATACAAGAAGAAGAATCTCAGACTTCAACTTCGCCCAAATAATTGCACGCGTTATAACTGATCTTGATAGCTTACCATACTCATTTGTATACTTATGCTATCTCTGTATTTTTCTGGCTATAAATATCATATGAATAAAAGTTGCCTCTAGCGCTTTTCAATAAGTCTTGCGAGATACTTCTATAAGTTCGAAATTATTACCCTTTAGGAGCTCTTGTAAATATTTTTTTCGTGATAGTAGACGTAGGTAGGATTCTCAGTGGATCCTACGACAAATCCTGATCGAGCAGAGTCACCTTCTTTATGATGAAGATTTTTGAATTAGTCTAATGGTGGACCTTACGGTCGGTTGATGGAACTTCCATTATTGAGAAAGCAGTATTAGAGATCAGATCTAATGCATACTATGTAAATGCTCTCCTTGAATTTATAAGTAAGCATCCAAACTGGCAAAAAAACATTTCAGCCATATCTTTACATATTTCTCCTAAACCATAATATGTGTGCGTCACATTAATTTCTTACAACATATATGGAATACACAAAACAAGAAAAAGAAGCATATTTAGCTAAAGAATTTTTAAAATATTATAATTCCTCATTTAATACGAGTATTTCATTCATAAGAAATGGTGAGCAATGAAAAATAAATGAGCCTGACATTATTTGTAATCATAATTTTTTTATAGAGATTGTTAAATCCGAGTACTGAGAAAAAATTGTTGAAGCACAAAAATTTATCGAAAAATGAAAAGGTAATAAAACTCGTGATCTTATTAAAGATGGATATGAAGTTAAAAGGATTCAAACTTTGAATTGAAGAAGTTTAGATATAACTTCACTGCAAGGAGTTGATGATAAAGCATTTTGTGTTCTTCAAAAAACTATATATAAGAAGTTCTTCAAAAAATATGATTGAATTTGAATTAATTCAAAATTTATTCTTTTGGTTTGGATAGATACTCCTATTACAACTTCCAATGATTTTAAGGATCATTTACTTAAGTGTCCAATAATAATTGAGTCTAATGATATTTATGATGAAATATGGTGTATAATATTCCAAGAGAGGTTTATTGAGAAAGTACAAATTTCCGATTTTCTTGATATTTGAAACAATGATGTGACAGTATTCAGGATTGCCTCTAAATAGTTATATTAAAAAATCTATCTAATTAATAGATAGATTTTAATTTTTTCAACACTGGTGGACCCGGCGGGATTTGAACCCGCGACCATCGCCTTAAGAGGGCGTTGCTCTACCAACTGAGCTA
>JAYSPL010000051.1:0-22908 GCA_043722085.1 Candidatus Altimarinota bacterium | reverse complement strand
CGATCCACATTGGCAACCAACACTCACATAGAAATCCATCCATTTACGACATTTCTATTTTTAAAAACCTTACGACATTTCTATTTTAAATTGACAGGATTATCGTATATATTGTTGTATCGTTGCGTTCATGCTTCGAGTATCAAAATTTTCTGATTGTTTTCGACAATCTCACTGCATACTCCGGAGTGTATATGTATCTACATTTTCTAGTGTTTTTATGAGATCTGTTTCTAGATTGTCTGGATCAAGCATATATCAGGTTTTACCCTCCAAGATACTCTCTCTATATCCTCATTCATCTACCGCAATCACAGGAACTCAGCAGGCCATCGACTCTATAGCGACCATTCCAAAGTCTTCATGGGCGCTGATAGCGATACTTGAGAGTGAGCCACTGATAATATATGGAAGATTATTATTATCTTTCAGTGTATGGAAGATAATATTTGGGAATCATTTTCCCATGTTTATGAATTCATCCTTTTGACTATCGTTTTCCCCATAGAGAATGATGACATTTTTATCTGGAATTTGTCTGAATGCTCGGATAATCGTATCGATGCGTTTGGCATGAGTAAGACGAGAAAATGATATATAGTATTCTTTGTACATAAAGCTAATTGCTTCTATTGCAAGTATTTGCGATACTATATCATTGTCAAATATATTGAATTTTTCGGTATCTACACTTGGATATATCACGATAGCGTCATCTCTCCCGAGCCACTCCGACATCCTTTTTTTATTGATCTCTGAATTCACAAAAATTGTGCCAACTTTACTCATTTCTCTCCTATACAGCCACTTGAAAAATAGAGAAGATATATAAAAAAACGGCCGTATCAGTAGTGGTACTTTGGCAATATATTGATCACGCTGATCGAAGAGATGTCGTGAGATCGAATGTGCATAGTAGTATGTGTTTGTGCCGGGTTTGATTCCCCATATACCACTTATTGCCTCATTTGAAAAGATGATCGTATCATAGTTTTTGAGCTTTTTCTTTGAGCTAAAAAATCTATATTTCATCACGAGAAAACCAATCATTCCTGTTTGAAATCCAGGATCCACTTCTATTATTTCTCACTGAAATCACAGAGACTCCGCATCATAACAATCCGAAGACCATATGGCCGTCATGATAGCCGCATGGAGGGTTTTTGCAATTTCGATATTGAGACGCTCAGCTCATCCTCGCATGAGGAAGGTATCGTGATAGAGGAGGATATTTCACATGTGCCGATTGTACGTATATTCATTTGAAATCCAAGGGGAAATAGATATAGTAAGCCAAGTGAGTTATAAGTTATAAGAGATGAATTATCAGAAGAAAAGAATTTCTATGAAATATTCATTAGTCGTAATTTATAATTTATAATTTATAATTTATAATCTATAATTTTACTCATGTCCAAGAAACCTATCACCTCAAAACACAACAGAAAACCAATATCAGACTTCCTCATTCCAACGGTTATCGATAAGGTTGGTGGGCAAGAACGAGCCTATGATATCTATTCTCGACTCCTTGAAGATCGGGTGATATTTCTCGGTGATGCGATTGATTCTGCGGTGGCTAATACCGTCATTGCTCAGCTCCTCTATCTTGAGAAATCTGATCCTAAGGCGCCTATTACTCTCTACGTCAACTCTCCAGGAGGACACGTAACCGCGGGTCTCGCAATATATGATACGATGCAATCGGTGAAGCCTGATATCATCACAGTGGCGGTCGGTCTTGCTGCGAGTATGGGATCCATCATCCTCTGTGGTGGAGCGAAGGGAAAGAGGTATGCACTTCCTCATGCAGAGATCATGATCCATCAGCCACTCGGTGGTATGGAAGGACAAGCGACCGATATCAAGATTGCCGCTGATCATATTCTCCGTACTGGTGAAGTTCTCTATAAGATCCTTGCAAAACATTCGGGCCAAGATATCGATCAAGTTCGCAAAGATTGTGATCGTGATAACTTCATGACGGCGGATCAAGCACTCAAATACGGACTTATTGATAAAGTGATATAAATATGATTTATAATAATATCTCTAGTTACATAAAGGAAAATGGTAATGATGTTTTTTTTCAATTAGTAGATGATTATATTAAATGAAAATATTTAAATGTTGTAAGTAATATTACTGATTGAAAATATAGTTTCTTTATAAAAAAATCATTAATTATTCGAATAATTAACTATATTGGATATTTAATTGTATTTATTCTTTTAAGAAATATGGATAAGATGATATATCATGATATTCAATATTATATATCTTTTTTCTTCTCTTTTGTTATTTCAATTTTTTTATATAAGTCTTACTCTAAATATAGTTGAATTAGACAACTTAGAGTGCTTGAAAATAATGAACTATCCCATAAAAATAATATTTTAAATGAAATTAATATTCTTTTATGAACTAACTTAAATAAAAAATAATTAGAGTTATGCAAAATTCCCAAATCCACAATCTCCTCACGAAGTGAGTATCGAATGTTATCGTGATAAATTCATGATGGCGGATCAGGCACTCAAATACGGACTGATTGATAAGGTAATATAAATTCATCGCAATATGACTCAAGAACTCCTTTTTTCACTCCTCGCACAAGCGAAAGAAATGAAATCCCAACTCGATGCTCTTCGCCCTCTTTCTCCTGATATGGAGAAGAGGATTTTTGACAAGCTCCGTCTCGACTGGAACTATCACTCCAATCATATGGAGGGGAATTCTCTGACATATGGCGAGACCAAAATGCTACTTATGTATGGAATTACTTCTTGAGGCAAGCCATTGCGAGATGCTCTTGAAATGAAATGACATAATGAGGCCCTCAAGTGGATACTGGATATCGTGTATGATGAATATCCTCTCAGCGAGACATTTATCCGAGAGCTCAATAAAATGCTTTTGGGGGACCCATATGAAGTAGATGCAATCACCCCAGAATGAATACCAACAAAAAGAGGCATCATCCCATGAGAATACAAATCAGCACCTAATCATGTCCAGACAAAAACTGGGGAGATATTTCGTTTTGCTGAACCATTTGAGACACCAGCAAAAATGCATGATCTGATAGACTGGTTTCGAACAGAGGAGCAAAATCCAAATCTAGACCCTATTTTATTTGCAATAGAATTTCACTATCGATTTATCCGTATTCATCCTTTTGATGATGGCAATGGTCGTACTGTGAGAATACTTATGAATTTCATATTGATGCAATATGGATATCCTCCAGCTATTATCAGAACTGATATGAAAGAGTGATATCTTGCAGCACTAGAGCAAGCTGATATATGAGATCTCTGAACATTTTTCGAATATGTGACCCGTGAAGTGATCCGCTCTCTCGATGTCATGCTCCGATGAGCCCGTGGTGAAGAGATCGATGATGAGGATGATCTGGATAAAGAGATCCGATTATTGAAGGGAGAGATATCTGGTGAAAATAAACATAAATTTGGATCAAAGAAAGAAAAAATTGAATATATACTCTGAAATACCATTATTCCATTTATTCAATATATATTCTGATCATTACGAGATTTTGATGATTTCTATCACTATCCAAGATCAACTTTTGCAATAGTTAGCCATGAAAAAACTGGATGAAGGAATCTCTTTACTAATATTGAAGCCAATGTAACAGGTCAAGATATTAGCGGAAGAAAAATAGAAGGAGATGATATCTTTGATATTCAAAAAATTCTGATCGACTGAAAGGCTATTAAGGATATAATATTCGGAATCAGGTATACTTGATTAAATTTTCTCAAAGAAAATGAAGAAAGCTCGTATTTTTTTCATATTATTATTGATTTTTCCTCTGAGAGTTTTTTTGAAATAAAAGTACAGAATTTTGTACCTAGAAGAAAAGCTATGAATAGAATCAGTACTCAAAAAAAAACATATCTTGAAGATATTTCACAACTTGAAAGAACTAAAATAATAAACCTTGCCAAACAAAATCATCTCGAATTCATAAAATCCAATAAAATCTAATTCATGAACTCTCAAATCCACAATCTCCTCTCGAAGTGAGTATCGAATGTTATCGACCGAGAACATCTCGAAAAGCGACTCCTTGCTTGAGAAAAACTCCGCGTCAAATTCGGAATTGATCCAACCGCACCAAAGATCCATTTGGGTCATATGGTTCCGTTTTTGAAGCTCAAGCAGTTTCAAGAACTTGGTCATACCATTATTCTCTTGTTCTGAGATGCTACGGCTCAGGTTGGTGATACGAGTGACAAGGATGCAGAGCGACCGATGCTCACACGAGAACAAACTCGTGAGAACTCAGCGATATTTCTCGAAAAGTTCTCAAAAGTAATCGATATCTCAACAGTAGAAGTCTACTATAATAGTGAATGACTCGATGCGGTGAATTTTGCCTGAGTTGGTGAGCTTGCTGCTAACTTCTCGGTGGCTGAGATGCTTGACCGGGATAATTTCTCAAAAAGATACCAACAGTGAAAGCGTATATCACTTCAAGAATTCCTCTATCCGATCATGCAAGGATATGATAGCGTTGCAATTGCTCGCAAGTATGGCTCATGTGACCTCGAACTCGGTGGTAATGATCAATACTTCAATCTCTTGGCTGGACGCACTCTCCTGCATGCATTTGGCCTTCCAAAACAAGATATTATGACGTTCGATCTCCTGGTGGGGACTGATGGGAAGAAAATGAGTAAAACCAGTCCGAATTGTATACTCATTGATGATACGCCGTTCGATATGTATCAGAAACTCATCAATATTGATGACGGACTTATTGTTCATTATTTTACGTTTACCACCGAAATGACACTGGAGGAAGTTGCTGATATCGAAAAAAGGCTTCTCTCGGGGGTGCACCCGAATATTCTCAAAAAAGAACTTGCTGACAGCGTTGTGATGATGTATCATGGAAAACCGTATGATCCGAGTGATGTGAGTAGTATTGAGATAATAAATATATGAGATTTTCCTTTTTTAAAAGAAAGATGAGGAATTATAATTGCCGATTTATTAAGGCAAATTGGCTTCTGTGCTACTTCTGGTGATGCTCGTAATGCTCTTGTAGGAAAATCTGTTCGTGTGGATGGAATTATTATGGAAGATCCGAAACATCTTGTTATTATATCACCAGATGGGACTCTTGTTGAAATGGGAAAAAAGAAGGCAAAACGGGTTTTTATCTAATTTTAATTTTATGTTTCCAATCATACTATCATACATTTCAGGAATTCTCATGTTACTTGCACTCGATGCCGTTATGCTCTGGTTTGTAATACTGCCCACATTCAAGAGATATATTCCAACATATCTCAATACTGACATAAATATTGTAGCTGCCATAGCATTTTATCTACTCTATATACTGGTACTTCTATTACTGGTTATACATCCTGGAATAGAGCAATCCCTTTCTATATCTAGAATCCTCAGTTATAGCGCGCTTTTTGGTTTTGGTTCTTATATGACGTATGAACTCACTTCAATGAGTGTGATGAAGGGCTGGAGCTGGAATATGGTTGCTATTGATATAATTTGGGGAACTGTTCTGACAGCGATCATAGGAGTCGTCATGTATCAAATATATAAATTATTCCTATAATGAGAAAATTATTAATCATAATATTATCTATTGCAGCATTGATTTATTTCGATTACGTATCGAAATGGTTATTTAGTTGAGTCTATCAATCATTGATAGTAGAATGCCCACTTTCATATCATCCTGATTGTTTATGGAAATATTATCCAATAGCAGGTGAATTAATATGAATACAGCTCTCATATAATTCTGGTATCGCATTCTCACTCCCGATCACAGGACTCCCTCTCCAGATAATTACGATGGTTCTTGTGATTTGATTACTTGGTTATTATTTCTATACAGAATATCCAAAAAAATCTAAGCTCCTCGATGTTTGATATATACTCATTATCGCAGGTGCATTATCGCATGCTTATGAACGGATATTCAATTGATATGTTATAGACTTTATCTCTATAAAATATTTTGCTATTCTTAACTTTGCGGATATATTTATCACCATAGGTGCCTGTTTCATATTTTTTGCATACTATGTCAGAAAACAATAATACATTTAGAGATATACTCATTTCGCGTGAAGAGGTGTTTGGTCCGCCAAAGGTGGATCTTATTGGTATGGCTATGATGATCCTTGTAGCGGTGGTTGTTTGATTCTTGTCATCTATTGGCGTGGTTATATTTGTATTTCTCTCGTTTGGGAGCTTTTCACTCTGAAGTGGCATATCTCCGATTCTCCTGGCGATGATCACCTTCTTTGCACTGACTATGAGCAATATGATCTATCTTTGGAGTGCTAAGGGTATCTTTCCTCATATCTATATTTGAGGGAGAACTACTTTTCTCCATGTATCAGTATTCTCGATTATCCTCTATATCGTGATTGCTCCTCTGTATCTTATTGTTGATGCCATCATTATAGATGGTTCAGCGATTCTCATTGCGTATATCGCTCATATTCTTCTCAATATTTTTGGAGTTGAGATCATTATTAGTATTCTTTCGGGCTACCGATATGCACTCCTTTCTATCTATTCCAGTATGGTGAGTCTGATTCTGACGGGAAGTCTCCTCTTTTTTATCTATGAAAAAATAGGTTCCGAATCGATTAATGTTCTATTTGTTCTCCTCGGACTTTCTATGCTTGCCTTTGTTGTTTCTATTGGTACTACATTCTGCATTCGATTTTTTTACTATCGTTTTTATGTAACGACTTGATCTGATCCAATTGGAGATGTATTTTCGAGAATTGAACAAGAGAGCAAGGCTATAGAAAAAGAAGCCGAAATGCAACTATTTAAAAAATAATACTGCCTCCTATGCACCATCTTGTTCGTAAAACCCTCGAGGCCTATATCAATGAAAAGAGACTCATTACACAATCAGATTTTCCTATAGAAACCATTGCCATGATGTGAAAAAAAGAGGCAGTCTTTGTGACGCTCTATCATGACGGGCGGGTGATAGCATCTTCTGGACGTATCCAATGCCAAAAGGAAAATTCAGTATTTGAGTGTATCGATAATACTCTCTTGTGTATCAAGGATACGAGGTTTACCGCAGCACTGCAGAGCTCTGTGAGTCTGGAAAATATCCATATTCGAGTGGATGTATTCGGACCCGAAGATCGTCGCATGATTCAGGATATATCGGAGCTCTCTGTTCGAAGTGAATGACTTATATTTCTTTCACAAAATCTTGGAATCATGTCGCTGGTACTTCCCCATATGATCCATCTCGATCCGACTCCTGAGCGCTACTATGATCTCGCTTGCAAAAAAATGTGACTCGATCCAAGCAAGCTCACGTCATCAGACTATATCCTCTACGCCCTAAAAACTCGGGAATTCACGGATATGGTGTAGGATTTACCTATTTTCATCTATCATGTATACTGATTTGATTATTTGCAATACGATTTCTTCTTTTGTAAGGATAGACGTATCGAAAGTAATGGTATTATTTTTCTTATGTAATGTATAGGCATTATATATTTCTCTATGCCTAGATTCAGATGTATTTACCTTAATTCCAGTCTTGATATTCAACATTCTTTCTCTAAATCTCTGGAGCAGTATCTCATACGGAGCTTCTATGTTAAATTCAAATATACTATACCCTTTGCATTCCGCATAATCTACTACTTCATCAATACGATTTTCAAATAAAATATTCTCATCCTTATCAATTCTATTTTTACCGACGAGTATAACAAGTTCTTGGACCTTTTCTTTATCAGAGATAGGATTATAATCTACGAAAAAACGTTTTATTGCATCGTATTTTAGCCAAAAGAATTTTTTCTTATATAGAAAAAATTCATCTATAATAGTACTTTTGCCAGCACACGAGGGGCCATTGATGATAATTATTTTTTTCATACTAATATAGTATATAGATAGATTGAAAAGAAAAATATTAGTATTTGTTTTTGTAATATTTGCATTTATTTTGGAGTGGGCAGGTTTCACATTTCGGTTTTCGTGCTGTACATTGATACCTACCAAAGAGGACGAGCGGATGGTGAAGATTTTTTTTTACGGCATCGCTGAAGAGAATGTCGATTTCCCGATCAGTGGCTGTTGGTGTTGTAGTTTTCATGATCCCCAGGCGATTCATGACACGATGGATATGAGTATCCACGCCCACATAGGGACGACCATAGAGCACAGCAAGAACTACCTTCGCGGTTTTGATTCCCACGCCCGGGAAGGTCTGCATGAGTACGAGGTCATCTGGAATAGTCCCATTATACTGATTTGCAAGGATAGTACCCGTTTCTTTGATAAAACGAGACTTATTCCTAAAAAAATTCACATACTTCAAGTGCTCCATAATTGTATCAATTGATAGATCAATCACATCACGAGCTTCACGAACCATCTGAAAAAATGGTGGAGTGATGCGGTTCACTTGCTTATCGGTAGTTTGTGCAGAGAGGATCACAGCTACCAACAATTGAAAAGGAGTCTCATAATTGAGTTCGATTTTTTGTCCACCATATTCTTGTATGATTGGTTCGAGGATGTTTGCCCAATCGGGTATAATTGGACTATCGGTAGGCTTCACCATAGATAAGAATAAGATTTTTCTGACATATGACTGCATCGGCGCAGACAAAGAGTTTTCCGGGTATTCGAGCATCGATATACTTGATACTGCCATCAGTTACCTTATTACGATTGTTTGTAATATAGGTTCGGAATGTAATAAGCTGATCAAGAATGTTTTTTGGAATGATACCCGGCTGTCTATCTGCATCACTTTGAAGAGAAAATATTATTTTTGTTCCTGATTCGAGTACGATATGAAGTTCATTTTCTGACGTAAAGTAACCAGAACGACTGAGCTTCATATCTATCCATTCAGTTGAAAATATCTGAAAAATACGAGAGATCAGTCCCATATTATATTCGCTAATCCCCTGTTTATAATTCAAGAAAAAGTCTCCGACGAGTACTCCTGACGTAATATTGAGGTGATATTGAGTCTTAATTTCTCAGAGATCGTTTTCCGGCACGAATACGCCATTCTTTGAGAGTCACCATTTTTTTCCAGGAATACCGGTAATAGTTGTATCAAAAATAATGGGCGCACCAGTAATGAGTACCTTGATTCCATTTGGATAGAGAGAATTAATACTAATAGATGCTATATTTTTGAGTTGTTGCTTCAGTTTTTTCGCAATATCAGCCTCATTGATTAGGAATATACTCTCACCATAGGTTCATTCGAGAATACGATAGGCAATCGCGATATCAATTCCTGGATTTGTAGCCTCGACGATGACCTGATTGGGACTGATCTTAAAATAGGGGGAAAATATAACGATGTATCCAGTTAAAAATATCAATATCAGACCAATGAGACTCATAATATACCCATAGGTTTTAAAAATATCTCCGGTAATAATCTTCTCTTGAAAAAAATGAGAAAACGCATTGAGTTTCTCATTTTTTGAATAAAAAAAATGAGCCTTACGAGATCTTTTGAAGACATTATTTGGATCAGTTCACCCAAAAAGATACTTTTGTTTTTTTTCGTTTTGAACCTCTTTTTTCCATTGTTTTTTTCATCATTGTAGGATGTAGGATTTTATTTTATTTCGAAAGTCCATATTTCAGGTCGAGTTGGTTGATTATAGAGAGAATATCGGGCTTTTCATTGATATTTTTCGCAACTCGGAAACGGATCCGTGGAGTTCGCCTCATTCAGAGATCTCGCGAAATACGAGTATGAATCATTCCAGCAATCGGTGCTAAAAATTGAGTCAATTTCTTGTCATCTCATTGTCCATGAACCATCAAGTCCGCGTAGCTCTTATCCGCTGATATCACAATCTCAAGTACAGAGATGATGCCATGATTGTGCTCATAGTCACGAGAAAATGTAAGGATCTCTTCGGTCGCAAGGACACGGATAGATTCGGAAAGTCGGTCAGCACGTATAGTCATATCGGTAGTATAAGAAAAATTAGCAGAAAAGAAAGCTAATCAAGGCATTTTTGGAGGTCAGCTTTGAGTGGTGCCTCGAAGGTATAATCCTGATCAAATATATTAAACGTCAGTCGGTGTGCATGGAGCCATTGTCTCGTGAGTCCGAATGTTTCAAGGACTTCTGTATTCGCTTTTTCAATTCCATATACCTTGTCTCCCACAATTGGAAAACCAATGGACGCCAGATGCACTCGTATCTGATGAGTTCTTCCGGTCATGAGATCTACTTCCAAAAGTGTGTACTTTCAGGCGATAACTCATCTATTGCAAAATTTTGTTTTAGCAAGTTTAGGATTAGATGGATCGATTGTGGTCATCTTTTTCCGATCATAGGGATCTCTTCCGATGAAGGATTCGATATATCCCGATTGCTCTTTTACAATTCCTACAACGAGTGCTAGGTAGGTCTTGTGAATCGTGCGTTTTGCGATCTTGAGCTGGAGAGTGTACATCGATCTATCATTCTTGGCGATGATAATGAGTCCGCTCGTATCCTTATCCAGACGATGCACGATACCAGGTCGTTCTACTCCATTGATGATCGAAGGTGCAAAAGCTGGATCGTCGCTGCGTATGCCGAGTGTCTTAAAATGATAGAGGAGTGCATTGACGAGTGTTCCCATCCGACCTCATTCACCAGGGGTAGGATGCGTATTGATCCCTGCTTCCTTGCTGATAATCGCGAAGTCGTCATTCTCAAATATGATCTCAAGGGGCATATCCTCAGCCACAAGCGCCATCTGGTCTACTTTCCATGCAATTTCGATAACATCACCTTTATATATTTTTTTATTTTTGGTAAAATTGGAGCCATTACAGGATATTTTTCCTTCTTCGATCATCTTCTGGAGATAGCTCCGAGACTTTTCTGGAAAAAGAGCCGACAGGTAGGTGTCGACTCTTCTGGTTTCCCTCGGATCCGCAAGGACACAAAAGGTAGATATGGAGTATGAATTGGAGCTTCGCATGAGTAATTATGCAATAATTTTACGTTCGTAAGAACATACTTCATCAGATTTGAAAAACCTGAGGATCTCAATCTCAGCATTCTCTATGCTATCTGATGCATGGATAATATTAGCACCAATATCGTTCGAATAATCAGCACGAAGCGTTCCCATCTCGGCTTCAGCTGGATTTGTAGCTCCACAGAGCTGTCTCATACCTGCTACGATATTTTTTCCTTCTACAATGATTCCAATAACTGGACCCATAGTCATATAGGAAACAATTTCTGGATAAAAAGGCTTTGAAACAATATGTGCATAGTGTTCATCAAGGGTTTCGCGTTTGAGATCGAACATCTTGAGTCCAACAATCTTGAAATTACGAGCTTCGATGCGAGCAAGAATTGTTCAAACGAGAGACCTGTGAATCACATCAGGCTTGAGGAGGAGGAGTGATCGTTCTGCCATAGTGAAAATGATGAGAAAATAGAGTGGCTTCACTATACGAAAAACTTGAATAAAGCAAGTTTTTCTCATTGCTCATATTACTTCTTCAGTATATTCACGAATGTCTCACTCGGGATAGATACTCGTCCAAATTGTTTCATCTTTTTCTTGCCCTCTTTTTGTTTTTCGAGGAGCTTTCGTTTTCGTGTAATATCACCGCCATAGAGCTTTGCCGTCACATCCTTGCGGAGTGCTGATATATCCTCACGAGCGACCACATCGGCACCAACAACCGCTTGGATCGCAATTGGGAATTGCGCTTTTGGTATATTTTCTTTGAGTTTTTCGCATATTCGCCCTCCGAGGTATCGTGTACGTCCACGGTGTGCCATCATCGAAAAGGCATCGACGATATCCCCTGCTACTCGGATATCCATCTTGACGATATCATCCATCTTGAACTTCAGTGGTTCATAGTGGAGACTCGCGTACCCTGATGAGAGCGACTTGAGATCATCATAGTAGTCACCCACGAGCTCACTCATCGGAATTTCATAATGGAGGATCACTCGGTTCGCGTCCAGATTCGTCTGGTTTTTAAATACTCATCGCCGCTCTTGCGCGAGTCACATCAAGTTCCCGATATACTCGTTGGGAGTGATCATCTCCACCTTGGCAATAGGTTCTTCGATATGGATATAGGTTCCAGGCTTAGGAACATCTTCAGGGTTGGAGATATAGAGATAGGTGCATTCCCTGCCTCCGAATTCGACCAACTCTCCTCTCGCTCGTGGATAGAGTGCCACTTTGTCTCCACCAATCAGGAGCTTGTAGGTTACCTGAGGACTCGTGATAATCACATCCATATCATATTCTCTCCAGAGCCGTTCTTTGACAATGTCGAGGTGAAGGAGTCCCAAAAATCCACAACGAAATCCATACCCAAGCGCGGGAGAAGCCTCATGTTCCGCAACCAGAGATGAATCATTGAGTTGGAGCTTTTCCATAGCATCCTTCATTTTTGGATATTCATCCGTTTCGACTGGAAATATTCCCGCGTAGATGTAGGGGGTTATTTTTTTGAATCCTTTGATGGGATACTTGTACTCTATTGGACCAGAAAATACGGTATCTCCCACTCTCGCTTCGATAATAGACTTGAGTCCCGTCACTACGTAGCCAATCTCTCCCTCATAGAGCACTCCAGTTGGAGAATATTTTGGACGAAAACAGCCAACTTCCAGGGCTTCTACCTTGGCTCCGGTATTGATAAATTCGAGTTTATCTCATTTTTTGATCTCGCCGCTAAAGAGCTTCAAATATACGACAACTCCCTTGTATGGATCGTATTGTGAATCGAATATGAGAGCCTTGGTGACGCCGGTAGTAGGATCTCAATCGCCATAGTCTACGACAAGAGTGGAAAATTTATCGAGTTTTTTAGGTTCTGGAATCACCCGAATGACTTCTTCGAGAATCGCCTCGACATTGATTCCTGTCTTAGCAGATACCGCGATGATATCTTCTTTTTTACAACCCAGGAGATTCATCACTTCTTCACTGACTCGGTCCACATCGGCACTCGGAAGGTCGATCTTGTTGAGTACCGGGATGATTGTCAGATCATTCTCCATAGCAAGATATACGTTCGAAAGTGTCTGTGCTTCGATCCCTTGCGTGGCATCTACCACGAGAATGGCTCATTCGACTGAGGCAAGTGAGCGACTCACTTCGTACTGAAAGTCCACATGACCCGGAGTATCGATGAGGTTGAGTTCCACTCATTTCCATTCCATACGGACGGGAGTGAGCTTGATCGTGATACCTCGTTCCCTCTCAAGATCCATCTGATCGAGGGTCTGAGATTGCATCTCACGTTTTGCAAGCGTTCCGGTTATCTCCATGAGACGATCGGCAAGCGTCGACTTTCCGTGGTCGATATGAGCAATAATACAAAAATTGCGAATGGAAGTTGGTTTTGACATGGCGACATCATAGGTAAAAAGCTTAAAAACGCAAAATAAACTTGTCAATATTTGCTTTCTAAAAATAACTGTGTTACAGTGACTCTACATTCTAATTCTCTTACCCATACACCTATGAAGAAACAAATTCAGCAATCTCGTCAGTTCCTCACACATCGTGGTCATATGGTATCATTCCTTATGATGGCTCTCATGGTTACCGCTTGGGTAAATAATTTCTGAGATAGCGTGAATGCTGCTGTAATGTCTACTTATTTCTAGGATTTTCATGAAAAATACCCTCCAAATTGGAGGGTATTTTTGTATTTTTGGTATTGTGTATTGGCTTCGTCTTCATATTGAGGTGAATATGATACATGTGTATCTTATAGTAAGCGTCTTATTATGTTTTACATGACAGGAAAGATATTTATGCGAATAAAAGCTAAATGTAACTCTCATTTCAGCCATTTTGGTAAGTTTATATGCTCCATATCATCCTGATTGATCCATTGATATCAAGTATGTTCATGGCTCAGAATAACTTCTACATCTTGAGAATGCAGGCCCAAATATCCTATAAAAGTAATTCAGATTACTTGAGTATTTTCAGTATTGAAACTCCACGTTTTTAAGGGAATATAATCAGTAGTTTGGATCGAAGTTTCCTCGTATATTTCCCTCATAATACAATCTACTGGATTTTCTCAGAGATTCAATCTTTCTCATGGGAGGTCATATTCTCCTCCAGCGAACTGGTCTCATTATGATCGCTCAAGCACTAATACTTTCATGTCTTTTGTTACTACTATCGCCTTTGTAGCAACTTCAATTTTTTCAATCATAAAATTGCAGTGCTACATGGTATATTCAGAGGATTTTGTTAGTGATTCTACTCGTTCCTGCTCAATATCCAGAGTACAGTCTTTTACAAACCATGGATATGTGAGTCCAAGTGCCTTCCAAAAAATTTTTTTCCATAGAGAAAATATGTGTTCTAAAAATATATATCAGAGTAATGGCAACTACCTAAGCTACGGCCTTGCCTAGTTTTTTTACAGAAAGAAAGCGTTATAAAACTATTAGAATGAGTTAGTAAACATAGACCAAAGAGCATCATCATCTGCCTGGTTATTGCCACCCTGAAGAGAGAACAGTATCACGAGATTATCAACAGGACTATAGAGATAAAGCATTCTCACGTGACTTCCTTGCAAATCCCCTGTAATTGTGATCATGGGGGCCCTTTGTATATCTCGAAAGAGTCCATTTTTAAAAACAATGTTGGACATCCCCATGTTTTTATACATCAATTCGTTTATCGTTCCATTTTTTTTATCGACAAAATGCCCTTGCTCATCCAGACCTGTAGTTGCAGTGAATCGAGCACGGAAAACCCCACGTGATATGTGCTTAAAAGAAACAGAGCCTCCCAGCTTTGCTTGGGCAAGAAGATCGTCAACAGTATCAGAAACTCCAACAAGCGAGTTACTTGCAAATGGACTTACCCCAAGATCTCTATCATTAACAGAAACATAATGGACAATATAGTCCTTTGGTATAGTCACTTCATAGTCAGCAATATTACCACTTATGAGTGGAAAAAATTCTTTGAATGTTACTTTTTTACTATCTATCTTAGACATATTTATTGAACCTGTTGCCATACTATTTTTATCAATACTGGGACTATAACTGGTAGTTCCTGTGTATACAAAAGAATTAAAGAATTCTTTATAAGAATCATCTGCCTTTGCTTTTTCTTGGCTAACGATTAACTGATATAAACTGCTACCAATCAAGACAATACGCTGATGTATGACAATCTCATTATTTGAATGAAAAACATCTACTGACGGGTAATCTCCAACCTTCCCAAACGTAAGGGAATCGATTTTTGTTTTACCGTTTCGAACAGCCCCCTCAGCAGATGCATTCAAAAGCTGTTTCGTATCAAGGGTTAATATATCTTCTTTAGATATCGGTAAACTCCCCGATATTATTAGAAATGCTCCAGCTTTAACATTTGCTATATAGATTATTAATTGCGAATTACTACTACCAACATGGGTCTCCTCTATTTCCCTGAGTGGCACTCAAGGGAAAGTAACTCTAAAATCTTTCTCCTCGGAAATAAAGGTAGTTTCAAGAGTATTACTTGTTTTAACTTCTGAGGAATTGGTTAATACTTCTTTAATGCCTTGTAGCAATCCATAAGTAAAAATTAGTGCAATAATAACTACCGGTAAGGCTACAATACTCACCAAAGACCAGATGATAATTTTCTTTACACTTACGGGCTCAGCTTGGACAGCGGGTGGAGGCCAAACTGTTGCTGTTTCACTCATCGTGGTTTCGGTACTATTTCTTTCCAGAGGAAGTGGGGGAATCTCTTCGGTGTGAGTAGTGTCCATGGTGATGGTAGTATATACGTGTTATGTTCAACAATATTCCCTCACTTTTATGAAGAATGTGGATAGACTGCATGAGTCTATTAAAAAAAAGAGGATTTTGCGTGACGAATGGTTGGGAATGAGGGATTCGAACCCCCGATGCCGGATTCAGAGTCCGGAGCCTTACCGCTTGGCGAATTCCCAAAATAGATGAACAACCGTATGCTACGGTCCAGATGGACTATTATGCGAGAGGGATTGTATCGAAAGGCATTTTTTTTGCAAATTTATTTTTTGGAGACTAGATAGCACTCGATTGAGCGTTGTCAGAGATAGTCAGTCATTCCATATGCAATACGTAGATATTATTTTGCAAATAATAGAGAATTCCCTACAATGGTCACCATCTAGAGCGAAAACGAGATGCTATTTTTTTACGGTAACAATCACATGAAATTACTGACTGGGTTGATTCTGATCGCCATAGGAACGGCTATTATCTACTACCGATTCAAGATCTATGACGTCACGGGAGAGTGGGCATGGGCGAGTACGTATTTGGGAAATACCATGAACGTGATCGTTCTGATTGGTATGATTTTGATATGAGCCGGAGCTGCGTATCCATTCGGAGCGCTCGATAACTTCTGAGGCAATGGGCAAATTATCGAGAAGGTTAATTCATCGAAATAAGCCGCATCTCAATGAGTTCCTTGATCTCAAATCGCAATCTCGCCTCCAGTCGATCATACATGTAGTAGTCAGCTTCGCTATATTCTAGTGTGAACACGTCCTTGACTCGATTGTCACCCATATCCGTCGTAGTGACTGATCTGATGGATAGCCCCATCTGATAGAGGATGGTCGTGAGCTCCATAAGGAGTCCCCTTTTATCACGCAATATACACTCGATCTCAAAAATAATTCCAGAATCTTCCTGGTCGTCACTCCACTTAGCAAGCATCCGTCGTTCTAGTTCGACCTTGTTGATATTCTCACAGTCAAATCGGTGGATCGTGATCACTCCCTGCCCGATGACACCCACGATTTTTCGATCCTTGATCGTTGGCTCACAGCACTTCGCCATCTTGTATGGGATATCCCGAGCCTTTCCAATGATGATATATTCTCATTTTTCTTCGTTTCATCCAATTTTTTCTTCTCGGATTTTTTTCTTCTCCGTTTCATTTTTTTCATCTACTCGGCGCTCCCCAAGCTCTGCATGAATAATCTCATCATGTATTACTCTGAGGATACTGGATGGCTTTCGCGAGAGATTTCCGAGTTGTACCAACACGTCTTCGCGCTCCTTCATATCGAGCGTATGTCCGTCAATATTTCTGAGAATCGAGAGTTCTTTGTCGAGTCCGTGGGCGTAGTTTTTTGTGACGTAGGAATTGAGGATGGTCCGCCCTTTTTCTATAAAGAAAGTGCGCTCTTCACGATTGATAAATTGTCTGATATAATCACGAGCCTTAGCAGTTGCGACAAAAGAGAGCCAGATTGGTTTTGGTTTTCGGCTTTTGTCGGTAATAATCTCTATACTCTCTCCATTGTGGAGCTTGTAGTCGAGTGGTACTATATGTCCATTTACCTTGGCAATGGTCACGGTATTTCCTAGGTTCGAATGGATCGAATAGGCAAAATCGATCGGCGTAGAACCCTTTGGAAGGGTGATGATATCACCACGAGGAGTGAATACAAAGATCTGATCTTCAAACACATTCATCTTCATCTCATGCATGAATTCCCCACCTTCTTGCTCAGTGTCGACGATATCCTTAATCGTCTGTACCCAATAGCTGTCTTTGGATTTTTGACTTTTTCCAGTTTCGCTGTATTCAAAATGAGCGGCTATTCCTACTTCTGCCTGGAGGTGCATCTCTCGTGTACGAATCTGTATCTCAGTCGGTTGGGACCTGAGATCTGGAAAGAGTCATACTACGGTAGTATGGAGTGACTGGTATCCGTTTTCTTTTGGAAGTGCGATATAGTCTTTGAATCGGTTTGGCATCGGAACAAATACGTTGTGGAGCACCCCGAGGATCTCATAACAATGCCTGACGTCATCAGTAATGATGCGAATCGCAAAAAGATCATACAAATCTCCTGTATGCGTATAGGAGTAGTCTTTTCTCGAAAGCTTACGATAGATACTGAACGGTGCCTTGATACGATAGGAAATATCGAGAATCGGTACTTCTGGACTGATAACTCATCTGATGAGTTCCCGGGCCTTGTGTATGAAAAAGTCCTGCTCCTCACGCAGGCTCATGAGTTCTGTCGTAATATGGAGAAATTCTTCTGGATGCAGTATCCGAAAGCACTCGGTTTCGAGAGCCTCTTTGAATTCAAAGATACCGAGTCGGTCGGCAATAGGGGCATAGATATTGAGGGTTTCGAGGGCGATACGTTCCCGCTTGGCAGGATCTGGATGATGATCCAGGGTCTGCATATTATGGAGCCTATCCGCTAGCTTCACAATGATAACACGGAGATCACTCACCATAGCGATGAGCATCTTGCGGAGACTCTCAACTGTACGTTCCTCACCACGATACTTGATACTCGAGAGTTTTGAGAGTCATTGACAGATCTCCGCTACACTTTTTCAGAAGCGCCGTTCGATCTCTGCTTCGGTTCTCGCCGTGTCTTCGATGACATCATGGAGGATACAAGATTGTACGGTGATGATATCGGGCCTCAGTCTCAGGAGGAGTTTGGCAGCCTCAAGTGGATGTGTGATATAGGGTTCTCCACTTTTTCGCAACTGATCACTATGGGCTTCACGGGCAAATATATAAGTATCCCAGATGGTTTTTGTGATTGTTTCGCGTTGTTCTTCTCCAAAATATCCAATCATAATATCGATAATATCGAGTGCGAGACGGTCGCTCTCTGTGTAGTCAAGAGGGATGAGTGTGGGAGAGTTTGCCATGAGTATTAGAGGCTACGAATATGACAACCTTGCAATGCCATTGACGCTATGATCCCATTTTGGATATGGAGTGCTTCATCATCAGAGATGGTGTGCTCACCACTCGTCAGAGAGAAGACAAAGTTCACACTTTTTTTATTGGCTCAGAGCTTTATAGTGTCTCGATAGATGGATCCCACATATACGCGTGATATCCATGGATGAAAGGTCTCAATATCGATTGCTATTGGTCCAGTATTGTTTGCTTCGTCCATCACAAAGCTCAGTTCTCTGGGAATCGATTGGAATCGAGGTATCGGAGATACACGAGTCTCACGGACTACGAATCTGGAGAGTAAGAGTCAGATATCAGCTTCCCAATAGAGAGTATTTGTTGGTACATCAAACGACTCAGCTGTTGCAGGATGAATACGTCCGAAACTGAGGAATATGAGCTCTCACTCCCTATATTGTCATGCGATGCCTGGATGGAGAAATGGAGCAATTTGAGTCGAATCTTGGTGGAGTGGTGGAACGTATCCGATCGTTTCTATAAGGTATGCTTCGAGTGACTTACGAAATGATTCTATAGTATCAATACTACTACTTCCTGCTATCATCGTGACTTCTCCATATGGAGTTTCTCATGTTTTCTTGAGAAGACTTACTACGGCTTCGCTATACTGATTGTCCTTGTGATATACCTTTGCGATTTCGAAGAATCTGAGGTCATTTTTGATATTACGATTTTTTGCAATATTATCGAGGAGTCGAACAGAGAGGGATCTACGCATATGTGTATATTCTACGTTGAATGCATTCTGAATCCCTACAGCATCAGTCATATCGCCGTAGCCGATCTGAGTATCAAGCATTGTATTCGTAAATGAGTAATTGTATACTTCATTCCAATGTTGGTGTTTCCAGAAATCGAGTGATATATCCCTGAGTGACTTCATTTGATTTTTGCCACTGATTCCTGTATTGGCGCCAAGAGGGCACATCGCAATAGTATCATATCCATAGATACGAATTACTTCTTCTGCAATGTCTTCTTGTATGGAGATATCCTTACTCGATCTCCAGGATGGGATAGTGATATGGAGATCTGAAGCAGTACTCGTATATTCGAAGCCAAGGTTCCCAAGTATTTGATTCACTTTTTCTTGTGCAATATGGGTTCCTGCCTTCATATCGATGAAGTCATAGGTGGTATCAATGGTGATATTTTTGACTTGTTTCGTATCAAGGTAACGTCATACTGACGCAACTTCGATATTTTTGCCAAGGAATTCAAGATAGTCCCAGATCCGTGATGTCGCAAAACTCGCGAGAAGTGGATCAAGAGACTTCTCATATCGAGTTGACGCATCAGTACGAACTCCATGTCTTTGAGCAGATAGCCTTACGGATACGGCATCAAAGGTGGCTGATTCCCAGATAACAGTGCTCGTTATTTCAGATACCGCAGAATCCATACCACCAATCACCCCAGCAAGTGCCAGTGCTCCATTATCATCTGCGATAATCATATCTTCTGTCGTGAGGTCGTACTCGATTCCATTGAGCGCGAGGAGCTTTTCTCATGCTTTTGCGAGCCTGACGGTAATGGTACCACTAATTTTGTCCGCATCAAATACGTGCATCGGTTGACCGAATTCTGTGAGGATCAAGTTAGTGATATCGACGAGGTCCATCTTTGGAGTGAGTCCAGATCGTTCCATCATCAGTGCGATACCAAATGGGGATGTACCAACCGTAATATTATTCATCTCTATCGCATTATAAGCGAGACACCGATCTGTTTCAATCTTGAGAGGGCGCACACGGACATTATCTGTTCTATTTTTAGGAGAATATTGCGTAAAAGGAAGACCGAAAACGGCACCCCATTCTCGAGCGTTACCATAGACACCAAAGAGATCAGGACGATTGGTGATGAACTTATTATCGATTTCGAAGGTCGTATCACGGAGTGTATACTCATAGTTGTGTCCGTTCATTCCTGGAAATGCCAGGGTGAGATCAAAGAGGGAATCACCTATTTTTGACTCTAGGAGACTCGCATCCCACGTATTCTCAAGTATCATAATACCTCTATCAGATTCTTTTGCGAGTCCAATCTCATCAGCTCCACAGATCATCCCACGACTCATCATCCCCGCCATCATACGCTCTCCAATCGTAAAATCCCCATCGAGTACTGCACCAACAAGTGCTACGGGGACATACATAGCTTCAGATATATTTGGAGCTCCAGTGAGTATGGTAGTTTTCTCATTTTTTCCTATTTGTACCTCAACAATCGAGAGTTTTTTGCTATCCGGATGCTTTCTGCAGGTGATCACCTTTCCTATCACGACCTTATCGAGAAAGTGATCCTCTATCCCATCAATCTCAGCCGTATGGACAGAGTACTCATGAGCGAGTTCAGTAGTACTCTGTTTTGCTATGATAGTTGAGAGAGGTGTATAGAGAGAGATCCAATTGAGCGGGGTTTTCATATGATTTTGGAGGTAGGAATTAGGAAGGAGATATAGGCATAATATAGCAAAAAATAGAGATAATGCAAAAGGAACTCGAAATGTTTGTATTTTTGGAGAGTATTTGATATACTTTTTATATGGTATTTATGCGTAAGAGGTTTATTTTTAATTAGATATGAATCATGAAGAAAATAGCGTTGTTCATTGTATTTTATTGTATTTATGCAAATGTATATGCAAGAATTGTGGAAGTGCCAGTAACTTTGTCTGATGGAACTCAGGCTAGATGACAATGTAGTGATAACTCATGTAGTGTAAATTGAATAGAATATCCAAGGACAGGAACTAGTTTTACAGACTATACACTTTGACCATCTCCATCTTCACCTCCATCAGAAAAAACTAGCGTCAGCAGTGCCGCCGTTACCCCTCCTGAAGCAGTAGTTCCATTGTTACCAATAATTACTAACGTTGGTCCTGTTACACCTGTGGTAGTTGATAGTAATGCAAATGGGGTATCGAGCGCCAATCCTGCAATACAGTACAATTCTCCAACACGAGTAGAAACAGAAAATGGCACTACTACAGCGTACTATAAGAATACGGACTGAACCTATTCAACAGCCGCAGCAACAGTAGAAACTGAAAATGGTGTGACTACTACATATATCAAACAACCAAATGGTACATATACTACAATTGCTGGAGATGCAACACAAACTACTACCTCGGCAACCAATTCTACAAATAGTCATACCTCTACAAATACTAATCTAATAAATACCAATAATAAAAAAGATAACATTCTCTGAATAGAAGAATGAAAACTTCGAAAAGGTGAAGTTTCGATGGACGATATCCCTGACATAATCGTCTCAGTTATCTCGACACTTCTTGGAATAGCGGGTTCCATTGCTATAGCGTCTCTTATCTATCACGCGGTTCAGATGCAGATCAACTCTGGGATTACTGGAGATAGTTCCTGAGTTGATAAGGCTAAAAAAGGAATGACGGGAGCGCTCATCGGTTTCGTAATCGCGATATCCGCTTGGTTTCTCGTGACCCATGCAGTAGCATTATTGGGCTCCATATAACCTAACTTACCGTATTATGATATCTTGGACATTTGCATCTCGCAAGGAGCACTCCCCTTCTTGGTATATTGTTGCAATCATTATTGTACTCATGCTCGTGGTATATGGTGTCGTTAAGGGAATATATATTATGTCAGTGGTAGTATTTTTGTTTGCCGGAGTATATCTCCTCATGGAGAATAATTCGACTCCAACAATGCAAGTCGATGTTACTGATCGAGGAATCCAAGTGGGAGGATCCTTCTATGTATATTCTGCATTTTCACGATTTGCGATGGTCACTATCTCGAATGTGCCGACATTTATCAGGCTGTATCCCATCAAAAAACTCTCACCCCTGATTGATATCCCACTCTCAGCTGAAGTGGATCCAGTAGAGCTCCGAAGCTACCTTGCGAGTGTTATGGAAGAGGAACATAATAATACGATTTCTAATGCTGATGCACTCATTCATGCTATGAAACTATAATATATAATCCATCGTAAGTCCGTCTCAAAAATACCTCAGGTTTGGAGTCCGTCCCAAAAACTCTCACTCAAAATCTCATTGCCCATAAAAAATATCAGAAAGTTTACTTTCTGATATTTTTTTTAGGAAATATGCTCCATA
>JAYSPL010000050.1:0-8267 GCA_043722085.1 Candidatus Altimarinota bacterium | reverse complement strand
CACTCCATCACCAGATTTTTCACTTCTTGGTATAGAAAACCTCATGAATTCTGATATATCATGAGTCATCACGGATGAGTCGGTAATTCCACATAGATTAATAGGTTTTATATTTTTAACTGGATTGCTTCATACTTCGCAATGACGGAAACTGACTACAATCCTCCCCCGAGTTCCAAATAATCCACTTTTTCTAACTTTCCCCCCAGCATCCCACCGAGATCTCCATACATCCCACCCGTATTCTTGATCACTTGTTCGAGGAGTTGTTCCCGCTTTTTCCACCGTGACTCGAACGCTCGACGCTCCTCAGCGACTTGATCCTGCAATTGACGGAATGCATCGATGATATTCTCAACCTTGTCCTTGAACTTCGCTGATGTGAGATAGTTATAGAGGACCTCCATCTTCTCATCCTTGGACACGAGACTCGTACGGAGGTGCGACATCGACTCGATCTGTCCACGGAGCATGATCGCAATAGGAAGCGCATATGACCACTCGACGAGCCAGACTCACTTGTACAGGCCGAACTTGTCCACTCAACGAGGCAGGACAGCAGTCACGAGGATCGAGATATCAGCATTGACTCTGAGCCTATCCTCCTTGAGCTTGTCTACCCAGCTCTCTGACCAGGCCTTCGTATTTTTGCTCTCCCAGGCGATGATCCCGACCGTACCATTCATATTCCTGACTTCTTGGATGACATCGGCTCACTTGATACCCTTCTCGACATCACTGATTGTATCAGTCGGGAAGTTGGTCATGAGGAGCTCGCGGAGTGCGTCTTCCTGGATCTCACCTTGGATCTGCATGGATCCCTGATTGGCCTTTCGATTGGCATCTTCGACCGCTTTTTGCGTCATCTCGAGTTGCTTCTGCATCTCAGCCATACGCTTCTCATATTCGAGTCGTAGCTTGTCTGTATTGTAGGCTTGTTCCTTTTCTATTTGGATCTTGATATCGATTTCCATCAGTTTCTTCGCCTCGATGATCGCCCGTTCCTTCTCGATCTCCATATCCTTCGCGCGCATCTCCATGACTTGTTTTTCTTTGAGATATTGCATCTCCTTGGCTCGTGATTCTTCGTCACGCTTCTTGTAGCTGTCGAGTTCGATGGCTTGTTTTTTGGCTTGTTCCTCGGCCTCAGCTTTTACCTTCACGGCGTAGCTGCGAGCTCGCTCGTCGAAGTCCTTTTGCATCTCGGCCTTGATCGTCTCTTGCATCTCGCCTCGCATATGCTCGAGCTCGTGTTTCTGGACATCCGATAGTGAGAACTGGTGACCACAGTTGGGACAGGTGATAATATTGGACATAACTTGATAGTTGGATGATTTTGACTATACTCGAGTATATCTATTTTTCATTTTTTACAAGGAGCGAGATGCGTCAAAAAACCACGAGTCTGGACATACAATCAGGGAAGGGAAGTATCCTCGATATTGCCCAGATATTTCCTATGACATCCACTCGTACGCTCGATCTGGCTCGACATGGTAAGTTCATTGATGGGGTGCTCAAATGAGAGCATATATATAGGAAAATTAATCTTTCAATACAAGCTACCCTCTGTATCAATCGGTTTTCGACCTTGGAGATGCTCGATATCGCACTCCCAGAAGTCATCGAGCCAGTACGCTCGAACAGACAAATCGCTAGCAATTCTCGAAGACCTCGCTTGATTGATCTCGTTCCGCCACTCACTATCCCATATGGGGCAATTGACGTGAGAATGGAACAAATTATCCCACCTCATCATACCTATCCCGACCTATTTGCTCGGAAGCTACCCTATTGACTCCTGGCTCGTCGGCTCGCGAAAGGAGCTCGTACACTCTATATGCGCCATCGGAAGCGTACTTTTTTGGTGCTCATGGCTTGTATCATTTTTAGTGTACCAACCCTCTCGTATGTTGTCTATGCACTCAGTCATGGATACTCGACACTTGAGCATCTCACAGATACCCGTGATATCAATCAGGTCCGCTCTATGATCCGTTCTGCTCGTGGTGATTTTGAGAGATCAAGTTTTCTTTTGTCACCATTCTCATGGATTCCAGTAGACCAGATTGATACAGTTCGTAGAGCTACTGCATGAGGACTAGCTCTCACAAGAGGACTCGATATATTGATGCAGTCACTCCCGAATGCTACAAACTCATCTGGAGCAGTGATCAAAAAAGAAGCCCAGGATCCGCTCTCCTATAGAACAGCTTCACGAGATATATTCTTCATGGAATCACTCGGAATCGCGAATCCAACCGATTGGATCCACGATCATCAAGGCATACTCGAAGAGACCCGTGATGAGCTCATGACTGCGGGGGCACTCTATGATGGAGTAGTAGTCACAGGAATGCGAACAACGCAGTTGCAGAAGATAGGGCAGACGATCACAAGACTTGCGGGGATCTTGGATTGGGCTCTCAAAAATCAGAAGGATATCCTAAATATGCTTGGCCATACCAACCCACAGCGCTATATCGTATTCAATCAGAATCGAGATGAGATCAGGGCCAATGGTGGATTTCCGGGATCAATCCTCTCGTTCACGCTCTACAAGGGGAATGTCCTCGATTACCATGGCGATGATGTGTACTACTATGATTGGAATCTCTACCCCTACAAAGAAATCCCCCCACCCGGTATTGCACTCCTGACGGATTCCTATGGTCTCCGAGATGTGAACTACTATCCGGACTTTCGTGATACCCTCGATAAGGCCAATAGCTTTATCGAACGCTCTGGAGATGCGACCGTCACGACTGGAATCGCCATCCATCAGGGGATTATCGAAGATATCCTTGCAAAAATATGACCCGTGAGCGTTTCAGGGGTGACACTCCCATTCGATGAGAAGAACTTCTCGCTCTTGATGTCGACGCTCGTCGAGAATAAGTACGCCAAAGAGCATTCGCCAAAAGATATCCTGTTTCGGTTTGTCACAGCATTTATCGCAAAAATACACGAAAAAAATGCGCCCCTCGAGCTCCTTGATACGATGCAGTCATACTTGGATAATGGCGAGATTCTCTTTGCCTCTCGTGATACGCAGATCGATAGCTTCCTCGATACCTACAAGAAAAAACTGCCTTGGCAGCTCAGCTCCCCCAATTGGATCTATCCACTCTGGACGTCCGTATCAGGCAACAAGAGTGATCGATATATGAACAGAACCTACCAGTCAAAGACCCGAAAATTGGATCGTTGTATCTATGAAAATACGATCACGCTCGAAACGAAGCATACATTTGCTAAGTCTGATTCCGAAGAACTCATCAAATACTTTAACACATTTGGTATTACAGATCCACTGGAACGCACGAAGCTCGACTTCATCCAGTGAAATGGGAAAAATAGAGCGTACGTCCGAGTATTTGTTCCACTTGGTGCACTACTTATTGGTGCTGGATCAGATATAGCAGTCACGTCGAATGACACCGCAACGGTATTTTCGACACTTATCGAGACTCCAGTAGGTGGATCATCCTCAAAGAGCTGGAAGTATACGCTCGATATCCCCAACTGCGCGAACTATGATGGAAAAGTTCAGTGGACACGACAACCAGGACTCAGGGAAGTCAACATGAAATAAAAATATAGTATGCCACTTCCTCTCCTTAATTTCATAATATCTCCTCAGAAACGGCTCATCCGTGTAATATTTCTTATTGTAGGAATATTTCTCGTTGGATTGGGATTTTTAACAAGTATGGATACGTCAAGTGTTCAAAAAACGCTCTGGGTCATCGATAACTCACTATCGATGGCAGTAGCCGATATCAAGACGGCGAGCGGGGTCATGATATCCAGGTTGGATGTTGCAAAAAAACTCATGCAACACGAGATGCCAGTGATCTGAGGCGAACACGCCATCATGAGTGCGGCGCATGGAGCGAGACTCGAGCTTCCGATGACGAGTGATGTGCTCGCTTTTTCGAATGTAACCACTGGAATCAACACGATCCTCAGGTGAGGAGGCAGTTCCATGCTTACTCCACTCGAGCTCATTCGATTGATCTATGGAAATACGAATCGACTCCATATTTTCTGGATTACTGATGGAGAATTCACTGATTCTGGATCATTGATCTCAAAGCTCGCAAATGGGGCTACATTTACATTTATTGGAGTTGGTACGCGTCTCGGTGGCCCGATACTCCTTGGCTATGATTTCGAATGACGCCCACGGTATAAAGAATCCGAGTGAATCAGGGTCAACTCTAGTCGCAATGATACCATCTTGGCACTTCTCTCGGACAGTCTCTGATCCAAGTGGCTCACACTCGAATCAGACACCCTTCCAAATAGAGAAGTATTCACGACCAATAGTGTGACTTCTCCTTTATGAATACCAGCCTGGACGATCCTCTGAGTATGCTCGATCCTGATTGGATTGATGTTCTCGCGGTTTCAATATACACTAAATTATTCCCATTGAAAATAAAAACGATTCTCACTATCTTCATTCCTCTACTCTGTATTTTTTTGGTGCTCGAAGGTAAGACTCTCTCTATCAATGCCTCTCTCATGCTGATGAATATGAGTCATAATACTGCCTGGTATATGGGTGATGCGCTGTGGGTAACGAAGTTCAATGAGGCTATATGGCTCTCGAGTCGTGGAAAATACTCGGAAGCAAAGAGTCTCTTGTCCCCCCTTCTCAATGATACGACTATCCCAAAAAAAGCTGAAATTGCAGAACTCTATGGGGATCTGATCTACCATACGAGTGAATCTGCCATCGATACCATTCGCATGTACGAGAGGTCACTTGCCTTTGCGCCAAATGATCGAATTGTATCCAAGATTGCCTATATCAAAAAACAAGCTGAAACACTATCTTCATCATGAAGCTCAGATAAGTCTGCCCCTCCGCTCAAGACTACATCTTCAGGCTCACGTGAGCGTGAAGCCAAAAAAGAAGAACTCAAAAAAATCGCAACCCAAAGATCTGAGTACCTATGAAATAATATCATGTCATCGAGTGACTCTCGAAGCATGCTCGAACGACTCGTAGAATCCGCAGCATCTGGTTCCATAGAAGTAGTTCAGGATTGGTAACATAGACTATGAATATCATACAAACGACCCTCATTCACACACTCAGGCTCTATCAGAAAATACTCTCTCCAGATCATTCATTTTGGGCGAGAGGATTGGATCATACACCTTTTTGCAAGCATATTCCAAGTTGCAGTGACTATATGATCGAAGCAATCATAAAAAAATGAGCCATTCGTGGTCTCATGAAGGGAAGTGCTCGAGTGGCACGCTGTAATCCCTGGAGCAAGTGAGGCTATGATCCTCTCGACTAGGTGTTGATTTTTTACGTCTTTTCTCTACACTTTTCCTATGCTTTCTTTTTTACTCAGGAATCACGAAATCGGTCACTACTCTGGATACCAGACAGAGGTTATAGCGGATTATTTTTATGAACTTCGTCATGTCCAGGATATTACTCGCCTTCAGGAGATATTTCTCTTTGCTCAAGCGCTAACAATTCCATTTCTCATTATTGGTGGCGGTACTAATCTTCTCTTTACGAGTACCAGATTTGAGGGTGTGATTATCAAGAATTCGCTCGTCTGATGGAACTATGACAGAGAAACCAAAGAACTCAAGTCATATTCGAATGAACCCATATGGAATATTGCGGAAGCGCTCGAAATGGATCATATGCAACCAATCTGGCACCGGTTTATCGGACTTCCTGGCTCCGTTGGTGGCGCGGTGTTCGGCAATGCTGGTTGTTTTGGACTCGAAACAGCGTCGAACTTCCAGAGTGCTAGAATATATGATATGATTACTTGAACTGAGCATATTTTTTCCAAGGATGAGATGCAGTTTTGATATCGGTATTCTTTTTTGAAGGAACAATCACATATGTTTCTCCTGGAGGCATCATTTGATCTTTCTGAAATACGAGAGAAGTATGCATCCACTGTAGATAATCTCTACTTTCGTGAACACGGTCAGCCACAGGGGTATTCTTGCGGAAGTTTTTTTAAAAATCCATCCAGAGAATTATCGGCGGGTATGCTCATCGAATCGATTGGCATGAAGTGATATCGTTATGGCTGAGCCTATTGGTCACCTCTTCATGCGAATTTTCTCATGAGTGATGGAGTGGCTTGTTTGCCGACCGATCTCATAGAACTGGTTCGTCTCACACAAGAACGAGTGAAAGACGCAAAGTGAGTAGATCTTAGCAATGAAGTCAGAATTATCTAAACTATCTCTATGTTTACTACCCAGATTCTTAGCCAAGCGCAGTCATTTTCGATCGATTCAGTACGCCTTGATGCAATCGCTCAGTATATTGCAACCGTTGTCGATATTCCACAACAGGGAATTCTCAATCTTGCATTCCTTCCTGACGAGGAGATTCAAGTACTCAATCATCAATATAGAGGTATTGATAGTACTACGGACGTACTATCCTTTCATTATGCTGATGACTTCAGTGAAACGCTTGATTCGGATATTGCTGGAGAGATTATTATGAGTGAATCACGTGTTATCTCACAAGCCATAGATCATGGACATACTACGATTATAGAATGTGAAATACTTTTAATCCATGGAATTTTACATATACTTGGATACGACCATGAAGACGATCAGGAATATGATGAGATGTGGAGATTTGAAAAGCCGATTCGCAAGCATTTTTGACTCAGTTTCTAATTGTATAACTTTCATTATATGAATATTTCTCAAGTTGAAGAGTTGTCTCCTGTTATTACGCCAAAAATGCCGCAAGATGCGAGAGAGAGATGAGAATGGTTCACGAAACAGTATGGTGCTATAGTAACTTCACATATTGAACACCTCAAACGATTTAAAATTCTTCCCGATAAACTACAATGACTCTCTTTTACAGGTATTATGGACGCAGAATATGCTAAGGTTCAATATGGTGCACTCCTTATCGAATTCCCACATTGGCTTGCTAGCTTAAAACAATGAGAATGGATGGCAAAATTTGATGTTGTTGTAGATCATCAGGTTATTGTACTCGATACCTGAATTGCGAGTGTTCCGCATCTTCAGATAAATACCAGTACTTCAGCAAGCCGCCTCTTCAATAAGCTACTCCCTTGAATAGATCATCATACTACAACGAATCTTAGTAGTAGGTGTATTCCAAGGCGTATTATACGGATTCAGGAAAAAAAGTAATAAAAATCTCTAATAAACTTGTTTTTTTATCTAATTTCATCTCACTTTGGCGAGATGAAAAATGTGTTTTCTATTGCCCGTGTAAACTTTTTTATTTTTTTGATTTGCTTTTTATCTATTTACTCTATAATGCGAGCAATCCAAATACGGCGGGATAGCTCAGTTGGTAGAGCAATGGATTGAAAATCCATGTGTCCCCGGTTCAAGTCCGGGTCTCGCCACCACAATTTGTTAGTCGTAAATACTTATCAGCAATGATGGGTATTTTTTATATAAATGCAAGAATCACCAGAATCTATTTTATGACAAGCTCAGGAATTATTACACACTGTTGGTGATAAAGCTATCGACAATCTTTCTTCAGCAAATCGTGATATAATGTGAGAAGCAGTCGATTCTATAATTCAATGATTGGATCCAGGTATTACGTCAATTGATAACAATATTTCCTATCTGACATTCATACAGTCTTGAAATGATACCACGTAGAAAATCAAAAAAAAGACGATGTAGTGAGTGCTCAAAAAACATTTGAATTGATCAATATCTTCTGTACCTTGGCAATTGGCTTGCTTCAAAAACTCCCAAATTCAGAGATACGTGTACAAGCGTGGAAAAATGCATTGAACTTTGAGTTTTCTACAGAACCTATAACATGATTCATTCATGCAATGCCCGAAATGACCCAATAAATAACTAATTTTCATTTATGATTCTCAATGCAACATGATGACAGTATGATGGTTCCACTTGACGACAAATAGACGGCTCTATTGTAGATATCTATGGAAATAGAATCACTAGAGAGCGTGCATTGGGCATAGTAACCGCAGTACATGCACTTCCAGCACAACTCGCGCGCGATGATTTTCTTCATGCGATCGAGAACGCGCCGATTGTTATCGTGCAATGAGAAACGGGGAGTGGCAAGAGCACTCAACTTCCAAAGTTTGCTCATTTGGCAAATCCAAACTCACGTATTGTACTAAAATCCCCCCAAAATTTCCTATTTCCTCCTAGAACCCGAGGCTTAGCTGTGCGGAAAGATGAGGTTTTTGAATTACTTTCTCAAGATTCCAGTG
>JAYSPL010000049.1:0-1883 GCA_043722085.1 Candidatus Altimarinota bacterium | reverse complement strand
TTTTTGTACATAAATTCCTAATTCATTTTTGATGACAGCATCACTTAATCTGGTGATAGAAAAATCAGGAAAAAGAACGGGGGTACCGACCCCACTAATACCTGCAATAGAAAAATCAACATTTGTACCGTAAGGAAGATACACGACACCTGTATTCGCGATCATAGGAGTCCGTCCCAAAAACTCTCACTCAAAATCTCATTGCCCATAAAAAATATCAGAAAGTTTACTTTCTGATATTTTTTTTAGGAAATATGCTCCATATTCCGATCTATACGGGTATATTTCTCATACTTCCCATAATCTTCTTCAGATTATGGGCTATAGTGATCAGACTCCACTCAATGCTCACTCAGTGGAATCATCGTAAAGAGAACCTCTCAAATTTGAGGTTCCGTTTTATGTTTCCGAAGACTGGTTCTACATCATGACATCGTTTCTGGTAGAGAGCCTTTCATTCTGGCGTTGCAAGTTTCTGATCTTGTTGCTTGCAGTGATCGATCCAATTCTGACTGATTTTCAATGTTTTCTTTTTTCAATCACTCATTTTTGAGTGATATACTTTGGTTCGAAAATTATTCGTATCCTGTATAGTGCTCTTTGTTGGTCTTCATCTCTTTCTTGTTTCTCATACCTTCAATAGAGTTTTACATCCAGAGTATTGTTTGAAGGTATATATATTGTCATCGGGATCAGTGTATTCATCTTTTTTTATATCATACTTCCAGTCTTCTAGATTTCCAGATAATTTTCCTTGAAGTTTCGGATGAGGAATATAACCATCAATTCAGTTTTGTTTGAGATATTCATAGTTTGATTCACTCGCATATCCTTTGTCTGCGAGTATTTGTTTTGGTTGTTGTATATGGAGTTCTTGTATTCGTTTGAGTACTGGAATGAGCTCTTGTATATCTCCGGCAGAATTTGGTACAGTACTAGCAAGGATGATCTGGTTTTCAGTGGCTATCTGTGGATTGTACCCATTTCAATAATCCTTTCGTTTCATTTGCATCATGCGACTGTCAGTATCCGTTTTGTTGATTCGTTTCATAGAGATTCAGTTCTCTTTGTGCTTTTGGATTTCCTCTGAAACAAACTGCTTCTTAGCTTCGATTTCTCACTTTTTCTTCTCTATGTCCTGTCTTTTTTTTTCTCGTCATTCTTTTGTTTTGAGTTCATCTGGTATCCCACTGCCATCATTGTCCTCTCCGAGTTCAGCATCTTCAAGATCATCTATTTTTTTGGCTTCTTCCAGAAGTTTTTTCATCTTTTTTTCGAGGGTTTCCATGTCCATATTCTTGTATTTCGATGCATCAGCATAGATCTTGGTTCCGTCGATACTCACCACTCCAAACGATATGAGTCCCAGTTCCTGTGCTCTTGTTACAATCTGAACAAAGAGAGGAGTAAGGTATTCTCATTTCTCTTTTCTGAACCTGTTAATGGTTCGAAAGTCTGGTTGCCCATTTCCAGAGAGAAACATATAAGCAAGATCTGAGGTGAGCTTGGAAGCAAGTCGACGACTAGAAAATGTAGCATTCATATATCCATAAAAGAGTACCTTTATGAGCATCACTGGATGATATGCTGATGTTCATTTGAACTCATTCTTGTAACTGGAAAGTATGATGCTCATATCCAGTGAATCGATAATCTCTGAGAGTACTACCGCTTCATGTCATTCTCCGAGAAATGATGAGAAACTGGGTGGAAGGAGGAAATCTTGATCTTGGATATATGACTTGAACATATGGAGAAACTCGTGAAGAAATAGAGAAATAATACTCGAGTATTATACTCATATTTCCGCATCTGCAAAGGGAAAATAGAGGAAAAAATAGGGTAAATATAAGAAAAATACCTAACTGGCGTTAGGTATTTTT
>JAYSPL010000048.1:0-21359 GCA_043722085.1 Candidatus Altimarinota bacterium | reverse complement strand
GTGAGAGGATAATGAGTTATGATACCTCATTATCCTATACCAATCCTTACGACATTTCTATTTTTTATGTTTACGACATTTTAACTTTTAAAGTGACAAGGGAAAGTATTTTTTTATAGACAATCCTAGGCTCTTCGCCTTATATATAACTATCCTTATTTCTCGAGACTATAGAGGTAGGAAAAACTTGCAAAAATAATGCTACTCAATACTATCTATATGCATATATATCATATATCAATTACCTATGCCTCCTCATCTCATCATTCCTGATACTTGGAATACTCTCGAGGAATTTGCTCAGTGGTTCAAGGATCATGGATACCCTATGCGTGTCCCTGCGAATATGAATATACAGATCTATGTTACTGATAGCACCTATAGCTGTATTGTGTTCCGTCAAGATGTATACCAAGCAGAACTCTATATGATCGCTCCGTGTAAAAAAAGTAGTCCGCACTCCCATGACTTCGAAAATCTCCCTATCCATATGGGAGGACATGTCACTGTTTGGACTCGTTCACCATGACAATGAGGTGACCTCTGTCACCCTCTATCAAATATCACAGATAACTCACCTCACCCTGAGAGTGAGAAGTTAGGAATGAACCTCAAGATTGGTGAATCACACAATATAGATACTCATGAGCAATGATGCCTGATGTATGTGATACAAAAGTGGAATGATGAAGAAGATATGACAAGTGCTGTGATCCACTATATTGGTCAATCTATGGGGCCCATTCATTCTCAGTTACTCTTAAAATGATAACTCCATTCTTTATGAATTTCCATAAAACATTCCTGTACATATCCATGGTGCTACTGCTATCAAATTGTTCGATCGTACCAAAATTTATAACGGAAGATCCTACTATCCACACAGAGAATACAACTCATTTCGTATCTAGTACAGGCCCCATGTTATATGTCTCAACGGGCTCGAGTGGATCATGAGAAAATACAAAAATTACAAATGATACCTTTCTCCCTCATCAGAAAGATAGTAGTCCTATACTCATCAATAATCTCATAGAAAATAGGGTCTATCTCATGAATAAAACTGGAGAAATACTGTATGAGTGGCCATTGGACAAAAAAAAACTCGGTACTGACGCTACGATTTTGCCAGATGGTAAGCTTCTTGTATCTTTTAAATCTACTCATCCAGATAATTCGAAGATATTTCCTGGAGGTGTAGGTGGCGTGATACAACTACGTTGAAAAAACGCAGAAGTGTTTTGGGAAAGTGATATGGCAAGTGATACATATTCACAGCATCACGAAGTAGAAATGCTACCAAATGGTAATATACTCATGCTCATCTGGAATAAGATAGCAAAAAATGAGTCCAGAAAACATGGATATAAGATGGATGTAGCTATATATCCTGAAACCATAGTAGAAATGGACCCAAAAAATAACTCCATAGTATGGAAATGGGACTCCATGGACCATATCGTCCAAGATATTGACCCAAAACTCCCGACATATGGGAATGTAGCAAAACATCCAGAGCGTATAGATATAAACTATTCCCAGTCACAATCTGGCATGATCATGCATGCCAATGGGCTCGTATATGATCAAAAGACTAATTTAATCTATGTCAGCCTCTATGGTATGAGCGAGGTATGGATCATCGACCATAGTACCACAACTGAAGAAGCTAAAGGAAGTACAGGAGGAAAATATAAAAGATGATGAGATCTTGTCTATAGATTTGGTAATCCTACCACCTATCGATGATTTGGAAAGAGAATTTTATATGCTGCTCATCATCCAAGTTTTACAGAATCAGGAACATTTTTGATCTATTCGAACGGCGTGGGAGCGATCCCAGAACAATCAACAGTATATGAACTCAGAATTCCAAATCTACTCGGCATACAAATTGATAAGACACCAGTTCCAAGGATACTTTGGTCATATACGAATCCTGACATCTACTTCGATAAAGTAGGATGAGCAGTGCGACTCCCAAATGGCAATACACTAATCACTGAATGAGATGGAACAATCTGGGAAATTACTCCTGAAAAGAAAATTGCCTGGAAATACAGTATAAAACCATCGATGCTCTGGAGAACCTATGCCTATCCTATAGATTCTCTAGCTATTCGTTCACTTGGAATTGTAGATAAAAATAGTAAGTAAACTTATTTAAGTATGCGCCGCACAGACTCCGTCAGACTTTTGTACTCATCATATCACATGGATGTCAGTAGTCTGATTATAATTTTTAATAGAAAGTCCTTTTTTTAAAAAAAGACTGCGTGTCGGAAAGCACTTGTATATAGTGCCGTCAATATCAATGTCGAATTTACCAGAAAATCCTTCACATCAAAATGGAAGATCTATTTCTTGCTGTCTCATATATAATATCTCCTCTTCTGAGAATATCGATCGAGACAATCCGCATGAGAAATAAAACTCATATTTCGAGGAATATTTCAAAATAATATCGAATATATATTCTCCATAAGTCCGGGAACCTGTGTCAACAATGAGAGGACTGCCTATGGCAGTATTGGTAACTTTGAGATTGATTTTTCGAATACCAGTAGCATCTGCTACCTGGAGAATATCAGCAAATGGTTTTGAGAGATCATAGATATTGTATCCTATCGTCATATCAACTCCAGCATCCCGAAAGAATATCATATTCGCGAGTACCTGAGTATATTCGGTATCAGAATAAAAGTCTCTATTATTCGTATTACAATTCATATGTTCTGGAAATATGTCAGGCGTATCAAATATCTTCTGAATATACGTATGTGGGAAATTGATATTGGAAAACATAGTTCTCTGAAATCAGCCTTTCTGTGCAATCTGTAAAAACTCTCGAATACGAGGATGAAGGAGTGGCTCTCACCCTAGATACCTGACTTCAGGATATCCATTTTTTTTTAAAAAACTCAGTATTTGGAGGTAGGTTTTGAGAGATTGATTATTCTCATAGAGCTTCTCTGTTGTCATACTCTTCTCAGCAAAGCAATATGCACATTTCTGATTACAGAAGTTATTGATTATAAGGTTGGGCATATCTTGCTTGGATTGCTAAATTTATTATCTCTCTATCCATGAACGAAATATCTTCTCATTTTCACTATCTTGGAGTTTCTCAAAGAGATAGTCAAGCATCGATATCTGGATCCGGGTCTTATCATCTTTCGAAAAGCTCGAGAATACATTGCCATGTTGTGTGAACGCATAGATGAGATCGACTCAGAGATATGGCTTGTACACATGGTCAATATATCCAGGGAGACCATCGAGCGTAGATGACTGGACTGAGATCTTAGTTACATCACTATTGGCCATAGCCTTATAGGTCTCCTCGCCTGTATCAAGCATAGTAGTGAGGAGAAAATCCTCGATACCCATACGACCGAGCATCCTAGATTCATCTGATGCATAGACCTTGCCATCATAGTTGTAGGCCACTCAGCCTATAGCAATACCTGATGGGGATCTGACGTCCATAAAACCACTATCAGTATTGTTGAGAATCTTGCCAAGGTATACCATCGACATCATCTCACGCAGAACTATGCCCTGTTTATTCTTTTCGAGAATATAGTCCATGGCATTTTTGTAGAATTCAAAATATTCATCCAGTGAATACTCAAGTGTTTCCCTTTCTGCAGCAGCAAATCCATATGGATTGAGCCAACGCAATCATATCGTTGTGAGGCCGAGATCAATGTAGGAATCGACAATATTGCGATAATTTTTGAGTCCAGGTTTGGTCCAGGTAGCGAGTGCCCCTATTTTATATCATTTTCTTCAGCGTTTTTCATTTTCTTCATTGATACGACTTATCCAATGCGTCACACGTTCATATGAATTCCCTTCTTTCCAGGTTCTCTGCCAATTATGAGTCTCTTTATCTCCATCAAGAGAAGTACAGATATCTACACCATGATCCAGGAGCCAGGCGAGCTTGTCCTCATCCATCAGAGTAAGATTCGATACAAGAGCAAATTTGATATTTTTCTGAAGTGCTTGAGCCTTGATTGTGGCATACTCGACGATGAATTGTACCACATCATAGTTGACAAGTGATTCTCCACCCTGAAACTCAATAGTAACTGAAGGAGATGAAGTATAAAATATAGTATCAACTACTTTTTCTGCTGTTTCTCGTGTCATATCCATGTTTTTCGCTGTCATCGGAGCAACAGCCGCATGACAATATTTACACTTATGATTACACCGGAGTGTTGTCACAATCATATGAAGCGTAGGTCCATATGCGAGAAAGGTATTTTTTTTATTATAGGCGAGTACAGCTCTGTCCTCATATGAGGAATTCTTAATAAATAATTTACCATCAAGCTCATCATATCTATCTGGAGGAAAACTTTTTCATCCAATATATTGCAAAAATTCCAACTCGGGCAGATACGAATAATATCCGAACTCATTGGTAATGAGATACTGTCCATTTTTTCTTTTCTGAAAATAAAATGGAGCCACATTTGCCATATTTAGTGTGTTGAGGGTGTGTACATTTAGGCTCATACAATAGTTTCTGAAGAGATAGAGAGGATATAGTTCATGAGTTCATCGAATACATACTGTGGATCTTCATCATCGATGGTGATCACGGAATCAGAAGTTGATATGGTATAGCCGACAAATGCAAGTATCGCTTCCTGAATAATTATCTCAGGATAGAGAGTACTATTTACGTTGAAAGTTTTTTTTGACATCTTTGAGTTTATTAGGATCTAACTTAGGCTTTTGTATCTGTTGCGTCTCAGCTTCTATCTCAGCTAGTATACGATTGATCTCTGCTTCATCAATCTTGAGGTCAGGATCATTTTCTATTTCTCTGAGGATCTCATCGATATCTTTATCGAAATCAATCTGTTTTTTTGAAGTATCCGTCGTATCAATAGAGGTAAAGTTCGGAAGATCCGCATACGAACCAAGGGCACGACGGACAATCGTCTCGCGGACGAGCTTATTCTCTGTTTCTACCTGAACTCTGAGGGAGTACGCTAGGAGTTCATCGGAGTATTCAAGTGCAAATTTTTCAGCATCCCATACTTGTCATTCTTTTGGAGTAATCTGTACGAAAAAAGAAGTATCGTTCGTACGAAAAAAAAAGTATGCCTTGTCAAGCATCGCATAGGCCGCCTTCATGGCAATACTCTGGGAAAAAATAGTGGTATCAATCAGGAGTTCTAGTCTTCCGTTTTCTATATTCTTGGAAAGGAAATGTTGCATGCGTAGAAATGGTAAGTTAGATAAATGGATCATACATACTTTTTTACATAAACAAAATCATTTTTTCTTATTTACTAGACATTTTTTTCATTATTCTCATAATGCCAGTATGCACCTTATTATAGACATACGCTGCGAATCTCCGGTAGATCCTATTATTACTCGATACGCCAGTAGTTGGGTTGATCTCTGGAGGAGTCGTCACCTGGGAGATAGTGTGAGCTATATCCATTTTGATCATCAAAAATGTCCTGAAAATGGTACATCAGTCACGGTACAATCCACATGGCATGGTCGATGAAGATCACTCAGTGTACCAGGCACCAAGGAGATATTTCGGTGTGTTAATTTTTCATCGTACGCACCATTTGATACGAGGATTATTACCATCTCACACCTCTTCGATCACGCGAGTAGCTTGTATCCATGACTCGAGAAATCTTGGCTAGCAAGCCTGAGGAAAAAGTATACCAAAAGCCTGATCAAGAAATCAGGAATCATCATTGTGCCATCACTCATCATTGGACAAGAGGCGGTCGATATTATGGGAATACGCGAAGACGATATCGAAATCATTCCCTACATCGGACTTGTTCCGTGAACATGAGATCGTCGAATCCTCCATCAACTTTCTCTATCATGACCCTACTGGATCTATGATGGAAGTTATGGGAGTGAGGCAAATATCTATGGCCTCCTTCGTGGATATAAGGAGTACCGAACGCTCGGAGGAGTCCACTCTCTCATACTCATGGGACAGCCTATAGATACGGAACTGCGACGCATCAGTGATCTCATACAAAAAATGAGTCTCACCGGATTCGTTCGAATTATCGGTGTCCTCGAAGAGGCACATATAGAATCCCTCTACGTCTATGCCAGTGGATGGCTCTACATTGGTGCCTACTATGCGGGTGGCCCTCGGATAGAGCTCGCACGCAGTCATAAGATCCCACTCCTTATCTCAGATATAGCGGCCTTCTCAGACTATCACTCGGGATCGATAGTCATCCATCCGAATCATTTGGGCGGACTCGGTCAGTCTCTCAGAGATCTGGAGCATATTATCAAACGAGAACGGAGAAAAATAAAGAATGAGGATATCATGAAAGCATATGAGAAAATCATTGCAGAAAAGCGATAAAAAGTTGCAAACTCATAGATATTTCATAAGATATGCGTATCTTTTTTATAAAAAATGTTCAAAATCTACGGTGTTACGGATACTGAAAATTCAGGAAAAAACATACATACGAGTCATGATGCGCCGGGTAATCATGGCCATCATGTCGAACACCAAGATTCTCAGCATAGCATTGCCGTAGATATCAACGATACTATCGATCACGAGACAGATATTGGGCAGATTGCGGTCGATATCCTCGATACCACGAGTTCTATCATTATAGTGGCTCCCATTGCCTGAGTTGATCCCGCCGATGTCGATATTGGACTGTCTCGAAATATCCTTACCATATCTGGAAACCGAAAGGAGTCTCCGATATATCTCGATGCTCGTCGAATGCTTGTCGAAGAATGTTTTTATGGAACATTTTCCAGATCTATCATTCTCCCAGAGAACCTTGGATTTGATCAGATTAAGGCAACCGTAGAACACAATGTCATCTTGATTACCATACCAAAATTAACACTTATATCTAAAACTATACAAGTAGGAAACTAATTTATTATTTACGCTTCATGTTCCCTTTCAAGAAAAAAAATCCCAAAGACACCGATGGTACAAAATCCGAAAGTGTCGCTAAAAAAAGTATCAAGACGATGGATACCGTCGTGACTGGTATGATTCTGGGTGGGATCATAGCATCGCTCTATGGCGTCAAAAAACTCATGGATAAAAATACGAAAACAGATAATACTGAGAATCATGATGAACATCATTCGTAATACTACCATAATGTATCGTATTTTTCTCATTTCCATGCTCTCTATATTTGGCGCTATTACGATAGGGTCAGTTTTTGCGGGTGATAGTTGTACTATTAGTCGTGAGCTTCCCTCGACGAGCGAGCTTCGTAGTGCAATTGACCGTTGTAGAGAGGCGCGAAGTAGTGGGAATGCCAATAGCATTACTGAATTTATGTGCCCACAGGGTGATTTTTTTGCGGAGAATAACCAACCGATCAATAGCGATACGCTCCCTTATATAGTATGAGTTAGTCTAGCCTTCAATAAGGTGGATATGGATATCAAGGCGTATATGCTCAGGCTTCAACAGAAACGAGTTGCTGATCCAACACAGTGGATCAAAGAAATACGTAGTTGTACTGATCTTATTGGGGAGATTTATACCCATCTCTGTGCATTCGGTACTCTGGAAACGCGTATCAATGGGGACGATCCTAGCAAATATCTTCTCACTCGTACGACTACCTATCCGCAGGAACTCTGTCAAATACGGGCGAGTGCAAAAACACAGGGGTGGTACTACCTCGAAACGATCCTGATGTCAGATAGTATCAGTAAAAATCAAAAAAATAGTACCGATAGTTGGGCAACAGAAGTGAAGTGAGCGTATGGGCGTGTGCTCGGAAAATGGCACACATACCAGAAAATACTCGCAAGAGCCGTTTCAAAAATGACTGGATATACTAAAGCGTCAAACTAATGCGAAAGATCAAAGCCAAAAAATCACTCGGACAAAATTTCCTTATCGATGAAGAAGCGCTCTCGGGTATTGCAAGTGGTCTCACTATTGCAGACAAGCACATTATAGAGGTTGGGCCCGGGTATGGAGCTCTCACGGACCATATTATTGGGTACCGTCCCCTTTCACTCGATCTGGTAGAACTCGACCAGGACATGCTCCCTATCTTGCAATGAAAATATATGAATACGAGTACTCATATTCATCACATGGATATACTCCAGTTCACTCCCTCATATGACATATACTCAGTCATTGCCAATATACCCTATTATATTACCAGTCCAATCCTCTTTCGTTTCCTCTATGATCTGCCTAGGAAGCCACATGAGATGATCATCATGATGCAGGAGGAAGTTGGAGAAAAAATACTCGAATGACGAGCCAAAAAGCCACACCATTCGTATCTGTCACTCTGTATGGAACTTGCCTGTGATGATATCGAGATTATCCGGTATGTAGGACGAACGAGTTTTGATCCAGCCCCGAAGGTGGATTCCATTGTTCTCAAATTCACTGTAAAAAAAGAACGCGATCTAAAAATAGAAATAGAGCTCATATATCTCTGGAAAGTAGCGTTTGCTCATCCTAGAAAAACACTCCTTTCCAACCTCAAAGGTAGTACCTATAATACAGACAGTGTTCGTAAAATTCTCACAACACTCAAATATGATGATCGTATACGGGCAGAAGCAATCCGAAAGGAAGATTGGTTAAGATTTCTCTGATAAATAAGAGTTCCCTGTGCTCCTATTTTTCTTCCTTATGTAAATTTTGATTATCTGTCGACGAGATTTTTGAAAAAATTTGGAACTGTTTGAGCATAGCGAGTTTTTCAAATTCCAAAAATGAGTCGAATACAGATAACAAAATGAAACATGGAAGACTCTGAAAACTTTTGGTACTTTTAGTTATAAAAGTAGGGAAAATTCTAAATTAATATCACTATGGCAAAACAAAAATACTATGCAGTCTGGGTAGGACGAGATACTGGCATATTTGGAAACTGGGAAGAATGCAAAAAATCAGTAGAAGGATACGTTGGTGCTCTCTATAAGTCATTCTCAAGTCATGAAGAAGCCAAGGTGGCCCTGAGGCGGCCCGCCCATGACTATATCGGAAATACACAAAAATCCTCAGAGCCAAGCTCGGCTGATATCCGAAAGTATGGAAATCCTATCCTTGAGAGTATCTCCGTTGATGGAGCCTGGAATACGGTTTCGGGTTGGTGTGAATACCAATGAGTCATGACCGATTCTGGTGAGCATATTTTTCACTGCGGACCGTACGCTGATGGGACCAACAATATTGTAGAATTCCTTGGGGTGGTACACGCACTCACCTATTGTCAGGAACGGCAGATGACTCTACCAATCTACACCGATAGTCAAACCGCTATCTCATGGGTCAAGGCCAAGAATGCCAGAACCAAACAACCCAGAACCGCTGCAAACTATACACTATTTAACCTGGTAGACAAAGCGGTACTCTGGCTCAAGGAAAATGAATACAAAAACCCCATACTCAAGTGGGAAACAAAAATATGGGGAGAAATCAAGGCGGATTTTGGGAGGAAGTAGAAGGATATCTAAAAAATACGAAGATTTCTCGATTACACTTTTCGAATTTTTACCATAAAGAATCCCTCCGTTTCGTCACTTGGAAGTATTCGTACTGCCTTGATGAGTTCACTTGAATATTGGGTATTGCGACCAAATGAGAGAAGTCCAGATTTCCACCATGGCCTATCCGAGAGTCCGATATCAATCGACTCTACCCGAGCATCCTTGTTGTTCTCGAGAAATTGTGATACCACCCCCTCATTCTCTTCCGGTGCGAGGGTGCAAGTCGAATATATAAGAGTACCACCAACTGCCAGTCGTGCGAAAGACATCTTGAGGAGTTCTGATTGGAGTTCAGCTTTTTTGAGGATATTCTCGAGTGACCAGAAACCATAGGTCTTCTCATTACCCAGTGATATTCGCCCTTCGGCGGAACAGGGTACATCGAGGAGAATACGATCGAATTCGATATCCATGTCTTCATCAACCACCACCACATTGGCTCCAGTATCAGCGAGCCAATGCCTTGCGTCCATCTTAATACCTTCGACGATGGTAGCTCATTGGAGGACACAATTATGCATGAGTTTATCGAACCGTATTTGATTCTGTTCTATGGCGTATATACGACCCACATTTTCCAGTATCATAGCAATCTGTGTTGTCTTGGATCCGGGTGCCGCACAAACATCCAAAATAGTCTCTCCAGATTCGGGTTCCATTGCAAACACTGGAAGGAGTGATGCAATCGATTGTAGGTATATTTTACCGTCATAAAACACCTTGCTCCCTTTAATCGCATATTCATGCTCACGATCGAACATATAGATTCATTCAAGCGCATCAAATGATTGCACTATAATACCCTTTTCTGAAAATTCTTTTAAGATATCTGTCCCGTCTGATTTCAAAAAATTGATACGAAATGATCATTTGCGATTTTTTGCAAAAGAATCCAATACGCCATCATATGAATTTCAGAGGATCGTTTTCAGGCGGGAGGTCAAAAGTGTAGGAAACATAGGAAATATGGAAGATAAGATAGGATCAGAGATGCGATTGTATTCAATACCTATTGAAATGCAAAAAAATATCCTGAGGCACTCAGGATATTTTTGATAGGAATCAGATTAGATACGTTTTCGAAGTGAGAACATGAGTCCAAATGCAATAAAGAATGCAGCGATAATAAGTATGATGGTTTCTGTAGGTCCTGTTTCAGTTTTGGTAATAGCAGGCGTAATTGGAGCTACTTTTACAGGAGGAGTAACTCCTGGTGCAGAGAGGACATATGCCACACATTCATTATGAACTTTTGCAGCACCTTCATTTCCGACACTATCAATGATATGCGCTACAATTGGGTATTTTATCATTCCAACGAGCTCACCATTTTTACGATCTGTTTTATCGAGGGTATATCCGGCTCCAAGCTCTGCCTCAATAAACTTGATTTTCTGTCCAGCCGGAAGAATATACTGGAGCTTTGTAGAGCCCGATTGCGTTGGCGTCCAGATGATGTCACTGCTATTTTTCCATAGCTTGGTCTCATCACTCGGAGTTGATGACCATTTTGTAGTTCCAAATGTGATAATATTTGGATCCTTTTGCTCACTCTGATACGCAATCATGAGTGAAGTGGTATTATTGGTCCAATTATCAAATAATCCGGTAAGCTTCTTCCTTACTGCTACTGAGCCTCCATCGAAACACTGATCACAACTATTGCTACCGAATGCTGAGTTTGATGCACAACTGATTGACTTATTCTCAGCGAGTGAAGTAGTTTGTGTGCTATTTACTGGAACAACGGCAGTTGCTGCTGCAGGAATTGTTACAGCTGCATTCATTGTCGTAGTTCCTACTGTTGGCTTGATTGCAGCATCACCAGATGCGGCAAATGCGAGCGGCGTTGCAAGCGTTACAACAATGAGAAGAGAAAGGATCTTTTGCATATACGGAATAATAATTAGAATGTATAAAACTTGTCAGAAACCATTGTATAATTCGCTGTGCAAAAGTCAAAAAAAATATTGTTTAAACCGATTTTTTGACTACAATATTTGTACATTTATTTTATAATTATATTTATCACTATGTTATCAAATCTTCAAATAGAGCTTAGCAAAGCCACGAATCATATGAAATCAGAGCTTGCGAAGCTCCAGGCCTGACGAGCAAACCCTGCGATTGTAGAAGACGTCTATGTATTGGCCTACGGAAGTCTTGGTCCGCTCAAAAATATTGCCGCCGTTTCAGTTATGGACGCGACTACTATTGTAATACAGCCTTGGGACAAGGCGCTTATCAAGGATATAGAGAAAGGGATCAGTGATGCAAAAATCGGACTCAATCCATCCAACAACGGCGAAACACTGATGATAAAAATCCCGGCCCTCACTGAAGAGCGCCGTCGTGATCTCGTGAAGATAGCCAGTCGACTGAGTGAAGAAGGAAAAGTAGGTATTCGCAATATTCGTCAGGAATTTAAGAAAAAAATCGATACTGCAAAAGCTGACAAAGAAATTAGCGAAGATGAAGCAAAAATACATGAATCACACCTCCAAAAAGAGATCGACACAGGCATTAAGGCAATTGAGGCAATGCTAAAAATCAAGGAAACAGAAATCATGAAAGTGTAGCTGTAGAGCAATTTTTGTTTCTGTTTTTCAATTCAATATTTCATGCTCACACTCTCTCATTCCACCTGTGCAACGGCTCGACTCTTCATATTGAAGAGTCTTTTTGATGAGAATCAAACGGATAAACATATCATTATTACCGATAATACTACGGATATCGATCTATTGCGACAATTTGCAAAAATAATTGTATCACAGCCCGTCCATATAGTAGAGAGTCTTTCTGACTTTTGGATGATGCAAGAATCTGGAAGAGGGCTTTTTTGTATACCCTCATCACTCCTTGAAACTCATGGAAATATGGACTATCTCAAAAGACATTCCTTATTCGAACTCAAACGCGGAAGCCAACAATCCATTGAAGCGACCATCGAGAAGCTGATCGAATTTGGATATATTCACGCGCATCATGCCTGAGAACTTGCCACCTATAGAAGAGCATGAAGTATAGTAACGATTACGGATGCCTCGAGTGGAAATACGATATATATCGAATGGTTCGATACAGAGATCGATAGCATTGTCGAAATCGACTCCAGTACATCGGCACGCCAATTTCGAGATATAGTCAGCATCAAAAATCAACACCTCGAGACCACCCCTATAGATCGAAAGGTTGGAACGATGAATCTGGAGCTCGTTGAACATATACGAGCACATACGACATGAAAAATCATTCTTATTGGCTGTGATTTTCTCTCCTACGTCGAAACCCTACGTACCTATGTCGATATCCACTGTACTGATTTTCATAGAGAAGATTCTATATCTATGGGCGTAGATATCGAGTCTATCCATCATATTGATGCATTTCTGGCTTTTTTAAGAGAAAAAACCGTATCGCAAGGTGTATCTATCTATACCAAATTTGCAAAAACGATAGAAGAATTCGTTGAGTTTCACAATCTCGAGCGTATTCAAGTGATTGCAGTACAAAGAGCCTGAATAGAAAGTTTTACCATGGATACTATCACCTTGAATGAGAAAAAAATAGGAAATATAGTGATTGCCGATGATATTATTGGACAGGTATTTGTTCGGACCCGGAATAAAAAATCCATTACAAAGCACCTTGATCTTCTTCTCTCCCTAAAACCCGGAGATCTCGTGGTGCATCGTGAACATGGAATAGCGCTCTTTTACGCTGTGATACACAAAAATACTGGAAATATAGAACGGGAATACCTGGAACTCCACTACGCTCAGTGAGATAAGCTCTTTGTTCCACTCACTGAGATCTACCGAGTGAGCAAGTACCTTGGGAAGCCTGATGTGGAACTCACGAAACTCTCTGGTAAAGAATGGGAACGAACGATGGAAAAAACGAATGAAGAGATAGAAGCTATTGCGCTCGATATCCTCGAAACGAGTGCACGCCGTTCTCTTGCGAAGTGACGAAGTTTTGCGAAGTTCCGCGATAAAGAGACCGAATTTCAGAATGCGTTCGCCCATGAATATACCAGAGACCAGTCGAGCGCGATAGAAGAGGTATATATCGATATGGAATCAGAGGTAGCCATGGATCGACTCATTTCTGGAGATGTAGGATTTGGAAAAACAGAAATCGCTATGAACGCTATCTATAAGGCCGTCCTCTCTGGGACTCAGGTGGCCGTGATATCTCCTCTGCTCGTACTCGCGGATGAGCACTATGATACCTTTATCGATCGGCTCGCTCCTTTTGGTGTACGCGTGGGTATCATGACTCGTATGAGTAGCACGCGCGAGATCGAAAGCACCCTCGAAGCACTCAAAACTGGAAATATTGACGTGGTAGTGGGAACTCACCGGCTCCTCTCGGAAGATGTCAAGTACAAAAAACTCTGACTCCTCGTGATTGATGAAGAGCATAAGTTCGGTGTCACGCATAAAGAACGGCTTAAAAAAATCCGAGCTGGAGTTGATATCCTTTCACTTTCAGCGACTCCTATTCCCCGCTCCCTGAATCTTGCCCTCTCATGACTCAAAAAAATATCGATCGTCGGTACTCCTCCAAAAAAAAAGAAACCCATCGAAACGATTATCTCCAGATGGGATGAGTGAGTTATTGCGCATGCGATCCATCATGAACTCAGTCGCTCTGGACAGGTGATCATTCTCCATAATCGTATTCGCGGGATGGACAGTCTTTTCAAGGAGATCGAGACAATTCTCGATACAAGCACACATATGTTGCCGATCAATGCGCAACAGCCCTCCATCGTTATTACTCATGGACAGATGCCAGGCGACCAGATAGAAGACCGTATTCACGCTTTCAAAAAGTGAGAATACAATATCCTCCTCTCGACCACTATCATTGAGAATGGAGTGAACTTCCTTGCCGCCAATACTATTATCATCATTGACCCTGAAGAATTTGGCCTAGCGAGCCTCCATCAACTCAGAGGAAGAGTCGGACGCAAGGATGTTGACGCCTATTGCTACCTGATGTATAGAAAACCAGAACTCTGAAAAGATGAGAAGGAACGACTCATTACCATTGCGAACAATACTCATCTCGGTGCCGGATTTGAGATTGCTATGCGTGATATGGAAATCAGGGGAGCCTGAGATGTGCTCGGAATCAAGCAATCTGGGAAAAGCAAGGATATCGGACTGACCCTCTATTTCCGACTCCTCGAAGAGCGGATTGCCGAACTCAGAGATGAGCAGAAAAAACGTGTACTCACGAGAATCGAACTCGATATCTCCTATATACTTCCAGAAGCATTATTTCTATCGGAAGCGGATAAGCTCAACTTTTTCAGAGAAATAGAAAGTCTCGAAACCCTGGAAGAACTCGAAGAAATGGAAAAAGAAATGACTCCAATACTCGAGTGCGACACTGGACATGGAGGATGGAACCTCTTTCTCCTCATACGAAGCCGTCTGATTCTCTCTCAGTACGCCGTTAGCAAGCTCTCAAAGATGGGAATGAACTATGTATTTGATCTTTCGCCTAGCGCGCAGGTCAGTGATACCAAGCGATTTCTGGATCGATTTGATTCCAAGAATCGTATGATCCTCCTCTCCGCCAAAAAAATCCGAATCGAAGTGCGACACTGGAAATCTATTGAAGATTTTCTCACGGAGTTCATTTCTTGATAGACTATCTCTATATAGAGGTATATATTTATATATTTGTCAATGTAATATACGATAAAAATCCTCTGTGAATGAGGATTTTTATCATATATTGGAGTAGAGTGGATACATGCGAAATATACTCATTATCACTTCATGTCTGGTCATTCTTCTTTCGGTGAGTTTCTATTATCTACTTTTCGGTAAACAACCAATCTGGGATATTAACTACAAGCTCACCCCATCTCCTCCGGTCAATTCCTATGAGAAGACGCGATCACAGCGAGAACTAGACAATACCAAAAATATAGATCTCTATAACACGGCAATTCGTGATCAAGACGTCCATCTCTGTGATGGAATTGTCGTGAATGAAACCAAAAATGAATGTCGAGATATGATCAGAGCGACTACTGCTAAAAAAACCTGACACATTGAAGAGTGCGAAACACTCACGAATAGTGGAATTATACAACTGTGTCGAGACACTATCCATACAGATACGGCCCTCAATACCCTTGATACAAAGCATTGTGATAGTATATCCGATTGAGATCGCAAATCTTTTTGTCAGGAAAGCGTAGACGAAGTAGTTCTCCGCTGATATATTACCAACCATACCGTCAGTCGTGAACTCTGTAACAGTCTCGGTATCAAGTATCAAGCCAAATGTATTGCGGAGGTTCGTGAAATTGATGCATCGGAACTCTATAGGAATGCCGTCATGACAGGTGACCCGAATCTTTGTACTACGATTCCAAGTGGCGATCTCAGATCAACCTGCTTGGATACGATCAATCTCAAAACAGCCATCACTACACAAAATAGTACGCTCTGTGACGTACTCGAGAATCCAGAGAAGAAGCTCTATTGTTTCACACAAGTATCAAAAAATAGTGATATCACTCTCTATAAGTCTGCCATAAGCCATGGAGACATTGGGACTTGTTCACGAGTGAGTAATGAAAATCTTCGAAACAAGTGTCAGGATACTATCATCATCACGACCGTGAAGTCAGGCAAAGATATCAGTCTCTGTGATAGCCTGACCAACACTGGAATGATCCTCGCTTGTCAGCAACTCGGACAATAAATATACATATATGCTACGCTTATTGATATTCATCTTGGTCTTTATCGCTATCCTCACGCCTTCGAATGAGGTAGTTGCGAGTAGTTACTCTCCTGGGGCAACTATCATTATGACGGGATCGAATATGGATGTACGATTTGATGTGGCGAGTGACTTATCTACCTTTGACGCTACGGTTCCAACGCTCGAAACTGCCACCAAGACTTTTACCGGTGCATTTTATGCAACTGGGATTGGCTGGATTGAGTTTTCTACTGGCGCCTATCACGTAGGACTCGATTGCGGAGCACAATCACTCAATAGTCTGACGAGCAATTGTACATTCACGAATACCGGATGGAGTGAGAATATTGGAGAAATCGGATTTACTGGGGTCCAGTATAATCCAAGTACAGGACTCCTGGAGTGATATGCAACTTCTCATATGGGAGATATCAATCTCACAGGAATTGCTCTGCCACTTCGTCCTGTTCGTATCATGGGGACCAGTATCATAGCGAATCACAATGCCACACTGACTGTATCTGGTGCATGGATGGATTCGGGTGGGAATGCAATCTGGAATATGTCTATTATGCCGCTCGGAACCCTCGATATTCGACACGTTGCGGGTACGAATGGTATTTTTGCCGTAGACCTCTCACTGGCAGCTCCTTATGAAGTGAGGGTTACTGATACGAATGGGAGTGAAACTGTATTTTTCTTGACAGTAAGTTCATGATTACCTACACTGAGCCTCGATACTTCCTCATTTTACGCCAAGACTTTTTGTAATACTGCGGGTTCATGAACTCTCCTCTGTCCTGATACTACGGCTTCCCTCACTGATGATAATAGATCAGCCTCTTCCCTACTCCAATTCCCACCGATGGGAACGATCATAGCTAATGGGAGTGACGCCTATCAATATACGATGAAAGCCCGTGATACCTATGGTAATAAGATTGAAACTGGGAGCCTCAAGGTCAGATACAATACTACCATCAAGCGGGTACAAGTAGATCCACTCAGTGGAACCGGGAATTTGAATTATGGACCATCCATAGATGGCGATGCATTTATTTCGAGTGATCTGTGAAGTGGTCTCGGTGGATCAATTGAAAAAATAACTCCCATCGTGATGAGTGACTTTAGTTATAGTATTGCAAGTGAGGCGCCCACCAATACGACTGACAACGTTATCAGGCTTGATTCTATCAAGTATCTCTCAGGAGGAGTCGAAACATTACTTATTACCACGACTGCTATTCTTGACTTTACTGCACCCTATACGGCCAGTACTACTACTGGAACGCCCATTATTGGAGTACCCAACACCTTCACCACTACCGTAGTCAAACATGACATAACGTCCACTATCGCGCCAACTATCATCTCAACTTTACTCATAGGTGATGGGTCCAATGCCGAGTGGAGAACTCTCTCAAGTATTCCAGTAGCTGCGTGTGTGCGAGAACCATTTGCTACTGTAACAAATACTCTTTGTGATTGGAGTGGTATCTCGAGTATTATCGCCACCCAAACTGGATCTGACTATCCATTTTTTGCCACCTATACCGGGAAAATTCCAAGTCCACCTCTCGAATCAACCGATCTCAACACCTATATTTATTATAAAATTGGCACTAACGATATACTTTATAAGATGTGAGGTACGAGTATTGCTCCACCTATTGTTACTAGCAATCGCCTGAGGGTATTTGGTCAGACAAGTGATGGCATGAATATCGGAGTTCAAAATCGAGTACGCATGATCAATACACTTCGAGAAAAAACGGCCCTCCTGTCTCGTAATCGTACTGATTATACAACTGCCAACTATGTTGTCTATACTGGCAATCAGACTCTCACTGATGCGAGTTTCACGGATAAGCGGACTATTGTAGTCATTGGATGAGATGTTACGATCGATACTAATATAGCACGTCGGGCTCATCCAGTCGCTGTGATTGCCCTCACGAATAGCAGTAACCAGGGTGGCAATATCCGAATCAAGTGAGCTGTCACAGATATTCATAGCTCACTCATTACCGAACACGGTATCACTTCAGAAGTGAGCAACTCACAACTCTATATTCACGGATCTCTGATATCAGCCAATCCCCCTCAGGAAGTAGCCCCAAGCACGTGTCCATACTTTGCAAGTGCGAGCTGTGTACGTTCAGACTATGACCTCCCTGGTTCTCGAGCTGGATATGTGTCCCCGAGTAGTATGAGCGCTGGAGGCGCCTCCTATATCAATCCACTCATTATTGAGACGGATACTCGTCTCAATGGAGATCCACCGCCCGCAATCAGTAAATAAAGTTGCACTATACTGTAAATACATAGAATCCTCATATATAATTCTTCACTTCCATTTTATGAGCATACTGAGAGATTTTCGTGATTTTGCAATGAGGGGTAATGTCGTAGATCTCGCAGTCGGTGTCATCATTGGCACCGCTTTTGGAAAGATTGTATCATCACTCGTTGAAGATATGATCATGCCCATTATCTGAAAAATTACCGGTGGGGTTGATTTTTCGAATATGTACTACAATTTCGGGAATGGAGCGATTACAGGTACGCTCGTAGAAGCGAGAAAAATAGGAGCCGTACTCGCGTGGGGGAACTTTATCACAATCACTCTCAACTTCGTGATTGTGGCGTTCTGTATCTTTCTCGTTGTCAAGGCGATGAATCGAGCAATACCAAAAAAGAAAGCACTCTCTTCCGTATGACCTACTGATATAGAACTGCTCACGGAAATTCGGGATATTCTCAGGAAAAAATAATACATCCAACAACTCCATACTCTATAAAGTTGTTTTATCATTGTATTTGCCAAGTAGAGACTGGTAGACTAATTTCGCAATAACTATTGACAACTACTTTTTATACATACAATATATAGAGTTTATCTCTAAATTATTTTTATGAACTTCAAAAAGTTTCTAAACTCAGTGATTATTGCAGGTGCAGCATTGACGGGAGGAGCTCAAGCTCAAACGAGCCCAGTGGGCAACCTTACTCAGAACACGGCTGGATTAGCAAGCCTTGCACTCGATCAGACAAAAAATAACCAAAATGCCTGAGAAAGAACACTCATGGATAGCTTGAGATATAGAACATCCATCACTGATAGAGTTGGATTGGGCATTTCTGGAAAATCCGATAGCAAATTCTGATTGGGCGCCACTGTAGACGTCACATACAATAATCTTTATAACTCACTTGCCATATGAGCCGTACATGAGAAACTGGAACATTCCAATACCACACTATTTGGTGCATCGGCTACCATTGCAATGATGAATGTGACGGCTACACATAGTACTACGAGGCAATCGGCCCAGAAAGCCCTAGGAGAACCTGCCTTTGGAGGGAATCTCACTGGAGATAATACTACTCTCTCACTGATAACACAACCAGTAGGCATTGTTGATAAATTCGGTATCAAGGTATCTCGTGCAAACAGCAACTATATGGTGCTAAAACAGGAGAGCACAATACACACAGAAACAACCTCACAAGACTTGGGCCAAATCATAGAGGACATCAAACGTATGTATACTACTACCAAAACTATAGCATTTACTGGTGGTACAGCCAAGCGTGCCAGTATTGTTTGGGGAACGCAGCTTGGTGATCAAAATCGATTTGATTTTTCTGTTGGTGGACAACAGACGCGAATTCTCGATGATCGCAAATCCAATATTATTGGTAGCATTGGATATACACACGTTCCAGACCCTTACAATAAAGTCACAATTGAGCATAGTATTTTTAATCAAGCCCATCAAACGCGGCTACAATATTCTCATATTCTTGCAGGCAAACAAGGTGAATTCGTGGCATGAGTACAACATAGTACAAATCCCAATACTCCCCCTTCTAACGCTATATTTACTGGATTCAAGTTCTCTTTTGGAGGAAATAATTCATCATATTCCACAGGAACAAGTCGACAAAAAATAAGTGCTATAGATTCTCTACGAGCCGGAATGAATCCGTCTAATTTTGCTGATCCACAGTCAATAGGAAATAAGCTGGTGACAACCACGAAAAATCTTGTGAATGAAACAGCAACTTATACCCCAAAAGAAGTTCCCACTACATTCGGAAAAGTTACCGTCAATACCGATGGCACTATTACCGTCGAATTCGAGAAGCGTGTGCACGAGCCTACTCAGAAGGCACTACAAGCGACTTCATCGAAAAGTAGTCAAAATATACCAACTTCAGATATCACATTCGCCCTCAAGATCACCAGACCCAATGGAAGTATTGATTCCGTAGCAATCAATCCACCATCATGGACCTCGGGTGTTATGGAGGACTGAAAGTATACTCTTGTCATTGTTACAACGAATACTATTGGTGGTAAAGAGGTAGAGTCTCGGTCTCGATGACACGAAGTGACGATCGAACAAGACACAAAAGCGGATATCAAAGATCTCGAACTAGTCACTACAGGATATGACAGCGCTCTACTCAGATATAGTGCCACTAGTGTACGTGGAATCAGGGGTGAATCATGGAAGATCGATGGATCAAGCGGTGCTCAACTCAAGATAGATCAAACTGCGAAAACAGTTCACATCACATGAGCCACCCCTGGAAGCAATCTCACGCTGGTATATGAGTGAGAATATGGCGTGAAGTGAAAGGTCGGGACGATCACTTGGCAAGGCTATAAAAAAACAAAAGAAGTAAATTTCCAGAAGGCTGTAGACGCTCCAACTACTATAACTCTTGATGTTGATCATATCACCACGACGAGTGTTCTCGCTGCTTGTAACATAGGAGATCTCAATGGAGCTACAGGAACTTGTACACTTCGAACAAGCGCTTGAGTACTGGTGCAATCGTGGCCTATCTGAGCTGATAGACCTATCGTATGACTCACACCAAATACTGGATATACACTGGTAGTGGTGGGTACTGCGAATGCACTACAGCCAAATAATACTATTATCAAAAAACCAATCAGTGAATTACGGGACTTTACAACGGAAGCGGCTTGAGTTGATGCTCCTACTATCGTAACATTGAGTACGAGTTGAATTACTACGAATAGTGCCCTTGCAGCCTGTAACTTCACT
>JAYSPL010000047.1:0-14064 GCA_043722085.1 Candidatus Altimarinota bacterium | reverse complement strand
AGGAATTCTATGGTATTTCGATTTCTCATCCAATTCTGGATGATCATATCAGGAGCGTCTCACTTGTATCTGGCGATATCCGTGAGAGAGATATAGTTCGTCTCATTTTTATCTATGAGAGCTATGGATTTTCATTGTACGGTGATGGATTTTTGCATGGGAATTATTGAGGATTTTGAGCCATGATGTGGGAGAGAGAGTGGCGGCGAGTTGAGAGGAGAGGAGACATAAGGTATAAAGTGAAGTATAATAATATTAAAGATGAAATAAAGTTTAAGAGCCATAAATCTCTTAAATTCAATTTAAGGAAGAGTATTACCTTTACAATTAATCCAACTTTCATTATTAGATAAAAATATTTCAGGCAATGAATCTTTACAAGGATTGTATATCAAAGAATACCCATCAGTATTACCGGATTGACTATATTTGAGTAATACTCAACTACTTTCTAAGGGTACTATTTCTTTTAATAAGATTTTCTCTCGTGTTTGTAATTCTGCAATTTGATGAGCTTGTTTTATATCGTAAATTTTTAAGATTGAATTATCGGTACATGAATTGCCTACTTTTTTTACAGTATATATTCTTTCCGCTGTATCTTCAGCCGGATCAACCAGCACTCATTCAGATTCTGCCCCAGAGGCTATAGTGAGAAATGATCCATTTTTTAAATCAAAAAGCTGAATAAATTCTTCACACACTAAATGCAAAGGACTATCAGTACGTATTTGAACAAAACGATCTGATCATCGTACCATCTTCATGCCTCAAAAATTATTATCACTATAAATATTTTTTCATTTGAATATTACGGTTGTTTCATATAAGTCTGACTTAACGTGAGCTCAGTCAATACTGGCTCATTCATGTATAATTTGACTTAATGTAAGTCATTTTAATTCCGTTATTTTCTTATCTTTTTCATCATTCCAATCGATCGTACATGATGAGAGGAGCAGTAGTGGGATGAGGAGGAGGGTGAGTTTCATAGGAGTGAGATTAAGAATTCTTGATAAGATTGATCACGAGTCGGATGAGTATAGTCTTCTCACTTGGAGGAGATGCTGCAATCAGGAGAGCGAGAGCGACGAGTCCTGATTCATTGATTTTTGGTAATCCATCCTTACGGAATCTATGTTTATTCTGTTCGAGGAACCACATGAAGAGCAGTGCACCGATGCGTTTGTTCCCATCTGAGAATGGATGATCCTTGATGATGAAGTAGAGGAGATGAGCCGCCTGATCCTCGATCGTCGGATAGAGATATACTCCATCGAAAGTCGCTATGATACTCGAGAGTATTCCCGTGAATTGTGTATCTTTTTCATTCCCGAATAGTTCTGTAGCTTCTCATTGTTTCATGAGTGTTTCTCTGAGTTCTTGTATTGCGACTTTTGCTGCGTCATAGTTGATGATGTATGTGATATGTTCATCACCAGTTGTACCGAGCGTATCTGAGTCAAATTGATTCAGGAGTGTGAAGCTCTCGCTATACTGTGAGATGATATCGAGGAGTCACTTGGCTTCTGAGAGAGAGATATCTGTAGTATCTTTTTGTATGGTGATGAGTTCGATAGTTTTTTGGAGCTCTTGGAGTCTCTTTTGATTTATGCTATAGCCTTGTATGAGATACTCTTTGAGTCGCTTTGTTGCCCATTTACGGAACTTGGTTGCTCTCCCAGAACTGGTTCTATATCCTACGGCGAGTACTATATCGAGGGAGTATATCTTCACTGGTTTATCTGAATTTGCAATATGCATTTTTTGCATATTACTCTTTTCATTCACTTCACCTGTTCTGAAAATATTTCTGATATGTCGAGCAACTACAGACTGATCGATATCAAATAACTCGACAATATCCGCCTGAGTTGCCCAAATTGTCTCATGCTCTTGGTCAAGTTGGAGTTCGAGCCGATCATCATAGAGAATGATAGATGTATGAGTAGGATTGATAGACATGAATTTTGAGAGTGGCAAATAATTTGAAGTTACTCAATTGTATGGATAGAGAAATATTTTGGATAGGTATCTTATTTCTTGCAAAGGCTCTTATTCACATATCTTTTGATAGATTTTCCGGTTTTAGTATTTTTCACGAGCATATAGCATCCTCACTTTGCTCATGTATAGTACTTGGTTGTAGGATTTTTTGAGGTACTCGTTATGGTAGTACTCTTGGTAGCGATCTCGCCTGATACCGTAGCTGCAAAGAGTGATGGAGTGAGGAGGAGTGAGAGAACGAGAGTGAGTGAGAGGAATTGCATGGGAGAAGAGGATTAAAAAAAAGAAAAGTAAAAATAAAAACTCCCACGAATCGTGGGAGTTTTTGAGTATTTACAAAAAAAGAGCCTTACGATATCGTCGGGAGAGGATTGTATGTGCTCGTACCAAGTCATGTGACCATGTCTATAGGTTGGTTATAAATTGGGATGAGTATATGGATTTTTGTTCTTCTCGCAAATTATTTTGTTTTCATATATTCCTCTCACTTCAGAGTGATCTGTCGTCCTCGTGGCGTCCGCTCGATGAATCCTATTTGCAGGAGATACGGCTCTACCACATCTTCGATGGTCGCTACCTCTTCACCTACCACCGAGGCGAGAGTGGAGAGTCCGACCGGTCGTCCATGAAATGAGGTCACAAGGCTCTTAAGGAGCTTGCGATCGAGAATATCGAGCCCGTAGACATCTACGCCGAAACTCGTAAATATAGCCTCACAATCAGCCTGACTCTCAATTGATCGTCCGATGATCGCATAGTCCCGAAGAATTTTTGCGTACCGGTTTGCAATACGAGGCGTTCATCGAGAGCGTAGAGCAATGGCCATAATAGCATCAGGACTGATCTGATCGAATCCAAGAATTTGGAAAGACCGCTTGACGATCTTTGCGAGATCAGATGGTTCATAGAAATCGAGTTTCATCACATTTCCGAATCGATCACGAAGAGGGTTGGATAGGCTCGATAATTTGGTAGTCGCTCCAATCAGGGTAAACCGTGGAATATCCATCTTGATGCTCGTGGAACCTGTTCCGGATCAAATCATAATATCGATATTATAGTCCTCCATAGCACTATAGAGGATCTCTTCAATCTGGGGACGAAGCCGATGAATCTCATCGATAAAGAGAATCTCTCCCTCCGTGAGGCTCGTAAGGAGCGAGACAATATCTGATTGTTTCTCGATTGCAGGCCCACTGGTGGACTTTATTGCGGATGCCATCTCATGTGCGATGATCGTGGATATCGTAGTCTTGCCGAGGCCTGGAGGTCCATAAAATAGGATATGTTCGAGTGGAGTTTTTCGGATTTTTGCTGATTCTATGGCGACTCTCAAGTGCACCTTCATTTGCTCTTGTCCGACGTATTCGTCAAGTCGCCGAGGACGGAGTGAGACTTCTGATATAATATCCTCATCTCGAATTTCAGGTTTGACAATACGAGTGATATCAGGGGATTTGGAAGATTGGATAGACATATATAGAAGTATATGGAAAAAAGTATTTCAGGCAAAATCAAAATATCCAGACAAACATGTCGTAATATCGTATATGCAAAGTATATGTTTCTCTGTATGATTGCTGGTATGCTAAGAGAATTATTTTGTATCAAGGCGTCGGAACGACGAGATAGCATACAGGATACTGAAGGGCTTCTTACGCGAGCACGAGTACGTTCGGCTCAGTCTCCATGTATACTACTATGGGTGTGTATGTTCCAAGAGCCAGAGAAGTAAGAGAAGAGAGATTCGTAACTGCATTAGTTTCTGATAGAAATACTGAACTGGCTCAATTTGTGGCACAAGGACTCATTTAAAACTCTATTTCAATATAATTTTTTCTCTTTGTACGCTCTTAATGTACTCAAAGCTCTCATTGGCGTTTTTGAGTATTTGTTCGGTGTAGATTCGAAGTTCACTATTGGCAATAGGCTTGGTAGTGGTAATGACAATGGTTTTATCCGTGAGCTTGACGCTCTTGATATATTTGGAGAGGTCTCAGCGGTCCATATTGAGGAGAGTTTTTTGCACGGCATTCCATGCGAGCGCTGTCTCGATATCACGAGTCTTATCATGATAGGCTGGATTGATTTCTCGAGATGCAAGATTGAGTAGCGTAAAAGAAGACATATTATTTTTTTGGAACTATTTTGACTATTTCACGTCCGACGGTCTGACTCTCACGACGGTAGAGGAGCGATCCTTTGGTGGTATTGAGCTTCATCTCCCAGGGAAGGAGTGATACGACTTCGAATCCATGCTTATCGAGGATATCATATATTTCTATGAAATAGGAATACGTTCCATTGAGATTCCAGAAAGGGAAGGTCATAACGATACTTTTGCAAAATTTCGCACGAGCAAGTCCCGCGAAGAAATCATTGTACATACGTTCGAGTTTGCGTCGTTCCTCCTTGGCCTTATCGAGCGTGATCTCATGCGGTCGCATAATCTCGCCAAGATACCCTTCTGAAACGATGGTAATACCCGTAAAATCAACACCCGGAATTACGAGTTTTGTTTTTGCAGTTGCGATCTCACGGGCATCGATGAGCGCTATGCTACTCTCGAAGTCTGAAAAGTTCTTATTCGGAGTGCCTCATACCTTGAGAATGCGTTCTTGCCACATTTTTTCTTCTGTAATATACTCATCTAAACTTGAAGTCGTTGATCGTACCATATCTGGAGACACGTCACTCCCATACACGCGAGTGATTCCCATATTGGCGGCTTCAATCAGGGTTGTACCAAGTCCACAAAACGGATCATAGATAGAGACAGGATTGGTGGTATTGCCTATATTTTCACCCGCAATCGCGAGGTTGATCATCATCTGTACGAGTTTTGGTGGCATCATTCAGGTGATCATATCACGAGATTTGGCTGTATCCCGCTTGGCATATGCGTCAATATCTTGACAAGCAAGGGTACGTCCAATATATACATCCGTTCACATCACGATGAGGCTATATTCATGTCCTGTTTTTGAGAGTTTCTCTTTTTTGAAACTTGCTGCATTAATATTCTCATTTTTTACATTCGCAAGTCGGATACTAGCACCTTCATCTTGCATCGTTTTCTTGATTCGCAGCCCAATATCTGAGAGTCGAAACTCTGCTCCGTATGCTCCAAGTGCGAAGTCAATCTTTCCACTCCCTTTCGATAGTCGCATACATTCAATCACATCGGTAGGAAATGATGCAGGAGTACTATCTCCTAGTATCTCAATAAGTCTGATAGATCCACCAATATTGAGGAATTTTCTCTGAAGTTGTTCATTGGAGTAGCCAACAATCTGAAATATTGCCACTATCTCAGTATGAGACTGGTAGGACTCAGACCCAAATATGGCCATGAGTTCGGCGAGTGATAATTTCCACTCTCGTCCAAGGGTAAAGGCGTATAGATTTTTGGTATTGTTCATGAGGCATGAGTATAGGAAAAACTACCAAAAATCCAAATAAAAATAACCAACTGCTAATTGATAGAGAATTATGAGCAGAAATATTCCCCATCAAATTCAAACAGTCAGTATACTAGAAAGTAGAATATATAAAATCTTTCTCATTAGAGACAGATAAAGTGACATTCATAATGAAAGTGTATAGTAAATAGAGAGGATTATGGTAATAATGAAAAATGGAACTGATAGATCCTCCATATCACTTACTATAAAAAAGAGAAGTATATATATCGTACACGAAATGAGAAGTGTTGGAATAAGTATTTTCTGAAGAAAGAGTTTCATATTTTATAGGATTAATTATACCTCAACCCACGATCTGATATCGAACCCAGAAATCGTTTCACGATCTGCCCATCACGTCATCCATGGATCTCGAAAATCGCAATCGTCTCTGTATGTTCATAGTAACTCTCCCTGCCAAATATGGCCATGAGTTCGGCGAGAGAGAGTTTCCATTCACGTTCGAGAGTCAATGCATAGATGTTAAGTCCAAACACATCCTTTCACTAAAATAGAAAAAGTAGGTATACTGAATTCGCTAAAATATCAATAACTAACCCACTTTTAATATACCACTATAAATGTATATTTTTATTATGAGTTTTTGTGTATTTTTCCCAAAGGTCAAAAAATTTTCATTTACGTTGAATCAGTTCTTCCAGTGAACCGGATTCAATAATTTTCCCTCTATCAAACACATAAATTATATCAAATAATGGAAGTAAATGGATTCTATGAATTGCAGAGATAATACATTTTTCAGGGTACTCCTGAAATATATTTTCATATATTGCGAGTTCGTTGGCAGGATCTATGCTACTGGTTGGTTCATCCATAATGATAATATCGTTATCTTTTGCCATAAAGATTCCTCGTGCAAGAGCGAGGCGTTGTTTTTCGCCTCCTGACAAATTGACTCATTTTTCTTTGATATTCGTTTCGAGTCCATTTGGGAGCTTCTTGAGTACTATATCAAAACGACTCAACTGTACTGCCCTCATGATATCTTCTGGAGAACCATCAATTCCAAAGGTTATATTATATTGTAGCGTATTTTCGAATATTTCGGGATCTTGAGGTATGAATGTCGTTATCGTAGAAAGTATACCCAGGTCATCATAGCTACGATCGTCTATACTAAGGGTTCAAGTATCTGCTGTATAGAGTCATTTGATGAGAGAGGCTAACGTACTCTTTCCGCTCCCACTCTCACCAATCAGGGCAATCCTCGTTCATTTATGGAGTTCTATATGGATATCGCTGAGGGTATAGGCTTGTTTACTAGATTCATATGAGAAATTCCAATTTTTTAGTTCAATAGTTTTCCAATTTTGGATTGGAGTATGATGAAAGTTATTTGATAACGCCTTATGCTGCTGTTGTATTATATCAATGGTCTGAAATTCGGAATTCATTTTTACCAGATCTTCATAACTTGACGCAAAGCTATAAAAAGAGTTAGAAAAGGAATCAAGATATTGATATAGTATCACAAGGTTTCAGGCTAAAATAACTCCAGCTACCTTGAGTTCAAAATATGCATAACTCAGAATGATTCCAAAAAATAGTATTGCGATACACATACTAGTTGAAAACCACTTGAATTCATTGAGTACGATATTGGCTCTTTTAATTGGGAAAATGGCTTGTATTTTTGCTATGAGTTCTTTTTGAGCCAGTTTTTCAAAATGAAGCGTAATAACCGTTCGAATATTGGAAATATAATCATGCAGAAGTGAAGCAACTTTATGTTCTTGGATATAGATAGTTGCATATTGTGGGATGAGCTTTTTATCAAATCTAAGAATTATCATAATGATCACTATCCCAAAAAATCCCGCAAGTATACCCAAGTACCATGAGATATAGAGTATACCGACAAGAGATCCGAAGAATCGTATTATAGCTTGGATATACATAAAATGTTCACTACTAAACTTCTCAATTGCATTTGTGGCTTTACTGACTTTATTGATGATTTCTCCGGAATGATTATCAGCATGCCAAGAAAAAGGCAGTTCAGTGATACGAGAGAAAATAGAACTTTTAAAATTTTTGGCTATATAAAAAGCAGTCGATATTTCTATAATACGACCACTACCATGGAAAACCCAAAAGAAAAAAGGAATGATGCAATAGAGTGACGTATAGAAAACAATATTTTGCCATATGGTTGGTCATCCTATTTGCAGAGAATTGACTAATTGTCCGAAAATATACGGCTGTAATAACAGGAGTGAATTTGCAATAATAAAGAAAACAATAGCCACTATAAATGGCATTCTTTTTTCTTGTGCAAAGTGCCAACTTTGGGTGAGCAGGTTAATATATGGATTTCTCATATATGAAAGTATAGAAAAAATCCTAAAAAAACAAGAAAAAAATCCTTATTTAGACTTTTTCTATTCCACCCATGGCGAAATATTGAATCCACTTTGTGCCTTCGCACGAGTGCAATATTCCTCAATCGAATCCATAAAATATGGAGGAAATGTAGCTTGGATCTTGCCTATTGTGTAGTATCCAACGAGCATCATAGCCGCATAACTCGTACTATCAAAAACCGAGAGATTCACTTGCTTATCACCATACACGATGCGAGCAACATTATCAAAACAGAGAAAGAGCTCATTGTCATCTTGCACCACCGTCGTTGCGTGTTTCATCTGTTCATACGAGAATACATCTCGAGCTATTTTACGCCCGAAGAGTTCGATAAACTTGGTCTCAAACATCTCACGAATGAGTACAAAGTGATCAGGGATAACAATACAAAAGCTATTATATTGAGTAAAATCAATTTGTTGGATTTGATTCTCAAGGGTGCTCGTTATGAACCCTTCGAGTCGGTATATATCCAGAGTCGGATCTTCGGCGAGCATATATCCAAAATAGGTGGAAGTATTGTAGGTATAGGGTTCTTCTATTTTTGGCATTACGATAGTCATATCCGCGATATCTCGGCCAGTACTTTTTTCACTCGAGGATATGAGGAATGTTTTTTTGAGGTATTTCTTTGCAGCACGGAGAATGATAGGTGCATGCTTCTCGCCCGACGCAGAAACCACGACAACGTCAGTAATAGATGGTATATGAGCGAGCTTGGACTCAATCTCAGATTCAGTGGCAAAAAATGCACCCAGATTGCGAAACAGAATACGGCCCGTATAGTATCCATTGCCACTTCCTACGATGAGAGGAGTATGGAACTGGGTAAGGTCAATTCGTGGAAGATCCCTTCGCGAACTATAGAGATCGATCGTCTCGAGGACGATCTGGGAGAGGGAAGGGTACATAGAAAAAGGTTATAGCAGATAGGAAATAGCAGGTAGCAGGTAGATAGAATGGTAATTCGTGAGAACCAATATGCTGAAAGTATAGAGCAATACCGTTTCTTGGCAATAAAAAATCCTCCAGAAGGAGGATTATGATCTTCTATATATTCGGGCTCGTCGATCATCTGTGAAAAGGTTCGCTTCAATCTCAATAACTATTCATAGGTTATTTAATTTCCTGAGTTGACTCGGATCAAAAGAATCATTCATAAAAATTTCATTCGGTATCTGTCATTTAAATCATTCAGTCAGGAGTTTGTGGATTATGACTACTTCGTATAGATACCCTTCTCGTCTTGGGATGTTTCATCAATCGATTCAGAATGTCATAAGTACATTACTATGTTCGAAAAAAGAGCATCCATAGAGAAGAAGTCATCATGTGCTGGCTTGTAATCAAGTGCATATTGTATCTCCACTGAATGACGTACTAGTAGCTACTTTATCAAAATTTGAGTCAACATGAGCTACTGTTACTTGTTGAGGGGTTCTGGCATCGAGAAAATCTCGAACAAGAGCTTTTGATCTCTCAACGATTTGATATACATCAATCTTTAATTGCTGCATAACACTCACTCAACCTTCTTGTAATTTTCTCAATTGACTCATATACAGTAGAAATTATTAGAGTCTTATCACTCCCACGCCGATGTCACCACACTCTCATTTGACTTTTCAGTGGGAGAGATCCCTCACTCTGTTCGGGATGACCGAATTGTTTCCAATCATGCTTATGCATTCTTGGACTATTCGGTCACTTTCTCCAATCCTATTCGCCCCTTCTCCTTATCCACACTGTATACCTTCACTTTTACGATTTCTCACATCTTAGCGACAGTGTTCACATTGTCAATTCTTTCTTTCACTCAGAACTTCGAAATATGTACCATGCCTTCTTTTCCACGAGCGATCTCGACGATGGCACCCACCGTATCGAGTATTTTTATGATTTTCCCATCATAGATATCTCATACTTCGATATCCTTGAGTATATTTTTGATAAATTCGAGTGCCGCCTTGCCACTCACTTGGTCTTTAGCCGTAATCGTACAGGTTCCACTGTCTTCGAGATTCACTTCTACGGAGAACTCTTTTTCGATTCCTTGAATGGTCTCGCCACCCTTTCCGATTACTTCACGCATCTTCTCCTCAGGAACAAATATAGACAGAAGAAATGGTGCATATGGAGAGAGGTCCTTGCGTGGTTCTGACATACACTTGCGCATCTCACCCATAATATATCCGGTCGCACCTATTGATTTTTCGAACACTTTTTTGATCACCTCCATCGAGAGTCATGAGATCTTACAATCCATCTGCAGCGCCGTAATTCCCTTGTCGGTACGCGCAATCTTGAAGTCCATATCACCGAGAAAATCTTCCTGAGCCTGGATATCAGCAAGAATCTCATACCTGCCGCTTGCTTCATCGTAGATCATACCCATAGCAACTCAGGCGACCATCGCCGTAATTGGAACCCCCGCATCCATAAGTGACATAGTGGAGCCACATACAGAGGCCATCGATGATGATCCATTACACGTAGTCGTCTCACTCACCACACGGATCATATATGGAAAATCTACTTGATTTGGAAGTACGGCTTCAAGGGCTTTTTCAGCGAGACGCCCATGACCGACCTCACGACGCCCAACGCCACGAAGTGGCTTCACTTCACCCACTGAGAATGGAGGGAAGTTGTAGTGGTGGATATACCGCTTGGTATCCTCTTCGAACATATCATCGATGAGCTGGATATCTCCAGGTCCACCGAGTGTTGCGACTGAGAGTACTTGTGTGACTCCTCGTTCAAAGAGGGCAGACCCATGGGCTCGTGGAAGTATCTGAGCACTGGATCGAACGGGACGCACCTCATCACAGCGGCGACCGTCGAGACGCTTTCCAGTATCGAGTACAGTCTTTCTCATGTCATCTGATACTCGAGATTTCACGGCATCAGCGATATCCGACATCTTGATAACAGTCTCAGCAGGATCGTTGATTATCACATATCCATCTTCTGATGAGTATGATCGACGACCTCATGCGATATTTCCTTCAAAATGCACTTTCATTTCTTCGACAAGATCGTGCATCGCATCATGGAACTCGAGTTTGCCGAGTCCGTAGAGTGACTTGATCTGATCTTCTCGGAGTACACCACGGATGACAGAGGTTACTTCTGGATTGATTTCGTTGACTTTGAGAGTTACTACTGGGAGTGCGTGGATCTGCTTATACTCGTTCACGAAGTCAATCTGAGCAGTACAGAGACTCTTCACGATCTCGTGAGCATATTCGAAAGCCCGAACCATGAGCTCGTTGGATACCTCTTGTCCCTGAGACTCTACCATCGTGATCGCGTCGAGTGTACCAGCAACCGTGAGGTCGAGGTGAGCACTCGCAATCTGAGTAAAAGTCGGATCGAATATAAAATTGCCCGCCTCATCTGAGGCAATACGAACTCCTGCGACGGGTCCCTCGAATTCTGTGACTCCAGCGAGCATCACCGAGAGGCTCGCTCCCGTGATACCATACCAGCCAAAATCAGAGAGACCTGATGATGACATAATGGATGATATTATCTGTGTGTCGGTACGAGTGCCTTTTGGGAACATCGGACGAATCGGACGATCGATCATTCGACTGTTGAGAATCGATGCTTCACTGGGGCGTCCTTCTCGTTTCATAAAACGATTGCCTCCGATCTTACCAGTTGCATAGAATTTTTCTTGGAATTCGACGGTAAGTGGGAAGAAGTCTCCATCTTTCGGATTTCCAATACCACATGTTGTGAGGAGGAAGTTGCCAACTTCATCCTGGATCACGACTGAACCCGTCGCAAAGAGAGCGAGACGGCCTGATTCGAGAGTGATATTCTTGTTGCCTATCTTATAGGTTTTGGTGACAACTACTCGGTTAAGTGAGTCCTTGTCTTTGAGTCAAACGAGCATGGGAGTAGGGGTTGAAAAAATAGAAACTGATACATATATCACTCGTCGTTCCAGAACAGATAGTTGTCTGACGATCTCTTCTAGAATGGCGAGCTAGCGATATATGTGACATGGTGCCCCCGACAAGAATCGAACTTGTGTCTAAGCCTTAGGAGTGCCTTGTTCTTCCACTAAACTACGGGGACGAGATCTATGAATAGATAGTCGTGCAGATTATAGAGAAAAGCGTGAAAAAGGCAAAAAATACGATCTATAATCGCACAATCTCTATCTGACTCACGATACGTTCAGCATCTGACTCAGAGTAGATGATAAAAAGGCTCCGATTCTGTATGCGAGTTGTCACTATTCTCATATCTCACGCTATACTCTGTCCCAATATCGTTGCTCGGATCATCGTATCCTCGATCCCTGTATATATCATATCTGATGTCGATCTCGCACTCTGCCTATACTGATCTATGATGATCTCCTCAGCAATACCGAGACCACATCGTCATAGAGATTCTCATAGTAGAGTATGTAGACATCGATATATTTGCGGATGTATGCTCGTACTTCTGGGGCGAGTATCACTTTATGCATGGGCATGATTGTGATTTTTGAGTCGAGATCTGAGTATTTCGGCACCTTCTTCTATATAGAGATCCGTCTCTTGTCGTGATGCAGAGATCGTGAGATGTTGGTTGTGAGTAGACATAGTTGCGATATCAGTATAGAGAGATTATAGAGAAAAGTGTGAAAAAGGCAAAAAAATGATTTCTTACCGAAGATTATCTATTTTTCAGATGAGCTCTTTGGTGAATTTCAAACAAACTTCAACATCATTTTTTGTAAACTCTTCCCATCTGGCATGTGCTGCACTAGTTCTCACTGCAGAAGCAACTCTAGCTGTTTTAGATTCAATTCAAGAAAAAATATCTACTTTTTGTAGCTGAGAGATCAATTCATCTATCTTTACTCAGTTTTCATCCATTTCAAGCAACCTTGCTAATTTTCTTATACTATCCTCAAATGTTATTCATATAATGACCCCAGCCTCATTTTTATATCATTCTTTCAAATATAAAGCCCCATGATCAAGAAAATTATCAAATATTTCTGCAGATAGTTGTGATTCAAGTCACTTAAGAAATCAATTTTCTATATCTGCCTTTAATCATTTGAGAGTTTCCACAAGAGATCCAACAGATTGAGGGATATTAAATCAGCGTCATTGGTTAAGTATCTTAGTAATTGATATGTGGTATCAGTTACTACTTTTAAGATATTGAGATATAAATGAACTTACTCTTCATAAAAATCAATCACATTTTTGTTCATGTTCTTGACTTAGTGTTTGTCACTGACTATTTCCTCGTCTTAAAATTTCTCCACTTTCAATAAGAAGATTTATTTGTTCTAACACTTTTTCTTTTAGCATAAATTCTATTTTGTTATTTCTCAGATTTCTCCTCACTCTGTGTCGGTATCGGTCGCATAGTAGGGAATAGCACAACATCTCGGAGATTGCCCTGACCAGTGAAGAGTGTCACAAGGCGATCGATCCCAAATCCTGAACCCGTCATCGGAGGGAATCCGTGTTCCATAGCCTTGAGGAATACCTCATCCACCTCCATCGCCTCTTCATCTCATCCTGCTTTTGCACTAGACTGCACCTCGAAGAGTTGTCGTTGTACGAGTGGATCGATGAGTTCCCCATAGGAGTTCACGACTTCCCATCAGTTGATCACGAGTTGGTAGCAGCATGCCGTACCATCTCCATTTGGTCTTGCAAGAGGCTTCAGATCCTCAGGATAGTCGAATACGAATGTCGGTTGTATCAGTTTGGCTCGGGCCGTCTTTTTGTAGATGTCATCGAGGAGATTGGCACGTCAGACTCCTCATATCTTCTCGACTCCGACTTCTTTTGCGATCTTTTGCAATTGCTCCATAGTGTCTGTGAACATATCGACTCCAGCGTATTCTCGGAGGAGTTCTGGGAATCTGCGAGATGCGAAATCCGCTCCGAGATCTACATTGATGAGTTCTCCACTCTTGCTCATCACTTGTACTACTGGAGACGGGAGGCAAGTCGCGACAATATGATGGAACATCTCCTCTGTCCACTTTTTATTCGTGTCGAGATCCGCATACGCCGCATACCACTCGCACATCGTGAACTCTTGGAGATGGGATGGATCGGTACCTTCATTGCGAAAATTTTTCCCTATTTCGAATACTCGAGAAAATCCTCCACCAATAGTTCTTTTCAAATCTAACTCCAATGATATCCGCAGTACGAAGTCATGATCGAGATCGTTG
>JAYSPL010000046.1:0-3637 GCA_043722085.1 Candidatus Altimarinota bacterium | reverse complement strand
GGCTGATGAAATAATCCTCATGGAACTCAGGAACCAAACAAAAGAAAAAGAAGGAACTACGGTATAGTTCCTTCTTTGCGGTTAGTGTGAGTGATTACGCCCATTTCCCTTGCTTTTTCTTGAGTTTTTGATATATTATGGGCATATAATCAATCATTTTTCTATGACAGTCCGTACCCGTCTTGCACCATCTCCGACCGGTCATCTTCATATCGGATCACTCCGTACGGCGCTGTATTGTTACCTGTGGGCCCATCATCATGAAAATGGAAAATATATTATTAGAATTGAGGATACGGATCGAACTCGACTCGTTGAAGGGGCGGTTGACTCCATCATTGATATCCATGAGATTCTCGGACTCACACCTGATGAGAGCGTTCGTCATGGTGGTCCATACTGACCATACATTCAGAGTGAAAGACTCGATATCTATGCCCCACGACTCCATGCACTCTGCGAAGTGGGAAGTGCCTACTATTGTTTCTGTACCTCAGAACGGCTCGATGCACTCCGGGCTGAGCAAGAGCTTCTCAAGCTCCCACCCCGCTATGATGGTCACTGCCGGCATATTCCCATCGACGAAGCAAAGGAAAGAATTACACATGGAGAACGCTATACGATACGACTGAAGGTTCCAAAATCAGAGATTATTATTTTTAATGACCTCATTCGGGGTCGGATAGAATTCAATACGAATGAAGTGGAAGATCAGGTAATCCTCAAGTCTGACGGCTATCCTACCTACCATGGCGCTATCGTGATCGATGATGAACTCATGAAGATTACGCACGTAATGCGAGGAGAAGAGTGGATTAGTTCTATTCCAAAACAAGTACTCGTAGCCCGTGCCCTCGGAATCACCCTCCCAGAATACGCGCATCTTCCAAATGTCCTCGGTGCCGATGGTAAAAAACTTTCCAAACGAACTGGAGATGTTTCCGTAACAGAATATCTCAAAAAATGATACCTTCCTGAAGCGCTCTTGAACTTTCTATCGCTTCTCGGTTGGCATCCGGGTAATGATACAGAGATTATGACGCTTGAGGAGATGACTACTCAATTCGAAATTCGAGATATCCACAAGTCTGGGGCAATCCTTGATCCCATCAAGCTTGATTGGATGAACTCTGAGTATATCAAGCGTATGGAAATAGGGGAACTCCACTCAAGATTAGCCAAATACCTCGAACAGTATGAGGCAGTATTTTATCAAACCATCTTCGCGACAAGAGACTATAGCTATAATGCTCGTATTATCGCTGAACTTCAAGGTCGCATGAAGCGTTTCGATGAGTTTATCACACTCACGAGTATGATCTATGGAGATGCTCAGGTTCGTGCTGATCTCCTGATAAGCGTGAAGATGAAAATAGAAACAAAAGAACAGGGAATCGAAGCACTCAGATTCCTATTTCCGATCCTTGAATTAACAGATTATACGACACTCGATACGCTGAAATTACCGATTATCGAAGCTATTGCTGATGCAGCCAAGAAAAATGGACAGATCCTGTGGCCACTGAGAATAGCACTTTCCGGTGAAGAATTCTCACCATGAGCCTTCGAGCTGGCCTATATCCTTGGTCGTGAAGAAACTCTGAAAAGGGTGCAGAGAATGATTGCCCTATAATTCAATACTAACCCTCAATTATATGCCATATATATTCCTCAAAAATATCCTCGAATCTGTTATCTCAAACTATCTTTGTCCTGATTGTGGGAGCAAAACCAGTGCTGAACATATCTCTATCACTGGAATGAGTTCTCGTGGTATCGATATACACCTTGTTTGTTCCGTGTGTGGAATTCATTCGCAACTCTCTGCTGAGGTCAATACGATGACGTCAGAGCTCCTCACCAGTGAGAATGGACATAGATTTTTCGAAGAATTTATCAAAAATGGCGGAAACATTGGCCCTACGATGATCAATAAAAAAAATAAAAATTCTAAGGGAATCAATGCGGCAGATATTGCCAAGATAGATGCTGATATTCAAAATGCGAAAACAATAGAAGACCTCATGCAAGAGTAAGTATTGATCTTTATTTATTATCTAAAAAAATTATATGTTCTCTCGTTTATTTGGATCGATACTCATCGCTGGAATCCTCTATGGTATGCTCGTATTTGTAGCTCCAGATCTGGCCGATCAGTATGGGAATAGGGATATAAATGCAAAAATTCGTGAATACAAAGATAAATCGCTCCACTTCGCTTCTGGATCGAGCGCTAGTGGAACACTTTTTGATAATATCAAATGAACTGCCACCTCATATCTTGACGAAACCAAAAAAAATATAGAGTGATTCCAAATAACTGTAAATACTAAAGTTTCTCAAGTACAAGAGGTATGACTTGCGATAGAGAGTGCCTATAGTGGAGTAATGGATGCTAAGCGTAAGATCCAAAACCTGAGTGGAAGCGGAAAATAAATATTTCTTTAAAATAGTACATGCCTTCTTTTTCTTCACGACCAGTCAGAGCTCGTATCGGTACATACCAAAATTCCATGTTTGGAATGCGTTTTTTTGTTATTGCAACTATGGTAATCTTGCTGGGAGCAGCATACCTCGTATGGAGTGTTGGTATGGTAACAATCCCAAAGGGGAAGTATACCATCGAAAAAGGGTATACGACTGCCGTACTGAGTGATAAGCTTGGATTTGGGATTGCCTCATGGCGATATCGTCTCTGGATTCGTTTTTTTGCACCATCAACCATCGTGATGCAAGCGGGAACCTATGAGACTACCGTACCTATATCCATAGCTGATTTTCTCACAAAAACGATAGTGAAACCACTCTCTGTAGATCAAGCTATTACCATATTGCCAGGCTGGAATTCCTATGATATCGACGCATACCTAGCCTGAAAAAATATAGGTGGAGTGGGTGATTTTCTCGATACCGCACGCATTAATTTTAGTACCTACCAACAAGATTTTCCATTTTTATCAGGGGTGACGACCCTTGAATGATTCCTCTATCCTGATACCTACCGACTTCGCCAAGAGGCTACCGCCGATGATGCTATTCGAGTGATGCTTCGAGAATTTGGTAAAAAAATCGGAACTTCTTACACAACACTATCCCTAAAAAAAGCATATCAAACGCTCATCCTAGCCTCCATACTCGAACGAGAAGAACGAAATATCAAAAATCAACCAATTGTAGCTGGAATTCTTGAGAAACGATTCATGGAAGGGATGGCATTGTGAGCCGATGCAACTGTATGCTACGGTTATGTAAAAACACAGAAACAATGTACCCCGAGTTTTATTGGGAGCGTCATTCATGAAAAAAATTCCTACAATACAAGGTCCAAGCAATGATATACGCCAACACCGATAGCGAGTATCCCTCTCTCTACTTGGAATGCAGCGATGCATCCCGAGACCACTCCGTACTACTATTACCTGCATGGATCTGATGGACAGATTCACTATGGCAAAACCAATGAAGAACACAACACGAATAAGATCCGATATCTGCAGTAGATCTCAGGAGTTTGCGACACTCAGGGCATCATTAATTCTTATTTCCATCCCTGGGTCTAAAACCCCTTTGCCTTTAGGCAGATGCTCCGACATACGCAGGTACAATATATCTCTGTTCTAGTTGGGTCAAAACCCCG
>JAYSPL010000045.1:0-16562 GCA_043722085.1 Candidatus Altimarinota bacterium | reverse complement strand
AAGACGAGCTATCTCATTACGAGCAGTGAGTGCAAAACGACCGATCTCTTGCTCTGTAGAAGAGTAGATTCGAGCTGTAGAAGGAGCTGCAATAGTTGCAGTCTTCACTTCCACAGTTGAAGTATTTACCGTTACCTTATCACCAGTGAGTGATGAACCAGCTCCAAGAGTAGTGATAGAGTTGTTTGAAGAATCACGAACCTCAGTGAGAGCTACAGTGAATTGGTTTGAAGAAGGAGCAATATTAGTATTGTTCTTCGTAGAACCTTCGATCGTGAGAACTGCAGGAGTTGCAGAGTCAACTACGAATGATACAGTAAGAGTCTGAACGCCTACAAGTGAAGTAAGTGTTCCGATCTCAGAACCGTTGAGTTTTACAGAGAGCTGATCATTTACAAATGTAGCAATTCCAAGTGGAGTCACAGTAGTTGTTGACGTTGCACCAGAAGCAGCAGCGGTAACTACAGTAGTTACTCCATTTGCAACAGTAGTTGAACCAGTAATACCACCAGAACCAGCAATAACACTAGAAGTTGATGCAACTGGAGTTGATGCAGCAGTAATAGTTATTTTTCGTACAGAAACTGGAGTCGTAGACTGGAGTTTTCCATCGAAGAGCTTCACATTGTTCACCCCTGGAGCAATAGTAAGGTTACCAGTTGAAGTCTTTGAGAATGTGAATTCTACAGCACCAAAAGTAACAGTAATAGAAGGAGTAGTAACAAATACTTGAGTAGAATACCCAGTAGACATCTCCACTGCATTGATATCAGTAGTAGCGTCGATCTTGAGACCGAGAGTAGTACTAGTAGCATCAACGAGGATATCACCACGGAGTTCGTACGTCTGAGTATTTCCAGAAGAGAGAATATCAGCGAGTCCACTTACTGAGAGCTTTTCAGCTGTCATAGTAACCGTACCAACCGCAACACCGTTCTTGTATACCTTAACATTTGTGAGTCTCTTAGTGAAGTCTGTAGAACCTGATCGAGTAAGCGTGAATCCAGTTACCTTAGTTTCACGTCCACCAGCAGAGAGATCAATCTTCGCAAAGAGTTGATTTGCCTTACCAGTAGTAATAGTACCACCAGCAACTGCAAGACTCGCCGTAGTAGTCGCAGTAACGTATGAAGTAGTATTGAGAAGACCGAGAGTAATAGGGGCACCAGTTACAGTCACGTTTGATGCATTGACTGAATCAAGAGTAAACTGATGTTGGCTATTCTCAGCACCAGAGAGGTTAACGAGGATATCTACAGATGCAGATGAACCCGCCTTAACGACAAGCGCTGGAGAGAAGTAGACAGTAGCCTTCTGAGAAGTAGGATTGTAGTAATCAGCAGTACTCGAGATAACAACACCACTCTGAGCGGCGCGAACACCGTTTGAAGAAGTAATATCGTTAGCATTTCCGAGTCCTGAACGAGTTACCACCATTGACTGAATCGTTACGTCAGTAGTACCAGCAGTGAGCTTGACAGCTCCTACCTTAACACTTGATGCATTCTTTGGAACATACTGTGCAACAGCAGTACCATCGAGAGCAACAGTAACAGCACCAGTAACACCAGTTCCAGTAACACCAGTTCCAGTAACAGGAGGAACAGGAGGAACTGTAGTAGGAGTGTATCCAGCTACACACGCTGCAATCTTGAATGCTTCACCACGAGATGAGGTTGCATTAGGACGGAAGTATGTAGCGTCAGCAGCACATCCGAGTTCATTCGCGCGGTTGATGTACATAGCAAGATCACCAAGATTGGCGATATCAGTATATCCAGCAGCTGTAGCGCTTCCAGCTTCGCCAACAGATCCAAGAAGCATCTTAACCGCTTCAGCACGAGTTACTGATGCATTTGGGCGGAAGTTAGCGTTGGCAGTAGAGACAACACCAGCTTCAGCAAGAGCCTCAATATAACCACAGAGATCACCGAGGCCTGCACCTACGTCACCGTAAGTTTTTCCAGTACATCCAGTAGATGTGTATCCACCGATGTTAGCTGTGATTTTCGCAAGTTCAGCACGAGTTACTGTATCACCAAGGCGATATCCTGACTCGTTAGATTGTACACCGATAACAGAGTTATCAGAAAGGAGTTCTGCATAAGTTAGGAACTCTGAAGCAGCAGATACGAGTGAAGTACTCATAGCTGTAGCGACGAGAGCGACTACACTTACTGTAGAAGCGATCTTCGTAGAGAAGTTACTCATAATATAATATGGGTAAAAAAATAAATAAGCGCCGTCGAGCGGGGACCATTTTGATACGCCTGGTCAGGGAATATCGGGTTTTGCCCCTCTGGTCAGGAGGAGACAACCATCTGTCGTTGACCGACAGGGAGGTTAAAGCTTTAACCTCAAGTTATTTGCATAACGAGAGGAAGTGAACGATAAATTATAAATTATAAATTATAAATATGGAAGAATCCATACTCATAAATCATAACTCATAACTCATAACTCGCTTCCTCTCGTTATGTATTGATGTCCATGAGGATAACCAAGCTTTTTGAGAAAGAGATGTTAAAGTACCCTTCCAGGGACCCTACAAAGGACCAAGATCCGTAGACTACACGGAAATATTATGAAATAGGGGAACAAAGTCAAATAAAAGTAGAGCCTCTTCACACTCTTTTCACCCATAGAAAATATATAACACTAAAATAGTAAAATGACAATACATCTGTATACCATTGTATAGTAGTATTGAAGCTGAAAAATAGAAAAGAATTCGCAATTTTTACTTTTTCTTATATAGTATTGAGAGAAGTACAAGATATATATGAGAGAGTAATGCTAGATATGTAAAAAAGATGACACCAACACTACTAAAACCAAAAAAATCACGAGAAAAACTCTCCCTGTATAATCGATACTTTTCGTTTTTACAATTCACAACGTACTCATCATGAATATATTTATATTCCTCTCACTCCTGGTTGGGGTGATTTGAGGAAGTATTGGTGCCTATTTTTATATACTCAGAAAACAAAGGCAATCCGCATGAGAGGTTCTCACAGATGCTGAGATACAATCAAAAGATATCATAGTGCGGGCCGAAGCGATCGCGACGAATCTGAGGAAGGAAATCGATGATGCTCGCAATGACATCCGTGAACGCAAACAAGGAGCCATAGAACAAGAGAATAGACTCGCTGAAAAGGAACAAAAAATCGATAAAAAATATGAAGAACTCGAAGGAAAACAAAATGCGCTTCGTCAAAAAGAATCATCCATAGATGATCATATCGCGTCCCTTGATCGTAAACAGACTGAAGTCAGTATGAAGCTCGAATCTATAGCAAGACTCTCCACTGAGGAAGCCAAGGCTCTGCTTCTCGAATCAACCGAAGAGCGCTATGAGCGCGATATACTGACTCTTATCGAAAAAAAGAAAAAAGAACTCAAAATTCGTGAAGCTGATATGGCGCGTGAGATACTTATCAAGAGTATTCAACAATACGCCTGAGAAGTAACGGGTGAGAGCACTCAAACTATGGTACAACTCGAAAGCGATGACCTCAAGTGAAAGATTATCGGAAAAGAATGACGCAATATTATCGCTTTTGAAAAGGCAACGGGTGTATCACTCATTATCGATGATTCTCCTGATACCGTTTTTCTCTCCAGTTTTGACCTATTCAGACGGTATATTGCGAAAAAATCACTCGAAGATCTTATAGCAGATAAGCGAATACAACCCGCTCGTATCGAGGAAATCGTTGAAAAAAATCAGCAAGATGCGGATAAACTCATCTATGATCTGGGTCGTAAAACCATCGACGAGATGGGTATCATCGGTATCCCTGAAGAGATTATCCCACTCATTGGAAAATTCAGGTTTCGTACCAGTTACGGACAAAATATACTGATGCATAGCAAAGAGGTAGCCTATATTGCTGAGGCAATCGCTAAACTCATTGGGGCTGATCCTGTACTCGCGCTCAAGTGAGGACTTCTCCATGATCTTGGGAAAGCGATGGATCACGATATCGAGGGGACGCATCCAGAAATTGGTGGGCGTATCGCTCGAAAATATGGACTCGATGAGAAAACTATCAATATTATCGAGGGACATCACGATGATGTGCCACAGATCTGTATCGAAACAAAAATCGTTCAGATAGCTGATGCTATCTCGGCGGTTCGTCCTGGTGCTAGACGTATGAATGTGGAGGACTACGTGAAGAGGATACAAGAAATGGAAAATATTGCAATGAGTTTTCCAGGTGTCAGTAAGGCTTATGCACTCTCGGCTGGTCGTGAAGTACGAGTATTCGTTGATGCTGATACGATATCAGACCTGGATGCCGAAAAGAGAGCCCGTGAAATTGCGACCCAAATTGAAGCCAATTGTAACTATCCTGGAGAAGTAAAAATAAACCTGATTCGTGAAAAACGAGTGATTGAATACGCAAAATAATATATTTCCCTCTTTCTTTTTATGTACCCTATTATTAATATTAGTACCTGGATTTCCGTCTATACCTTTGGTATCTGTATGATTATTGCCTGGGGTATATTTTTTACTCTTTTGCATTATTTTTCGATCCAACGTGGCATAAGTAAACATATCTTTGGATCCATTATTGATTTTACACTTGCTATATTCTTTTTTGGTCGACTCTTTTATATCCTAGCCGAATGGAGAAGCGAACGATTTCTTTTTGTAGATCTCTTCGAAAAATGAAATCTCATACAGTTTTTGAAGGAGTTTTTTATCACCGATAACTATAGTATCTCGTTCGCTGGTGGCGTTATTGGATTTATCATCGTATTTATATGGAAAACCTGGAATAATACCAAGGATCGTCCTAAATACTGGGATAGTATTGTACCCGCTTTTTTGATTGCTGCATCAGTGTGATACCTTTGAACTCTATTTGGATGACAGATATATGGAATTGTGATGGATACTTTTTTCTCGATTACGTATCGAGGGACCAATAGTAGTGTTCCATTTCAGAATCCTACTTTTCCACTTCCCATATTCTATACTCTATTCTCACTCCTTACGGTATTTTTCCTCTATCGTATCGATACTAAGATGATACTTCCTGAATGATTTATTGGATATATGGGGATGGGAATCTTTTCTATTGTCCTCTTTTTAGGAGAATTTCTCAATGGAGCGAGCGACCTGTTTAGTTCGCGAATATACCTCAATATTACTCAGATTATTGCTCTTGGACTTATATCCTATGCTATGGTATGACTTCTACGAATTATCAAATACTAGAACATCCAAGGATATATTTTTATCTTTTATTTTTTTGCTATGCCATCGGCATTGCTTGTAGTAGTATCTCCACCTATCCGATCAGTATTGCTCTCTCACTCGTACTCCCCCTTATAATCATCCTGATAGGATGATGGAGGCGATGGTACACTATTGTATTGGCTATACTGGTATCTGGATTTGGCTGGTATATGTGACACGATTCGAGTACCAAACGAGAAACAGCGTATACGGTCATACAAACTGAAACACAGGGGTATTCTGGATCATACCACATACAATGAACGGTTGAAAAACTCCTCTATAATAGCGATCTTACTCATACCTATCGTCTCCATATCGACAGTATCGACAATAGATCGACAATAGAGTCGAAACCACTCAGAAGCCTCGATATGGGAATTTTTGTAGAAATTCCCAATAATCTCCACATCAATATTGGCGATACTATTGCTTACACCGGGAAGATGTATAATGTGATCAATTTCCCACTATCGGGATTCGCAGGATATGCTTGGTATAACGAAATATATGGAAAAAGCCGAGTTCCTGTATTTCAGAGAATCCACCAGATACACCCCTCCCGACTGGAAAAGATACAAATCTGGGCAAAGTCCGTATTGTTTGCCGGTTTTCCTGAAAATATTGCAGGAATCATACTCGGAATGACTATTGGGAATATTGAACTCCTTACGAATGAAACTAAAAAATACTTTACCAATGCTGGAATTACCCATATTCTTGTCGTAAGTGGATCAAATATTGCATTTGTTATTGTCATCCTGTCGACCATACTCCGGTATATACCAGTTCCACAAATTCTACGAACGTGTGTGGTGCTTGTTTTTGTATTTTGATATGGGAGTCTCGTTGGATGGGATGCACCAGTACTACGGGCTGTTGCAATGGGAATCATTACCTATATTGTACTGGTATGATGAAAAAAAGTAGTAAGTGTTCCACTCCTCTGTATGGTTGGATGAGGGATACTCCTCTATTCTCCACTTGCACTCCTCTATGATGCTGGATTTGGGCTATCATTTATGGGAACACTGGGAATACTCCTACTGCATCCGCCCATTCAGTCCCTACTCACCTCTCGTTATATTCCATGATGGATACGAGATATACTGAGCATCACGATTGCTGCCAGTATTGGAAGTAGTATCGCCATACTCTACTTTTTTCACACGATTCCTGTTTTTAGTCTTATTTCTAATATACTCATCAGTTGATTCCTCGGGTGGATACTATTTGCGAGTATGGTGTATCTTTTTTTTGCGTTTATGGGATGATGGATTCTCTATGTATGGGGGTGGACTATCTATATCCCAACGGCCTATATACTCTGGATTGGCCATATTTTTTGAAATGGCTATATCATTACGCTAGACTCCATGATTGCAGAAATACTCGCTATATTTATGATGGGCCTCTTTGTATCAGTTATTTTTGTATTTGAAAAAAATTGTTTACTCCAAACCAAATAGGGTAGAATCCGATACCTTTCATTCCTCAAGTATTTCTCTATCTGGATGCATTGCTAGGGATTTTTTGAGGGTAATATACATATTTTTCAGGATAAATCTCGCATATGACTCCGTGGTTGAGAGTGATATGATAATATTGCGAGACTCAAAGAAAAAAAAGACAATATCAGTGATTCCCTTTAAAATTACTGATTCTTGGTTTTCAATCATTGAAATAAATTTTCTTTGCATAATCAATGACGACCCCTCATGTACCATATACCTATCAAATGTATCAATCCACACCGTCATCCATTGTCTTATAGATTCATGGAGATCGCCTTCATGAAAATTCCAATGTGACTCATACCTATGCAGAGTTTTTAGGAGGTGAATTGACTCTCATCGTCCAATACTATGAAGCACATAGTGTGCCGCATCTGGATAGATGAGTGCGAGTATTGCGATAATGGGACGTGACGGGAGGGTAACCCTCAATAATTCAGTAAGAGATGGAACCAACGTTTCATAGTATGGATTTTGTATAAAACGGATCAAGATATGAAATAATTCATCATTATCTCATTTTGCTTTTTTTTCATCCTTTTGGGATCGCTGTATCTGTGCTTGGGCCTTTTTATAGGATTCTTTTTGTGTTTCGCTTTTTTCACGAATCGTCTCTGGAGTAGGGGTTCCTTCAGAGGATTCTCATGAAGATGTAGTATCAAGATCTTCCATACATAATAGATTAGTGAATGCCAGGAATAGGATATTGTATACAAAGGTCGCGTACTTGAGATTTGAGTTCTACGAGCATAGCATCGTCTGTACTATTGCGGAGCGCTCGTATCATAATGTGAGCGAGTTTTTCTGAGGCAGACTCATCGAATCCACGGGTTGTAATAGCTGGAGTTCCTATACGAATTCCAGAAGGATCAAGTGGTTTTCTGGTATCATACGGTATCATGTTTTTATTGGTCGACACACCAATATGTTCTAGTATTTTTTCAGCATCTTTTCCAGTTAGACCAAGAGATCCATATATATCGAGAAGTACAATATGATTATCTGTTCATCATGATATAACTCGAATTCATTCTTCGCCAAATATTTTCGCCATTTGGCGAGCATTGGCGATAATCTGTCGAACATATGTCGAAAATGACGGAGATAATGCTTCACCAAAAGCAATAGCCTTGGCGAAAATAGTATGTTCGTGTGGCCCTCCTTGAATACCAGGAAATACCGAACGAGCAATATCTGGTCCATATTTTTCCTTCGACATTATCATAGCACCGCGAGGTCACCGTAGGGTCTTATGTGTCGTTGTGGTAACAATATCACAGTATGGGATTGGATTTTCTAGTACACCACCAGCGATGAGTCCAGCAATATGCGCGATATCTGCCATAAGAATAGCTCCAGTATCATCAGCAATTTTTCTAAATCGTTTCCAATCAAGAGAGCGTGAATATGCAGAAAATCATGCAATAATAAGCTTTGGTTTGTGTTCTTTCGCCAATTGCTCGACAATATCCATATCAATCAATTCTGTTACATTATCCACACCATATGGTATAATATGAAACATTTTTCCTGAATAATTGAGTGGATGACCATGAGAAAGATGTCCTCCATGATCCAGATTCATACCTAATATAGTATCTCCAGGTTGTAGAAGTGCAAAAAATACTGCAAGATTTGCAGGAGATCCAGAATGTGGCTGCACATTGATATACTCCGCTCCAAAAAGACTACGAGCTCGTTCAATGGCAAGATTTTCAATCTTATCAACGAACTCTTGACCCGCATAGTATCGTTTTCATGGATATCACTCTGAATACTTGTTAGTAAATATTGAACCATTTGCCTCAAGAACCGCCTCTGAAACATAGTTCTCACTAGCAATGAGCTCTAATTCAAACTGTTGTCTATCTTGTTCTCCTATAAGATAACTATAGGCTTCTGTATCTATACTTTGAATATGTGGTATTATTGTATTCATTGTAAAAAAGTTAAAATAATTATAAATGTGTTTATAATTATTTTAAATAATAAGACAGTTAGGGTTTGATTTAAAATACATAGATATACTATTTAGTAAGAGTAGTAAAGGAATTGGTCTTATATCTATCTTTTATGGATTGGAGTGTTCCTGTTGATGTTATCTGATCTTGCAATACTACTTCAGCAGCCCTGAGTTGTCGATCAAATACTGTTTCATAATCCTTGCTGGTGAATGAAACCGCAATATCGGGAGTAATTCCTTTTTCATCAATACTCGTATCCTTTGGGGTAAACCAGCGGGCAATAGTAATCTTCACAATACTCCCATCTCCAAGATCAAATGGTTCTTGTACGGAGCCCTTTCAGTATGACTTCTCACCAATGAGTATTGCTCTATTATGATCCTGCATCGCTCCAGCAAATATCTCACTAGCCGATGCACTATATTCATTAATCAGTATAATTATTGGAATATTTGTATTATTTTTAGTTCTTGGGCGAGTTCGTAGAACTTGATTGTCGAGTGGATTATTTTCTTTGATAATCACGACCGGACTATTTTTTGGAAGGACTATTGAGGCGAGGTCAACTGCTGTATCAAGGTATCCCCCACCATTATTTCGAAAATCAAGGATAATTCATTTTGCCCCCGATGCAGTCACTGAATTCCATGATTTTACAAATTCTGCAGTAGTATGTTCACCAAATGTGGCTATCTCAATATACCCAATAGCATTACCAATCATCTTATTTGAAACTGAAGGTACATTTACCTTATCTCGAACGACACTGACGTGCAAATCCTTGTTCTCATCTCACCTCTTGTAAGTTATATCAGCGGTCGTTCCTTTTGGTCATCTGATGATTTTGACAGCATCTTCTGTAGACTTGCCAATAATACTGATATTTCAAATATGTGTCATAATATCTCCAGCCTTGAGTCATACTTTTTCAGCTGGGGACCCTATAATAACTTTCATTATTTTGATTCATTTTGGATGTTCATTGATAACAGCACCAATGCCTTCAAAATCACCACGAAGTGATTCTTCAAATTCTAACGTTTCTTTTTTTGTAAAATAGGTACTATGCTTATCGCCAACTCCACTTACAATAGCTTTCAATACGGCATCTTCAATTTCCGTAGTTGTTTTTTTGTTAAATCAGTAAAAATTATTACGAATTAAACTCATGGTTTTTTTAACCTTATCTGATACAAAAATATCTTCATTAGAAATATTTTTTTGTATATTAGAAGGTATCTCATTATGGATTGATACTGCTGGAAAATATTGTACAATACAATATCCGATAATAACTCAGAAAAATAGTAAAATAAAGGAATGAAATATTGTTTTTTGTGTAAAAGTCATGCAATTTGGCTTTGGATTTTTAGATGGACCTATTGTAGGTGTTTTTGAACAAAAAACAAATCAATATTACTATTGTATTTTACAATATATACTCTGTGTAAAAATAATTGTATCCTTGCACTAAAGCCGAAAATATGATCTATTTTAGAAAATGATGTGCAATAGTACTCAGAAATTTATTGATCCAATGAGTATTCTATCTCTCACATTAAGTATTAATAAAAAGATATAGTATAATAAATTTAAAAGAAACTCTTCAGGAACTCTTGTAAAATTCTGAAATTCAGTATACTTTCCGTATGAATTTTTTTTGAATACTACTCAATTCTCGAGGTGAAAAATCCGAGACACTCAAGAAAGTAATAGCATCTCTCCGTATTTGAGCAGAAGAAAAGGATCTCTATCTACTCTCTTTAGATATTTTAAGTGATCGTGATTTTTCCATTTTTTTTGATTCACTGATGTCTCAGATATATAACTCAAAAAAAGAATACAGCATAGAGCCACTCACTTCAAAAATTATCTAGAATTCGTATGCAATTTCAAGCAACATGCTCAAAATGAAGTAAGAAGCTCACACTTACCCTGAATGCTAGTGATATTGATACCGCACGGAATACCTTACATAGTCAGGGTTATTCTATTATTGAGATTCAGGAAATCACCATTGGTCGTGAACTTGAAGGAAATTTTTACTATTTTGATGCCAGGGTAAATGGCCTTCTTCAATCTGGTAAAATACAATCAACGGATATATTTAAATCCTATAAAAAGCTTACTGAAGATCTCAAATATGATATAATATATATCTATACCAATGAGGGGATGCCAGAGGAATCTAAAAAACTCATTACGGCCAAGGTGAAAGATGGATATAGACTCTATAGAGAATCAATGGGCGCAGATGTTGATCTGGAAGATGAACTCAGATGAAAAACACAAGACCAACAGGATATGCAAGAGATTTCTGGAGAAGTTCTCAAAGAAATTGCAAAGTACGCTACTGTTATTGATTCTAGTATCGAAAAGATACAAAATCTCTTTCTAAGATATCATCAAACGATCACTCCTGAACAACATTCAAAACTCGAAACACTCGAGAATATACTCATTCAAACAAAGGCGACCAAGAATCTCTGAAAAATACGCACTACCGTAGAGAGTGGCCTTATTATGATTGGTGAGACAGAACTCTCACTGTTAAAAATCTGAATGACAGAAGAAAAGAAACAATTTCTTGAAGAAACCAATGCACTCCTGAAACAAGTTTGATCAAAAGATCGTATAGAATCCAAAGAAGATAAAGAAAATTCTATTACATTTAAGATTAATAATCTATTTTCTAGAACTCCTACACCAGTAGTGGTAGCAGTAGATAAAAAAGAAGTCGCAAAAAAAGATATGAATTCATTTATTTATTTTAAAAATAAACGGGAACTCGATATATATAAAAAAAAGCTGAATTCTATTGAGATAGAAATACTGAAAGCCATATTCACTTTTCAATTTTTTCAAATCAAAAAACTGTTACTTAAAAGAAAGCTCGTCTCTCAAAATATTGAAATAATCGATAATCGTATCAATAATCGTATTATTTCATATACACGGATGATTCATGGTATGGAATACTATATTAAGAATATTTTTTCAACCATTGAGATGATTACGAATATCTTCTTTTATGCGATCTATCTCTATACGATATTTTACATTATACTATATATTCTTGATATTCTTATGATACTTCCAAGTCATTTTAATGGTAAATCAATACTATTTATTACTATTCTCACCCTTTCAATAACACTACTTTCCTATCTTCGATGAATAAAAGGGACAATACTCATTGTTCCAATACTCATTTTTTCTATCTACTTTCTTTCTATTAATTTTTAATTCATGTACCTCTTATTGATAGGAGTTCATGCTGTATTTTTCGGTATTGCATATCTACTTTCGAGTATCCTCATGCAATGAGCTTTTATAATGCTTCTTATTTTTTTTCTCCTCTATTTTTCTCCTCTATTTTTTACGGCATCAGAAGTAGTGGATACAAAAGGAATGCAAATGCCAGACTTACACCTTTCTCTAAAAAAAAGTATTTTAATTCCACTGGTACTTACTTATTTTGGTATTTATGTCCTTGCCTTTACGGTAACGAGGGATCTTGGTGCGAATTTTCAACTGCATATCTATATCCTCCTTCTTATTTTTCTTATTTTTGGTGGGTATATTTTTGCCTTCAATTGGGATACCCTCTTCTTTCGTGATGCTCTCAGATTTCACCTCATCTGTAGTTATATAACCATATTCGCACAACTTATCTACTTCTTCATATTTTCGGGTGATATTACGAGTATTCATATTATTTTTTCGGCTATTACACTTGGTTTTTCCTACTTTTTCTTTACATATTTTCGTGATGAGAGTATATATATATTTCTGGGATCTATACTTTCTTTGATTATCTCTATTGATACTACTATTGTATTCTTAGTCTGAAATCTCCATGTTTTCACCCTTCTTGGAATTACAGCACTTATCACTATAATACTCTTTGAACTGGCCAAAAAAGTGACAATTTTTGATAATTTTATAGAGCCAACTCGTATTTTTCTCCTTACATTTTTTCTTGGACTCACCGTACTACAGATTTTTTCAGTATTTTTCACATACTTCCATTTTGTGTGGTTTTTACCAGTATTTGTGATATTTTTATTTTCTATTCATATCCGTTACTCGAATTATATATCCTATGGCTTGGCGATCGTAACTCTCTTTTTTCTCTATACGAATCTTTTTTATTCACTTCTCCTTCTACCGGATATACTCTCGAGTCTCCTTATGATTTTCTTCTTTCCGCTCTGTATTATTGGAAATACCTATTTTTGGGAAGAACTCTATCTGTATGATTTTTCACTCCTCCATTACTCGAGTATTGGATATAGCATTCTCATAACCTTGTATTCATTATTTTTTGTAGCTTGGTGAGCTGGAATTACGCTTTTCTTGGCCTGTTCCCTCTTTCTCCTTGCTACTCTTTTTCTCCTCTCTTATTTCAGATTTCAATACCAATAACATATTTTCTATTCTTTTCACTGATGCATCCTATGTCTTCTACAGAAAAATTCCTTTCCGACTATACCACACCAACCCATAGTATTCTTTCTTGTGATCTCATTTTTACTATAGGAGATACTGTTACCACCGTCAAAAATACTATACAAGTACAACAAATTGATCTTAGAGTTGATTCCATTGTACTCAATGGGATCAACCTGGAACTGATAGAGGTAGTACTCGATGGACATATTATTTTGCCTTCAGAGTATCAGATAGACCTAGAGTCGCTTACCATTTTTCGTATTCCCAATATCTGCACTATTTCTATTACAACGAGAATATTTCCAGAGCAAAATACTGCTCTCGAATGACTCTTTAAATCGGGAGATATTTTCTGTACCCAGAATGAACCAGAGTGATTCAGGAAAATCACATACTTTCCCGATCGTCCAGATGTCATGACAATCTTTACGACCACTATTATTGCTCCAAAAAAATACCCGATACTCCTCTCTAATGGAAACCTTATAGATTCTGGAGATATTGATGCAGACACACACTTTACCAAGTGGAACGACCCCTTTAAAAAGCCTTCCTATCTGTTTGCTCTGGTGGTGTGAGATTTTGGAAAAATATCGGATACCTATACGACCACATCGGGTAATATAGTCGATCTCCATATTTTTTCGGAACATGGAAATGAAAAAAAATGCCTCCACGCGATGCAGTCGCTCAAAAAATCGATGAAATGGGATGAAGATACGTATGGACGAGAGTATGATCTCGATGTATTTCACATTGTGGCGGTTGATAGCTTCAATATGTGAGCGATGGAAAATAAAAGTCTCAATATTTTTAATACCGTCTATGTCCTTGCAGATATTGAGACAGCAACCGATCGAGATTTTCTCGGAGTAGAGAGTGTTATCGCTCATGAATATTTCCATAATTGGACAGGAAACCGTGTTACGTGTCGTGACTGGTTCCAGCTCACCCTCAAGGAGGGACTCACCGTATTTCGTGATCATGACTTCTCTTGAGATATGAATTCTCGGCATACCATGCGTATTGAGGATATTCGAGATCTCAGAGAATTCCAGTTTAGTGAAGATGCTGGTCCGACAGCTCACCCTATCAAGCCGGCTTCCTACAAGGAAATAAATAATTTTTATACCGCTACGGTCTATGAAAAGGGTTCGGAGGTGATCCGAATGATGGCGACACTCCTTGGGAAAGAGAAATTCCGAAAGGCAATGGATCTCTATTTTGAAACCTTTGATGGACAAGCGGTTACTACCGAGGATTTTGTATGGGCTATGGAAACCGGTGGTGAGATGGATTTGACACAATTTGAAGAAACATGGTACCATCAGGAGCGTACACCAGAACTCATCGTAACCGGTACGTTTAATGCAAGTGAACGTACATACCGGATTGATACCACACAAATTACCCTAAAAAATACTCACGCAATAGCACAAAAGCCTTTTTTTTATCCACTTACACTTGCCTTGTTTGATGCAACAGGAAAACAATATCCGCTAGATCTTTTAGATACTACAGGACAAGATCGTCTCCCAGAAGGAATACTTATCATATCAAAAGATCAAGAATCGTTTATTTTTAAAAATATCATTACCCATCCCAAGGTATCGTTGAATCGGGGTTTTTCAGCACCTATCACCATTACATTCGATGAGTCTGATCCTATGTTCTTGATTCAGCATGAAACGGATGGGTTTGCACGGTATGAGGCTATACAACAATATACCACCCGAGTGATATTCGAGAGTATTGACTGACTATGAATACCAGGTATCTATCTTTCAGTATTTGGATCTACTCTCGTTGATTCGAGTGATCGACTCTTTCAATCACTCCTCCTGCAGATACCAACACTCAGTACGCTCTCTCGAGAATATCCAAAGCCTATCGATTTTGATATTCTCTCAGACGCTAGAAATACACTGATTGAATGCATTTTACAAGCTCATGAGGATAGAATAATTGAACTCTATACCGCACTCAGATCGAGTCTTCCAAATGTAGAAGGTATTACATCGTTTGAGATCGGGACGCGTGCCTATATGACACGTCTCCTTGATCTCCTCTCATATTCAAAAAATACAAAAATCATAATTATTCTCGCTGAAGAACAGTACAATGCCTCTCATACGATGACATTACGCCTTGCCTCACTCTCACTCCTCTCTCATTTTTCAAGAGGGGCTCGCCATCCTCGCATACAGGAATTTATTGATTCTTATGGGGACAATCCCCTCGTCATCATGAAGTATCTTTCTATGATTGCTCAATCCAAGTATGATACTGTGGTACAAGATATTTCTCGAACCAAGGATGAGGGCTTTTATAGACATGATCTTCCCAATCATGCAAGGGCCTTATTTGGTACATTTAGTAAGAATTTGGAATTCTTTCATAAGAAAGATGGATCAGGATATGCCCTTATTTGTGATTTTATCATCAAAAGTGATCCGAGTAATCCACATACCGCAGCTCGTATAGCTGGAGCATTCAGTCTCTTTCCGAAGCTCAATATAGCAAGCCAAGACATCATGCGACCGTACCTCGAAAAAATACTCAGTCAGGAGTGACTTTCGAAAAATACAGAGGAAATCATCGACAAGATACTGCATTATAAATAGAAAGTACTATGTGAAAACTCTTTACAGCCATCCTCTCTATATTTTTTGATGAATGGAAAAGTACTGCCATGATGAAAAATGTATACCATCCTCAAGATCTCACTGAACACTACCGAAAAGAAATTCCAAAAATTGCTCTTGATAAAATCTATGTTGCCGCACAATATAGCGATATTCGATGAGCCATCGAACGGTATAAGTATGGCTCAGATCGCCAATATACACAAGAATTTGTCGATCTACTCTCGAAAACTATTGAACACTTTCAATTTCCGGGTGATGTAATGGATTTTGCTATTGTTGGTGTTCCAATGCACTGGAGTCGATATACTATTCGTGGATTTAATCATATAGAACGCCTTGCTTCTCAGTTATCAAAACAAACAAAGTATAGTATTCAAAAACCGCTAAGAGCCACTTTCTCGTATCGCCAATCACAGCTCTCGAAAAAAGAACGAATGAAAAATAGAGAAAATACAATGAGATTGTTTCCATCAAAAGTCATGCCAAAGTATATCATTCTTATTGATGACGTTATATCGACAGGATCGACGGCCAATGCTTGTGCAAAAATACTCAAAGCTTGAGGTACCGAATTGGTATATTGAGTATTTATTGCCTCAAATCAATAAAATTTGGAAAAATCTGGCTCTTTCCTTCCCAGTGGGAAATTTTTCATAAAGTTTTACCCAGTAAACCCTAATATCCAAGCCAAGAAACAAACATAGAAAAAGAGTAGAAAGTT
>JAYSPL010000044.1:0-2329 GCA_043722085.1 Candidatus Altimarinota bacterium | reverse complement strand
AAGACGAGCTATCTCATTACGAGCAGTGAGTGCAAAACGACCGATCTCTTGCTCTGTAGAAGAGTAGATTCGAGCTGTAGAAGGAGCTGCAATAGTTGCCGTTTTGAGTTCCACACTCGGAGTTTTTATATCAACTCTATCGCCGAGTATACTCACTCAAGCTCCTATATTTACACTAGAATTTCTTGAGTCATTAATTCAAGTAATTGCCACATTAAAGGAATTTGTACTATAAATACTTGAGTCATTTTTAATAGATCACTCTATCGTAATGGATCAAGTACCATTTATAATTGATGAAGATATATTATATGTTTGAGGATTCGTGAGATTTGTAATTGTTCATACTTCAATTCCATTGATTTTAATTATCAATTTATTATCAATAAATGAATCTATTCAACTTCCCGTATTTATAGGAGTTACAATAATTTCACTTATAGTGATGGGTAAAGTGGATGAGACGAGTCAATTAAATAAAGTTACACCGCTACTTCCATAGGCAAAACTATTTTGTGTATAAGCTTTTGAAAAAAGAAACTCTCATATTTCCCCGTCCGTTCAAGCCTGTGGTTGTATTCCAGGAAGAAGAAGTGGAGACTGAAGGAATAATCCATATGACTCACCGAGTAGAAAGCTATTTAAGTTTGCATTACCTGTAGTCGTATAAAATGTACTCGCAATTTTATTGGAATAATTTGTTATTCCATCTGATGTTTTGGTGAAGTCTAATCCCATTCAAACACTGGAAGTTATACTTGCAAATGGATTCGTATTTGTTGTAATTCCTACAATATTCCAACCTGAGTGAAGTGACTTCTGAAAAATCATATCAAGAGGAGAGAGATTTGTTTTGTATGAAAGAGAAATACTGCTAGTACCCGTATTAGTATTGTTGAGAATGTATCATTCTAATGGCTTGATTGTAGTGGTACTTGGATTTACTATTGACCATCATGTAGAGCTCAGGGAATAGAAAAATAATCCAATTCCTCAGCTTTGGAATGAGATAGTATCTAATACTTTTGGAGTAGAGAATGTATTCCATCCTGGACTCATGGTGATTATTTGTCCAGTACTTGTACTAGCAGTTATTGATATTGCACTAACGGGATTAGTATATATGGCAAAACCAATAATAGTAACCAATAGAAATCAGATAATACTTTTCATATTAGTAATGAGGATTAATTCTAGAAATAACAAACAAAAAGGGCAATCTATACGCCCGAGATGTTTGCAACAACATTTTCTACGGTCAAAATATCTAAAAAAGACAAAGGACATTGGCAATATAAATTGCCCTATGATGCCTTTTAAATATCAAAAAAACTGTAAATAAAATGTGTTGCCTTTCAAGTATATCTTTTCTCTTATTTTGTCCAATATTTCCTCCAAAATCAAATTCCCATTTTCTATCAGGATTTGACGAAGGGTATGGAAATATGATATGATATGATATGATATGATATGATATGATATGATATAATACAATATACCTTACAAATACACTCTATGCCACTCTCAGAATCCCCTACCAATAATATATTGACGCTTGCAGGACTCGAACTCTGATTCCAGAGATGAGATTTCACACCAAGTGACATCATCGAGAATCCAAGTATACGCTCTCTTATTTTGGGGAATTTATCGACATTGTCACCTTCCACTGTAGAACAGATAAAACTTGCAGTTATCCTCTATGCACAGCTGAGAAATCCGAGTTCTCTTCTGGCTTCCTATGTTCCAACATCGATAGATATTCTCGTAGGAAGTCCGATCATGGATGGCAATAAGCCAAAAAGATCTCCGCAGGGGAATATTTTGACCAATAGATCTGATTCTTACTTTACGATTATGAGTACCGAGAAGCAATTCCTAGGATGCTTTCCGTACATGAGAAGTTCGAGTCTACAGGTATGATTGACTGAGGAGACTGCCACCATCCATGCAGGTACACATCGTGCACTTGAGACAGTGATGGCTTAGGGGGAGATTCCTCTATTTTCTAGAATTCGAGAGACGTCTGGTCAAATGGATATGGATCCTGTGTTGTCTTCATATAGAGGTATTTCCCTGTTTTTTCGGAATAGATATAGTATTGATATGGTTCACTCGGTCACTGGATCACCTGACCACAGATGAGGCATTCTCACTTTCCACGACTTTCTGGGGATTGCGATCGGATGCGATAGTAGCTGATAGTACTTTATTCCAAAAATGAATTGCGGTGATCCCAGATATCCTCGCCAATGCCTGAGGAGTGACGGTATCGTACTTCGAACAAGTGCAAAACAATGCGAACTACTTCTGGTCACGAACTGAGGTA